>NZ_VCKX01000183.1 GCF_005889725.1 Nonomuraea zeae
GCAAGACGGCTCCCAGCATCAAGCTACAATTCGGCCTCAGCTGCGCCATGATTCACCGACGTCGGCGAGCGGCCCGGTCGGATTTTCCCACACGTGCCACGCCCCGAAGGGGCCTAGAAGTCTACAATGTAAAGGCGTCCGGTTTTTACGGACAAACCTCCCGGTCAACCACGCAACCCCGCGTTGAGGCGGGCGGCCTGTCGCGTGAGGTGATCGCGTTCCGGGAGGCTGGCGGCCGATCGGGCGGCCTCGGCGTAGAGCCGGGCCGCGGTCACCGGGTCACCGTCCCGCTCGTGCAGGTACGCCGCGACGGCCGTGTGGCGGGGCAGGGCGGGGTCGAGCTCCGCCAGGGCGGCCAGGCCCGCCCGTGGGCCGTCGGCCTCGCCGACCGCGACGGCCCGGTTGAGCCGGGCCACCGGGCTGCCGGTGAGGAGCACCAGCTCGTCGTACCACTCGACGATCTGCACCCAGTCGGTCTCCTCGGCCGTCTGGGCGTCGGCGTGCAGCGCGGCGATGGCGGCCTGGGCCTGGAACTCGCCGAGGCGGTCGCGGGCGAGGGCTTTCTGCAGGATGTCGACGCCTTCGGCGATCAGGCGGGTGTCCCACAGGCCGCGGTCCTGCTCGGCGAGGGACACGAGCCGGCCGCCGGGGCCGGTCCGTGCCGGGCGCCGGGCGTGGTGCAGCAGCATGAGCGCGAGCAGGCCCGCGACCTCCTCATGATGGGTCCTGGCCGCCAGCTGGCGGGTGAGGCGGATCGCCTCGGCGGCGAGGTCGACGTCGCCGGAGTAGCCCTCGTTGAAGACCAGATAGAGCACGCGCAGCACGGTGGCGACGTCACCGGGCTGGTTGAACCGGACGCCCGCGACGGTCCGCTTGGCCCGGCTGATCCGCTGGGCCATGGTCGCCTCCGGCACGAGGTAGGCGCGGGCGATCTGGCGCGTGGTCAGGCCGCCGACCGCGCGCAGGGTGAGCGCGACGGCCGAGGCCGGGGTCAGGGACGGGTGCGCGCACAGGAAGTACAGCCGGAGAGTGTCGTCCACCGCCTCGCCCACGCCGGGCGGGGGCTCGTCCTCGACGCGTGCCTCGCGGTGCCGCCGGGAGGTGTCGGCGCGGGCGGCGTCGAGGAACTTGCGCCAGGCCACGGTGACCAGCCAGCCCTTGGGGTCGTGCGGTGGATCGTCCGGCCACACGCGCACGGCCTCGACCAGGGCGTCCTGCACGGCGTCCTCGGCCGCCGCGAAGTCCGCTCCGCGGCGGCCGAGGACGCTGATCACCGTGGGCACCAGCTCCCGCAGCAGGGACTCGTTCACTCGGTGACCGTGGGCGGCTCGGCCAGGAAGGGGCGCACCTCGAGCCACTCGTGGATCGGCTTGCCGTTCGCGCCCGGAGCCGCGGACAGCTCGCCGGCCAGTTCGAGCGCCCGCTCGTAGGTCTCGACGTCGATCACCATCCAGCCGGCGATCAGGTCCTTGGTCTCCGCGAACGGGCCGTCGGTGACGGGCGGCCGTCCCTCGCCGTCGTAGCGGACGAACGTGCCCTCCGGGGAGAGCGCCTGGCCGTCGACGAACTCGCCGGTGCCCTCCAGGCGGTCGGCGAAGTCACGCATGTACTGCACGTGGGCCGTGACCTCCTCCGGCGTCCACTGGTCCATCGGCACGTCGTTGACCGCTGCCGGAGCGCCTCGGTAGTGCTTGAGGAGCAGGTATTTGGCCATCATGTTCTCCTTGTTGCGGTAGGCCCATTGTGGCCGTTCGCTCCAGGGACGAAGCTGCGGGCGGGTTCTCGACATCCCACCGCGACATTTTTCTGGAGAACTTCGGGGCTCAGCCGCGCCGGCGCTCTTCCCGCTGCTGGATCAGTTCCTCGACCGCGCTGGGCAGGGTCGTCTCGAAGTCGATCAGCTTGGCCCAGGTCGGGGTCACGACGATCCGGACCATGCCGTCGTGGTAGAGGGAACGCACCTCCGCCTCCCACTCGACGCGTTGCTCGGGCGTCATCTCGTAGGTGCTGGTCGTCTGGAGGTATTCGTCCGGGATGCCGTCGACGTAGTCCAGCTCGGCCCGGCCGCGGATGAACAAGATCTTGGGCGGGTGCGACTCGGTGTCGATGGTCAGGGCGACCATCGGGTTCTCGCTCAAGGCATGGAGCTTCGGAGCGTTCTTCGGCGTGCACGTGACGATCTCCGAGCCGTTCCAGGCGAAGATGATCGGGATGTTGCGGGGTGTGCCGTCCTTGGCGACGTAGGCCAGGCGGGTCACGTCGCGGGCCAGCAGTTCCTGGCTGAGCGGCCGGTTCAGAACCTCGGTGATCTCGTGGGGCTGCACGGTTGTTCCTCTCATTGTTGTTCCTGGCGAGCCGCGGCGTGTCCGAGCAAGTCCACTTTGGGTCCCGGGCCCGCCGGGGCATAGATGCGAATGTCACCGCGCGGGCGGTGGATTTCGCGGGTGAGCGCGGCGGCCACCCGCAGTCCTGGGCTGAGTGCCGCGGTGGCGGCGAGCGATGCCAGCGCCATCAGAGCCATCGCCACTCCTGCGGGCAGGTACTGCGCGGTCAGGCCGGCCAGCGTGGAGCCGACCGCCTGCATCGCCTTCATGCCGGTGGCCTGCAGGCCCAGCGCCTGGCCGCGGACCTCCTCGCCGACCAGCTCGATCAGGCGTTCCTGCAGCAGCAGCGTGGAGGCGAAGCCGATCGATGCCACCGCGGCGGCGCCGGCCGCGACGGGCGGGCTGAGCGGCAGCGCGAAGAGCAGGAACGGCAGTGCGAGAAGGAAGCGCAGCGGGGTGACGACGCGCCGCCGGGCCCGCGGAGGCAGGAAGCGCCCGGCGGCCAGGTCGCCGGACAGCATGCCGAGCGCCGCCGCGACGAACAGCGCCCCGGCGGCCTGTGGCGCGTAGGGCACGAACAGCGCCTCGCAGCCCACCACCAGGCCGTTGGGCACCCACATCGACAGGTAGACGGCCCGGCGGGCAGGGGTGGACAGCAGGTGCCGGTTGACCCGCCAGGTGACCGCGATGGAGGGGCGGCCGGCCACCCGGGGCGGGCGGGCGCTGAGTCCCAGCCGCAGGATCAGCGCCGCGCCGAATGCCAGGGCCGAACCGATGATCAGCGTCGTGCGCGGTGGTACGACCGCCAGCAGGAGGCCCCCGAGCGCGAAGCCGGCGATCTGCATCGCGCCGTTGGAGATGTTGAGCACGGAGCGGCCGAGCACGTAGCCGTCCCGCGGCACGATCTCGTTGAGCAGGCCGTAGCGGACGCCGCTGCCGAGCGAGGAGACCAGGCCCAGCGCCGAGATCACCGCGAACATCGCCCCCAGCGGCATGCCGGGCGTGGCCAGCGCCAGGCCGGCCGCGCCGCCGGCGAGCGCGACCAGCGCCAGTGCCGTACGTGGCCGCACCCGGTCGGCCACCGACAGGAGCGTGGTGGCTCCGATGAGCTCGGCGAACGACGGCCCGAACATGGCCAGTGCGGCCAGCAGCGGGGAGTCGGTGCGGGCGTACACCAGCGTGGCGAGCGCGAGCCCGGTCAGGGTGGTCGAGGCGACGTGCGCGCACGTGGCCACGAAGAGGGGGGTGAATTCGGGCACGCGAAACAGTTCCCGGTAGGTGCGCATAACCTGGCGATCTCCTTGCTCGTCCGTCCGCCTGGTCTCACCGTCCGAGCCTGTACCCGAGGCGGGGTATGCGTCTAATGCCACATTGGGCGAGGATTCATGGATAGTCTTAATGAATGCTGGATATCGTCCGGTTACGCGTTCTGGCAGCGGTCGCCGCGCACGGCTCGGTCACCGAAGCGGCCCGGGTGTTGCACTACTCGCAGCCCTCGATCAGCCACCATCTGGCCCGGCTGGAGGCGGCGACCGGGGCCAGGCTGATCCAGCGCGCCGGGCGCGGCATCCGGCTCACCCCCGAAGGCGAGCTGCTCGCCCGCCGCGCGGCGGAGATCATCGGCCGGGTGGACGCCGCGGGCGCCGAACTGGCCGCCCAGCTCGGGCTGCGGACGGGCCGGGTCCGCCTCGCGGCCTTCAGCTCGGCCCTGAGCGTCCTGGTCCCCCCGGCGGCCACGGCGCTGTCCCGGGCGTACCCGAACATCGAGCTCCACCTGGTCGACGCCCATCCCACGCTGGCGTCCCGTCAGCTGCGCGACGGTTCGGCCGACCTGGCGATCGTGCACCGCTACGACGACGTCGTGCCGGACGACGGCCTGCGCTACTCCTATCTGCTCGACGACCCGATGTACCTGCTCAGCCGGGACGCGGGGGCGACGCTCGAAGGCCACCGGGACTCGACGTGGATCGCGGGCTGCGAGAACTGCCGCGCCGAGCTGCTCCAGTTCTGCCAGGCCGCCGGGTTCAGCCCGCGCATCGCCTACACCAGTGATGACATCGTCGTCGAGCAGGCGTTCGTCGCGGCCGGGCTCGGGGTCACGACCATGCCCGGTCTCGCCCTGCGCTCGCACCATGCGGATGGGGTCGTCGCCAGCGAGCTGCCCGCCTTCCGGCGCCGGATCTACCTGGCGACGTTCGGCGAGCCGCCCGACCCGCCGGCGACGACCGCGTTCATCGATGCCCTGCGCACCGCCGTCGAGGCTCTCCGGCCGGTTCGGGCAGGAGGGTGAGGAGACCTCGCTCCTCCTGCTCGGCCGGGGTCGGTACGGGCGCGGCCGGATGTCGAGCTCCGGCTGGGTCCCGGCGTGCCTCTCGACGGTGAGTGACTGCGGGCGCACCGATCCGGTAGCCGTCGTCGTGGGGGATGAGCAGCTTCCCTTGCGCTTCTGTTATCGAAGCAGCATAGTGATTCTGAAATCGAAGCACTGGCGGATGGTGGGCCCAGGGAGGACGAATGCCGCGCATCGAGCCGCTCGAACCGCCGTACCCGGACCAGGTCGACCAGGCGCTGCGGCGGTGGATGCCTCCCGGCGCGGCGCACGAGCCGATCGCGCTGTTCCGGGTGCTGCACCGGTCGCCGGAGCTGGCCTCCCGCATGTTCGCGGTCGGGGCCGGGCTGCTCGGGCACGGCCTGCTGCCTGACACCGACCGCGAGACCGTGATCGCGCGGGTGACGGCGCGCGCCGGGTGCGGGTACGAATGGGGCGTGCACGCGGCCGCCTTCGCCGAGCGGGCCGGGCTCACGCCGGAGCAACTGCGCGCGACCACCGACGACGACCCGACGGCCGGCGCCGCCTGGTCGCCGCGGCAGGTGGCGCTGTTGCGCGCGGTCGACGAACTGCACGACGGCGCCCGGCTGTCGCCCGGCGCGTGGGAGGCGTTGCGCGACCATTACGAGGACGCGCAACTGCTGGAGTTCCTCGTGCTGACCGGCTGGTACCGGACCATCAGCTACCTGGCCAACGGTCTCCTGCTGGACGACGAGCCGTGGGCCACGCCCTTCCCCGGGCACCTTCCGCGATGACGGCCAGGACGCGCCGCAGGCCGACCGCCGGCGTCCAGGTCTCCACCGCGGGCCGGCGCCCATGAGCGGGCGCGGTCTCCCTGCGCTTCTTCACCGCCGAGGGCGAGCTCACCCCGGTCACGTTGACCTGCGCGAGCCCGAGCCGATCGAAGGCGACCTGGTCCTGCCCGCACTCGGCATCACCTCGGACACCCTCGCACCCGCCACCCGCGTCGCCTGCGACCGCCTGGGTCTCCTGGGCTGCTACGTCTACTCCGCACCGACGCCCACCGGCCGGGTGGCGGCCCGCATGGTCGCGCCGTCGATCGGCGTCGCCGAGGACGTCGCGAACGCCAACAGCACCGCTTGCCCGGCCGCGTACCTGGCCGGTCGGGGCATCGCCGAGCTCGCCGTCGACATGGGCGACTCCCTGGGCAGCCCCGCCACGATCACCGCCACCGCCCGGCCCGGCCCGTCCGGCCCGCTGATCCGCCTGGGCGGCACGGCGGAGGTCACGCGCATCATCCGCCTCCCGTGGCCGGCCGCCTTCCGCCGGTCCTTCGCGAGAGCCTGACACCCGGCCGCGGTCGGCCTCCGCCCCCGCACCGGCGGGGTGGCGCCGATCTCCTCGTGCCGGTCCCGCTCGTCAGGAGGGTCAGGGTTCGGTGTGGCGGTTGAGGCCGAGGGTGGCGATGAGGTCTTCGTGGAGCTCGAACCAGACACGGTGGCAGGAGTCGATGTCGGTCCGGTCCACCCAGGTGGACTCCCCGGCCTGGGCGCGCGCCAGGGCTGCGCTGAAGCGGGTGTCGTATCCGCGCAGCCTGGTGAGGACGTTGCCGAGCCGGTGCGCGAGCGGGGTGAGCGCGCGGTCGACGCAGGCGAGCTCGTGGAGGACCCCGGCGTCCCAAACCGGGTCGGAGTGGTCGTTGGGGGCGAGCCGATCGCCGGCGGTGGGGCGCAGCTGCCAGTCGGTGCACGCTTGCAGGAGGAGGGCGTTCAGCGGGAGGAACGCGCGGTAGGCGTCGCGGACCTCGTCGGCGCCGCCGGCGCCGGTGAGCTCGGCGGCGAGCCGGCGCTCGTTCTCGGCTCGGCCTGCTTCGGTCAGCGACCAGCCTCCGGTGCCGGCGAAGGCGGTGTGGCCGACCCATCCGCGTGCTTCGGCGTCGTGCAGCAGTTCTTTCGTCCGGGCCGCGTCGAGCCCGTACCGATGAGCGATCACCGGCGTGTCCGCGAAGCCGGTGATGCGGACGGCGTGCAGGACCAGCAGGTCGGGCGCGGAGTCCCGGGTCATGAGCCGGTGTCCTGCCGTGCGGTCAGCCGGGTGTAGTGCTGCTGGCACGCCTGCGGGGAGTTGAACCCCATCGCGTGGGCCATCTGCGCCCACGTCAGCCCCGCGCTGCGGGCCGTGAACAGCAGGGCGGTTTCGAGTCCTTCGACTTCGGCGTGGGCGGCGGGTAGGAGGGCGAGCGCGTGCAGGATGTCCTCGGGGGACAGGTCGGCGCTGCGCCAGACGGCGAACCGCGTGAGGTCGGCTGCCGACGGCGGGACGGACGCGGGCTGCCACGGGCGGGGGTCGAGCGCGTCCGCGCCCAGGCTCAGGAGGCGCCGGCGCGCGTCCTGTTCGCGGCGGGCCTGGGCGTGGTCGTCGTGCATGGAGTGAGCGAGGTCCTGCTTGCGTGGCATGCGACTCATGATCCACAATCGGCACGGCATCGTCAATATTTTGTTGAAGGGCGGGGTGGATGATCGTCCCCCTCATGGAGGCTGTCGCCGATACCTGCGGGGGCAAGGCCGGTGCGCTCGGCGCGCTGCTTCGCGCCGGTCTGCCGGTTCCGGACGGCTTCGTCGTCTCGTTCGGCGCGTACGCCGCCGCCGTCCGTGATCTGGACCTCGGGCGGTGCGGTGATGGTCCAGGTGATCCCGGCGCGGCGCGGGAGGCGATCGAGGCCCGCCCGGTGGACGCCGCCGTGGTCGCAGCGCTGGGACGCGCGCTCGACGGGCTCGGTGATCCGCCCGTGGCGGTGCGGTCGTCGGCGGCGGGTGAAGACACCGCTCTGGCGTCGGCGGCCGGTCAGCATGAGAGCTTTCTGGCCGTACGCGGGGTCGGCGAGGTCGCCGATGCCGTACGCGCCTGCTGGGCGTCGCTGTTCTCGCCGCGTGCCATCGGCTACCGGGCTGCCGCCGGCGGCGACGACCGGCTTTCCGGGGATCTCGTGATGGCCGTCATCGTCCAGCGTCATCTGGATGCCGAGGTGGCCGGGGTCATGTTCACGCCCGCCGGTCCGGACGACGTGACGCGGATCGAGGCGTCCTGGGGGCTCGGTCCCAGTGTCGTCGGGGGCACGGTCACGCCGGACGCCTACCGGGTCGCCGGGGACGGCTCGGTCACCCGCGCCGTCGCGGACAAACGCTCCCGCCTCGACCGGCAGGGCACGCGGCTCGTCGTCCGGGACGTGCCTGCCGATGCGCGGGAGCGACCGGCCATCGACGACGCGACCGCGCTGCGGCTGGCGGAGCTGGGCGGGGAGATCGCCGCCGTGTTCGGCGGGCCGCAGGACGTCGAGTGGGCGATCGTGGACGGGCGTATCTGGGTGCTGCAGGCACGGCCGGTCACCGCCGCGCCCCCGCCGCCGGCCTCGCCTTCCGGAGCGTCGGGCACCTCGGCCGCCCTGCTCACCGGGACGCCGGGCAGTCGCGGGACCGTGACCGGTAGCGCGAGGATCGTCCGGGGTCCCGGCGACTTCGCGCGGGTGCGTCCGGGCGACATCCTCGTCTGCCCCTTCACCGACCCCGCGTGGACGCCGCTGCTGCGGATCGCGGGCGGCGTCGTCACCGAGACCGGAGGCGTGCTGTCACATGCCGCGATCGTCGCCCGCGAGCAGGCCATCCCCGCCGTCCTCGGCATCCCGAACGCGACGAGCAGCCTCCACGACGGCACCGTCATCACCGTCGACGGCACCGCAGGCATCGTCACTGCGGCCGACGCCTGAATGAGCCCGGTCCGAGCGAGCCTGGTCCGAGTGAGCCCGGTCCGAGTGAGCCCGGTCCGAGTGAGCCCGGTCCGAGCGAGCCCGGTCCGAGCGAGCCCGGTCCGAGCGAGCCCGGTCCGAGCGAGCCCGGTCCCAGTGCTACTGGTCGAAGGCTCGGGCGGCTGACCCGGCAGGCGTACCTACCTATGAGATGGACAGGAGACGAGAGGGGCGGGGCCGCAGGGGCGCCGCGTCCCGATAAATCATGACAACACGACACCTCTACCTCGCCCGCCACGGCGCGGCCGACGCGTTCGGGGAGCTGACCGGCGTCGGGCGCCGGCAGGCGGGCCTGCTGGGCGAACGGCTCGCCGGCCTACCGGTCGACGCCGTCTGGCACTCTCCGCTGTCACGGGCGGTGGCGAGCGCGCACGAGCTCGCCCGGCACCTGCCGGACGTGCCCGTGGCCGAGGCCGCCGAACTCACCGACCACGTGCCCTACGTTCCCGCTACGGCCGAGACGCCCCCGTCCTGGGCCGGCTTCTTCGACGGTTACGACGAGGCCGAGGCCGCCTCGGGCCGGCGGCTCGCCGAGGCGCTGGTCGCCCGGTTCGCGAAGGTTCCCGGCACGACCTCGACCGGGCCCCGGTCCGACACGCACGAGGTCCTGGTGACGCATGCCTATCAGATCGCGTGGCTGGTGCGGCACGCGCTGGACGCGCCGCCGTCGCGATGGCTCGGGCTGAACAGCGGCAACACCGCGCTGACGGTCATCGAGTACCGCGACGGCCTGCGGCCCACGGTCGTGATGTTCAACGACATGAGCCATCTCCCGCCCGACCTGCGCTGGACCGGGTTCCCCGCCGGGCTGAGGCCGTAGCGCGAAAAGGTCGGCCGGGGGAGCGCCGGCGGCGCGTGCCTCACAGGGTGCTCCAGGAGGCACGTGCCGGCGGGCGCCTGGCCCCCGGCCACGGTGTTCATCGGTCATCGACCGCGTTCATCGGCGCAGTCCCAAGCGGGCGATGAGGCGTCGATAACGCTCGATGTCGGTCTTGCGGAGATAGCCGAGCAGCCGCCGCCGGCGGCCGTTGAGCATCTGCAGCCCGCGCCGGCTGTGGTGATCGAGCTGGTGCGTCTTCAGATGCTCGGTGATGTCGGCGATCCGGTAGGTGAGCAGCGCGATCTGAACCTCTGGCGAACCGGTGTCGCCCTCGAAGGTGGCGTACTGCTCGATGATCGCTTGTTTGCGTGTGGCCTCGAGCGCCATGATCTCCCCTAGGAGTCCGGTCAGCGCGCGAGTCAAGCCGCACCGGCTTACCGGCAGGCGGGCACGTCCACGCTGACCACGTTCTCTTTGCTGTCTTCGGTCAGATCGGCGGACATGACGGCTCCTTCCCCTCGCCGTGCGGCCCCTGCCGGGCCAGGGCGCACGCTACCAGCGTGAGCGGCGGCGAATCGACCCGATTTCGGCCTCAGGGACTTTGGGCCCTCGGCGGCACCGACCTCCGGCCCTGGGGGAAATCCGCGTGAGCAGGTCGGATGGGAGGAGACGAAGGAGGACATCATGATCATTGTGGGAGTGGACGGCTCGGTGACCTCGCGTGCCGCCGTCGAATGGGCCGCCAACGACGCTCTCCGCATGCGGGTGCCGCTGCGGATCGTGCACGCCGTGGACCGATCCTGGTACCAGATCGGCAAATTCCCCATCGGCGCCTTGCCCGACACGCTGCTGAGTGAGGGACGGCGGATCCTGCGCGAGGCGCTGGCCCTGGTCCACGAGCGCCAGCCCGCGGTCGAGGTCACGGTGCAGGACGTCGAGGGCGAGCCCGCCCTGGTCCTGCGCGACCAGGCGAAGGACGCCACCGAGGTCGTCGTCGGCAGCCGGGGTCTGGGCGGCTTCGCCGGCGCGCTGCTGGGGTCGGTGAGCACGCACGTGGCGGGGCACGCCCGCTGCCCGGTCGTCGTGGTACGCGGTGAGCGCCGGCCGGTGCCGTACGGCGAGGTGGTGGTGGGGGTGGACGACTCCGCGGAATGCGAGCCCGCCCTGGCCTACGCCTTCGAGCAGGCGAAACTGCGGGGCAGCACGCTGCGGGTCGTGCACGCCTGGCAGCTACCCGTGCACGTCTACGCCCCCGAGATCGTGTACGACATGGACGAGATCCGGACGGCGCAGCACCAGGTCGTCCGCGACCGGCTGGCGGTCTTCGCCCCGGACTACCCGCAGGTGACGGTCATCGAGGAGGCTCCCGTCGCGCATCCGGTGGCCGCGCTGACCGAGGCGTCCGGCCGGGCGGACCTGCTGGTGGTGGGCTCGCACGGGCGCGGCGCCGTGGGGTCGGCGCTGCTCGGCTCGGTCAGCCGCGGGGTGCTGCACCACGCCGCCTGCCCGGTGGCCGTCGTACGCGCCTGAGGACTTTGGACCCTGGCATCCGGGACGTTCGCCGCTGCCGGGGCCCGCCGATCTGGAGGAGCGTCAGAGGCGGAAGCGAGGAGGAGACCATGTCGATCGAGGTCAAGGACGTCATGGGACGGGTGGCCATCGCGGTGCTGGAGGACGCGTCATTCGCCGACATCGTGGCGGCGATGAAGCGGTACGCGGTGGGGGCGGTGACCGTGGTGGACGCGGATCGGCGGCCGGTGGGCGTGGTGTCGGAGGACGACCTGCTGCTCAAGGAGATCGACACGATCCGGCATACGGTGTCGATGTTCGAGTCCGGCAGGCAGCGGCGCGAGCACGAGAAGGCCGCGGGCGTGCGGGCGGCGCAGCTCATGACGTCCCCGGCGATCACCGTCACGCCCGGGACCTCCGTACGTGACGCGGCCCGCCTCATGCACGGCAAGCGGATCAAGCAGGTCCCCGTGATCGACCCGGCCACCGGCCGGATCGTCGGGACGCTGCACCAGCGAGACGTGCTGCGCGTCTTCGCCCGCCCGGCCGCCGAGCTGGAGGCGGACGTCAGAGCCGTGCTCACGCACCCGGAGGCGTTCACCATCCGGATCGACCAGGGCGTGGTGACCGTCGCCGGACGGGTGGAGCGCAGATCTGAGGCGGTCGCGCTCGTCGAGGCGGTCCGTGCGGTCGAGGGCGTCGTCGACGTGGTGGCCGAGGTGGCCGCCGGCAAGGACGACCTCGTCGTCGTCCCTCCGCTGCTCTAGGGAACCCCTCCGGGCGGCGTGACCCGCTCGGCATCAAGCCGGCCGGTCTACAGGACGTTCACCGGTCGTCTCCCGTGCCGGCGAAGGGCTCCAGCCCCACCTCCCCGGCCGGCGGGCCCGAGGTCACCAGCCGCAGCGCCGTCTCCCGGTGCCGCGCGCTGGCCGGGGGCAGGGTGGCGGTCACCGCCGCCACGACGTCGGTGTACGGCGAGCCCTCCTCCTCCAGAGCCGTACGCAGCAGCTCCAGACCGGCGCGGCTCTCCTGCAGCAGGCGGACGGCCTGCTTGACGGCGCCGCGGCCGGACAGCTCGCAGACCACCGCCACATGGTCGGGCAGTTCGCCGTCGGCGAGCTCGAAGCCCCCGGCGCGCAGCGCGTGCTTGAAACGCAGCAGGGCCGCGCCGCGCTCGCGGGTCTCGCCGTAGGCGTAGTAGGTCAGGTAGGGGCTGCAGCGGCGTTCGACGTCGAACATCGCCACGTAGTGGGCGGCTAGCGCGGCCGGCAGGGTGACGTCCAGGTGGCGCAGGAAGGCGGCGAGCCGCCGGCGTACCTCGCCGTAGGGGAGGGTGGCCACCGCCTCGGTCAGCAGCGGCCGGGCCTCGTCCAGGGCGTGGTCGGGGTAGCTGAGGAGGACTGAGGCCACGAAATGGGCGGTGCGCAGCTGGTGCTCGTTGAGGGTGGTCAAGGGTGCTTCCTTTCGTTCTTGCGGGGGAACAGCCATGGCGGTGCCCATTTCACCTTCCTCGCCATCACGTTCCATGGCCGCCATCGCATCGCCTCACGTGCGCCGCCACCTAGGGACGAAAGTCCTTGCCGATGAGGACCTTCGGGCACCCCTGCCCGCGGACGTCGCGTCCGAGCCGGGCACGTGACGCGACAGGAAGGGACCTTTGGCCCTATTTATCCCTGCTGTCGATGCTCCAGGCTGAGGCGGTGATTATCACCACGACAGGCGGTCCGGTGGCATGACCGGCCGTGACCTCAAGGAACTGTCCGCGGAGGACTCTCTCCGGCTGCTGGCCAGCGTGCCGCTCGGGCGGGTCGTGTTCACCCGTCACGCGCTCCCGGCCGTACGGCCGGTGAACCATATCGTCGCCCGCGGGCAGATCGTCATCCGCTCCAGCCCGGGCACCGTCCTGAGCGCGGAGCTCGCCGCGTTCGAGACCGTGGTGGCCTTCGAAGCCGACGATCTGGACGTCGAGCAGCGCCTGGGCTGGAGCGTGGTGGTCACGGGCGTCGCCCGGCTGGTGGAGGATCCGGGGGAGGTGGCCCGCTACAAGGCGATCCTCCGCCCGTGGGTGGCGGGGGAGATGGAGCAGGTGATCCGCATCCGTCCGGAGATCATCACCGGTTTCGAGCTGGTGCCCGCTCCCGTCCCGGGCGAGACGCGCACGAACGATCGCGGATGAGCGACGGTCGCACGGCGTCGCCGTCGCGGGGACGCACGTCTTTTCGGACCGAGCACGGAGCCATGGTGTCCTGGTGCGACACTGATCGATGTGGAGAGTGAGCATCGTCC
Source organism: Nonomuraea zeae (assembly GCF_005889725.1). GTDB lineage: Bacteria > Actinomycetota > Actinomycetes > Streptosporangiales > Streptosporangiaceae > Nonomuraea > Nonomuraea zeae. The sequence continues at coordinate 13,032 of NZ_VCKX01000183.1, forward strand.
GTTGATGCCGCAGATGCGGCTTGATGAGTTGCTGGCCGAGCTGCAGGTACGCCTGAACGCCGTCCTGGCCACCCGGGACCGGGTGCACGCGCTGCTCGAAGCGGTGGTCTCGGTGGGCAGCGACCTGGATCTGGAGACCGTGCTGCGCAGGATCGTGGAGACCGCGACCCGGCTCGTGGACGCCAGCTACGGCGCGCTCGGCGTGGTCGGCCAGGACAGCACGCTGCTGCAGTTCATCCCGGTGGGACTGAGCGAGGAGGAGATCGCCCGCATCGAGCACTGGCCGCACGGGCTGGGCCTGCTGGGCCTGCTGATCAAGGACGCCCGCCCGCTGCGGCTCAGCCGCATCTCCGACCACCCCGAGTCCTACGGCTTCCCGCCCGGCCACCCGCCCATGGGCACCTTCCTCGGCGTCCCGGTACGGGTGCGCGACGAGGTGTTCGGCAACCTCTACCTCACCGAGAAACGCGGCGGCGGCGACTTCGACGAGGAGGACGAGGCCATCGTGATCGCGCTGGCCACCGCCGCCGGCGTCGCCGTGGAGAACGCCCGCCTGTACGAGGTCTCACGGCGGCGCGAGACCTGGCTGGAGGCCTCCTCCGAGGTGACCACGAGCCTGCTGTCGGGCGCGGACCCGGGTCAGGTGCTGACCGTGGTGGCCGCCCGCGCCCGTGAGATGAGCGACGCCGACTTGGTCCAGGTGCTGCTGCCCGAGCCGGCAGGGCAGGCCCTCGTGGTGGAGATCGCCGAGGGCGAGGGCGCGGAGGAGCTGACCGGCGTCGCCTTCGACGTGTCGGACACGCTCGCGGGCGAGGTGTTCACCCGGGGGGAGCCCATGGCCGCGACGGACCTGCAGAGCGCCCCGTACCCCGACTCGCTGCTCCCGCGGCTGGGCTACGGGCCCGGGCTCATGGTCCCGCTGGGGAAGGCGCCCGGCGTGCGCGGGGTGCTCTCGGTGACCAAGCGCAGCGGGCGCCTGCCGTTCAGCACGGCGGATCAGCAGATGCTGCACGCCTTCGCCGGCCAGGCGGCGATCGCGCTGGAGCTGGCCGAGACGCGCCGCGACGCCGAACGGCTCGGCCTGCTGGAGGACCGCGACCGCATCGCCAAGGACCTGCACGACGTGGTCATCCAGCGGCTGTTCGCGACCGCGATGACGCTGATGAGCACGGTACGGCTGGTGGAGCGGCCGGAGGCGTCCAAGCGGCTGCAGCACGCGATCGACGAGCTGGACGGCACGATCCGGCAGATCCGCTCGTCCATCTTCGCCCTCCAGGGCCCTCTTGAGGGTGCCGCGCCCAGCCTGCGCGGACAGATCGTCGACCTGGTCGAAGGCGCCGGCAGCCACCTGGGCTTCATGCCCGGGCTGCGGATGGAAGGACAGATCGACACCCTCGTGCCCGAATCCGTGGCCGAGCACCTGCTCGCGGTGCTGCGCGAGGCCCTGTCCAACGTGGTCCGCCACTCCCACGCCAGCCGGGCGGAGGTCTCCATCGAGGTCGCCGACACCGGTCTCGTCCTCATCGTGACGGACAACGGCGCCGGCCTCGGGGAGGCCGGGCGCCGCAGCGGCCTGCGCAACATCGAGGAACGGGCCGCCCGGCTGGCCGGCACGGCGGAGCTGGAGGTTCCCGAAGGGGGAGGCACCCGGCTGCGCTGGCAGGTCCCCCTATAAGACCGGAGGCGGGGGCGGGCCCAGGGCGCCCGCCGCAGCCGGGCGCCCTTCAGGCGGTCCGGGACGCGTCGTGCCCGCTGCGCCGCCGGGAGCGGGCCAGCGCCAGCCCGCCGACGACCACGCTGATCAGCCCCACCACCAGGGCCACGAAGCCCCCGACGATCCCGTAGCCGGTGCCGGGCCCACCCTTGGCGGCGGCCACGACCAGCCCGCCGATGACCATGCCGGCCGGCCCCGCCACCAGGGCCACCACGGCCCCGTTGCGGCCGGTGCCGGTGCCGGTCCGGGTGCGGAAACGGCCGGCGGAGCGGGCCAGCGCCAGCCCGCCGGCGACCACGCCGGCCAGCCCCAGCAGCGCGGCCACCAGGGACCAGATACGCCCGGAGGTCAGGGCGTAGGCGCCGGCGGGGTCCAGCTGGACCGAGACGCGCGCGGCCGCCGGGGCGGCGAACGCGATACCGCCGGTCAGGGTGGCCGCGGCCACCGTAAGCACAGATCGGGCTGACATGAGGTGCTCCTTCTCCTCCTACGACTGGACGCCGCCATCATGTCCACCGGACCCGCCTTTGGTCGTCCGGCTGACGACGGCAATCCGCCCTGCCGCGCTCGCCGCAGCCGGCTACCACCGCCGCCGCAGGAGCCGCGGGACTACCGCGGGCGCGGTAGCCGGCCGATCATCCACCCGCGGGATCCGCCCGCGCGGACATCCGGCTAGGGTGCGCGCATGAGGACAGGACGGTCCGGCATCCCGGCCGGACTCGGAGACTGGGTGATCGCCGCCGGCGTGGCGGCGGCGCTGCTGGTCACGGGGCTGTCCGGGCAGAGCTCCGCGACCTCCCTCGACCTGCTCGGATACGCGCTGCTGGCCGGTGGCGGCCTGGTGCTGGCCGCGCGCCGCCGGGCGCCGGTCGCCGTCCTGGCCGTGACCGGGCTGTTCGCGGTCGGATATCAGGCGGCCGGATTCGACGTGCCCGCCGTCGCGTACCTGTTCGCGGTCTACGCCGCCGTACGGGCGGGACACCGCGCCGTCACGGTGGCGGCGAGTGTGATCATGCTGGCCCTGCTCCCTCTCGCGGCCCTGGCCTCGGGCCTGCACGACACGGGCGAGGCGTTCGCGCAGGCCCGGGGCGCCCTCGAGCTGGCCTGGCTGATCGCGGCCGGCGCCGCGGGCGAGGCGCTGCGGCAGGCCGAGCGGCGGGCGGAGGAAGCCGAGCGCACCCGCGAGGAGACCGCGCGCCGGCGCGCGGACGAGGAGCGGCTGCACATCGCGCGGGAGCTGCACGACTCGCTCACCCACCAGATCTCGATCATCAAGGTGCAGGCCGAGGTCGCCGTGCACGTGGCCCGCAAGCGGGGCGAGCAGCCGCCGGAGGCCCTGCTGGCGATCCGCGAGGCCGGCCGCGAGGCGGCCCGCGAGCTGCGCGCGACCCTGGAGGCGCTGCGCGAGGACGACCCGGCCCCGCCGCGCGGGCTCGACCATGTGGCCGAGCTGGTGGAACGGGCCCGAAGCGGCGGCCTGGACGCGACGCTGACGATCGAGGGGCAACGGCACGACGTGCCGGCCGAGGTGGACCGGACCGCCTACCGCATCGTTCAGGAGTCGCTCACCAACGTCGCCCGGCACGCGGCCGCCGTCACCGCCTCGGTCCGGATCGACTACCGCCCCGACGCCCTGGTCATCCGGGTCGATGACGACGGCAAGGCCACGCCGGACACCGAGCCGGTGCCCGGCGTCGGGCTGCTCGGCATGCGCGAACGCGTCACCGCCCTCGGCGGGCGGCTGCGGGCGGCGCCGCGCGGCGAGGGCGGCTTCACCGTCCAGGCCGAGCTGCCCGTGAGCCGGACGCCGTGATCCGGGTCGTGCTGGTCGACGACCAGCCGCTGCTGCGCAGCGGATTCCGTGCGCTGCTCGATCTCGAGGACGACATCGAGGTGGTGGCCGAGGCCGGGGACGGGCTGCAGGGCCTGGCCCTCGTCAGGCGGCACCTGCCCGACATCGCGCTCATCGACATCCAGATGCCGGTCCTCGACGGCATCGAGGCGACCCGGCGCATCGCCGCGGACCCCGCCCTGGCCGGGGTGCACGTCGTCATCCTGACCAACTACGGCCTGGACGAGTACGTCTTCAACGCGCTGCGCGCCGGCGCGGCCGGGTTCCTCGTCAAGGACATCGTGCCGGAAGACTTCCTGCACGCCGTACGCGTCGCCGCGCGCGGTGACGCGCTGCTCGCGCCGTCGATCACCCGCAGGCTGATCGACCGGTACGTCACCCAGCCGCTCCACACCGGGGCCGGCACGGGGCTGGAGGAGCTGACCAATCGCGAGCGCGAGGCCGTCGCCCTGGTCGCGCAGGGCCTGTCCAACGACCAGATCGCCGGCCGCATGGCGATCAGCCCGATGACCGCGAAAACCCACATCAACCGGGCCATGACCAAGCTCCATGCCCGCGACCGCGCCCAGCTCGTCGTGCTCGCCTACGAATCCGGCCTGGTGACCCCGGGCCGCTCCTGACGCCATCCGGCGGCTTTTACGCGCGCCGGTCAGGTTTCCTCATGGCCGCGGTTCGGCAGACATATCCGGTCCGGAGCGAATACGGTGGCCCATTGACGATCGGCCACGCCTGCAAGCCTTCCGGAGTCCCTTCTTGCGTACCGCAGCGGCAATCCTCTCCTTCGTGCTCGCCTTCACCCTCCTGCCCGTCCACCCGGCCATCGCCCCGGCCTCCGCTGCGGCGGCCACCGCCTCGACGCTGCCGGGCGGCAGGTCCACCTATGTCGTCTCGCAAGGTCATCTGAAGACCTCCTCCCAGCAGAACTGGGTACGCCTGGGCAGCTACCGCTTCGCCGCGAACGGCACCGTGAGCGCCTCCATGTACCTGTGGTGGCAGCGTCACCCCCAGGCCAGGCAGCGCACCGGCACCGTCCCCGACCCGAGCTGCACCACCAAGGCGGGCGGCGCCGCGTCCAAGCCCCGGGGCTGCGAGGTGCTCACCGCCGGGGGCTTCACCGGCGCCCCCGACGAGAGCCGCACCGGGACGTACACGGTGGCGGGCGACGTGCTCACCATCCGGTGGAAGATCGCCCAGACGTGGACGGAGCAGTGGTACGTGCGGCCCGCCCTCGACGGCAAGCTGGCCCGCCTCGACCTCAAGCGGAGCACGCTGGCCACGCACGGGTACGGCTACGGCAGCAACGCCGCGATCGGCACCCGCCGCGCGATGACCTCGGTGAAGGCGTTCCCCGGCTCGCTCAGGCAGGACCTGACGAGCTGGGCGAGCGGCAAGCTCGTCACCTCCCGCGACCAGCCGTTCGGCCACTCGGCCTTCCGCGCCTGCGCCGCCACCACCTCGTGCCTGACCTACCTGCAGCCGTCCTCGCGCGGCGCGTGCCAGAAATCGGGCGGCTGCCCCAAGTACGGTGGCGGGACGCGCCCCAACGTCAGCTCCATCCAGTACTACCTCACGATGATCTCCAAGTCCGACCGCCGCGACACGCTCTGGCACTGGTGCACCTGCCTGGCGATGGAGCGCGGCGAGTTCTGCTACACCGGCAACTCCCACGTCAAACCGCTCATGCAGATCATCGACGACACGGGGGCCTTCCGCGGCTGGGTGGGCGCGGAGGCGTCCTTCTCGACCGGTTCGCGGGCGACGGACATGCTGGCGGTGCTGCGCATCTCCAACTTCCGCTGACCGGCCCGCGGCCCGGACTCCCGGCACTGACCACGGCGCGCGGGTCGTGGGAGGAGCGATGCGCGATCGCGGAGGCCGTACTGGCCCGGCGGGGCGACGCCGGCCGGGCCGTCGACCCGGAGGTCGCCTTCTCCTGGAGACAGATGGTGGCCAGCCGGGGGCGGGTACGCGTCGAACGGCTGGTCGCCGAGCTCGGATGGAGCCGCAAGCGCCGGTGGTCCCGCTTCCGCGCCCAGGTCGGCCTTACGCCCAAGCGGGTCGCCCGGCTCATCCGCTTCGACCACGCGGCCCACCGTCTCGTCACCGGCCACGGCGCCGCCTCGGTGGCGGCGGAGAGCGGCTACGCCGACCAGTCCCACCTGCACCGAGACGTCATGGCCTGCTCCGGGATGACGCCGGTCGCGGTCGCGGCCTCGCCGTTCCTCGCGATCGACGATGTCGCCTGGCCCCCGGGGCGCGGCTAGCCGCGCGCAGCCGGCCGATCGCCGCTGCCGCACAGGCGCAGAGTGCTGTGCAGGCACAGAGCCGCCGCCTCGGCCGGGGTGAGGCGCCCGGCGGCGACCTCCGCCGCGGCGGCGTGCTGGAGCCCGATGACGGCGGCGGCGAGCCAGGCGGCGGAAGGTGACCCGTCGAGGTCGCCCGTGCGCTGGCCGCGCCGGATGAGCCGTTCGAGCCGCGGGGGCACGACGTCGTGAGGGTCGTTGCTCTTGGGCCGGTAGATCTGGGCCACAGCGGGGTTGAACAGGAGCGGGTAGCGGCGGAGGAACTGCCAGCCGGCGTCGAGGAACCGGGCCAGCGCGTCGGCGGGCGGGGCGGTGTCGAGGCCGGCGGCATCGAGCAGGGCGGTGTACTCGGCGGCCGCGGCCTCGATGAGGGCGGCCATGAGGGCGTCGCGTGAGGGGAAGTGCGCGTAGACGGTCTGGCGGGTGACACCGGCCGTGGTGGCGATCTCCTCCATGCTGGCGTCGGGTTGCTCGCCGAGCACGATGCGGGCCGCGTTGAGGATGGCGTCGATGCTGCGCCGGGCGTCGGAGCGCCGGGCGCGGGCGGGCGGGGCGGTGTCGAGTGCGTCAGCCATCGCAGCGATGCTATCCGCTCCGCAACAACCTTGACAACTCGTAAGAGATACAGAACTCTGACAGCATGTCAAAGAACAGCACGGGCCGGGATGGGCCGGCGATCGAGGCGTACGGCCTGATCAAGATCTACGGCGAGCACCGGGCGCTGGACGGGATCGACCTCACGGTCCGGCGCGGCCAGGTGTTCGGGTTCCTCGGCCCCAACGGAGCGGGCAAGACCACCACGATCCGCATCCTGGCCACCCTGACCCGGCCCGACGGCGGCACCGCCCGCGTCCTCGGTCACGACGTGATCAGCGAGCGGGACGCGATCCGGGCCCGGGTGGCGGTGACCGGCCAGTTCGCCGCCTTGGACGAGGACCTGACCGGGTACGAGAACGTGATCATCCTCGGCCGCCTCCAGGGCCTGTCCCGCGCCGCCGGCAAGCAGCGAGCCGATGACCTGCTCGCCGCCTTCGACCTGACCGGCGCGGCCGGCCGCCCGGTGGGCGGATACTCGGGCGGGATGCGCCGCAGGCTGGACATCGCGGCCAGCCTGATCGTGCCCCCCGACCTGCTGTTCCTCGACGAGCCGACCACCGGGCTCGACCCGCGCAGCCGTAATCAGGTGTGGGAGCTGGTCCGCCGGATCGCCGCGGCCGGCACCACGGTGCTGCTCACCACCCAATACCTTGAGGAGGCCGACCAGCTCGCCGAGCAGATCGCGGTCATCGACCACGGCCGGATCGTGGCCGAAGGCACCAGCGCCCAGCTCAAGTCCCGCGTCGGCTCGGGCACCCTGCACGTCCGGCTCCTCGACGGCGAGCAGCGTCCGCGAGCGCAACAGGTCCTGGCCGCCGCGTTGCAGGGGACGGTGCATCTCGCCGCCGACCCGCTCGCCCTGTCCATGCTCCTGGCCGCCCCGGCTGACGCGACCGACGTGGGCCGGCTGGTCGGGCAGGCCATGACCCGGCTGGCCGACGCCCGGGTGGCGGTCGCCGAGGTCACTCTCGGCCAGCCCAGCCTGGACGAGGCCTTCCTCGCCCTGACCGGCCACCCGGCCGGCCCCGCCCCCACCGATCACGAGGACGTGAACGCATGAGCACCCCGGCCGCCGTCGCGCGCCCCGCCGAGGCGCGGGCCCACCAGATCGACATCGTGCTCGCCGCGAGCCGGCCACGCCGCCGGGCCGGAGCCCTCACCGCCTCCGCGACCTTCGGCCGGCGGGCCATGCTCAAGATCAAGCACGACCCCAAACAGCTCGTGGACTCGATCGCCATCCCGATCCTGTTCACCGTGCTGTTCACCTACCTCTTCGGCGGCGCGGTCAGCGGCTCGTCCGCCGGCTACCTCACGTTCCTCCTGCCCGGCACGCTCAGCATGAGCATCGCCATCGTCACCATGTACGGCGGTGCCCGCCTCGCCCAGGACGTGACCACCGGAGCCTTCGACCGCTTCCGCTCCCTGCCGGTCTGGCGCGGCGCCTTCGTGCTCGGCGGCCTGCTCAGCGACGCCGCCCGTTACCTGTTCGCGTCCGCCGTCGTGGTGGTCCTCGGGCTGATCATGGGCTATCGGCCCGAAGGCGGCGTGGCGGGGGTGACCGCCGCGACGGCTCTGATCGTCGCGTTCGGGCTGTCGCTGTCCCTGCTGTGGGCCACGGTCGCCCTGCTCGTGCCCGACCCGGCCGTGGTCATCAGCATCGCCAACGTCGTGCTGATGCCGCTCTCGTTCGCCAGCAACATCTTCGTCGAGCCACGCACCATGCCCGGCTGGCTCCAGGCCTTCGTCGAGGTCAACCCGCTCAGCCACGTCGCGACCGCGGCCAGGGGCCTGATGAACGGCACCGGCGGCACCGGCGGATCCGTCACCTGGTCGCTCATCGCGACCGCCGCCATCACCGCGGTGTGCGCGCCGCTCGCCCTCCACCTCTACAGCAGGCGGGGCTGACGCGCGTCGAGCCGGGCCGGCGCACCGACGATGGGACTTTCGTCCCTTTCGGCTGGTCCGCCGCTCGGATAGCGTCGCCATCATGATTCGTGTGTTCCTGCTCGACGATCACGAGATCGTCCGCCGCGGTGTGGCTGCTCTGCTGGACTCCGAGGACGACATCGAGGTCATCGGCGAGGCGGGGACGGCCGAGTCCGCGATCGCCCGCATCCCGGCACTCAAGCCCGACGTGGCGGTGCTCGACGTGCGGCTGCCCGACGGCAACGGCGTGGACGTCTGCCGGGAAGTACGCTCCAGGCTGCCCGGCCTGGCGTGCCTGATGCTGACCTCGTTCGCCGACGACGACGCGCTGTTCGACGCGGTGATGGCGGGAGCGGCCGGCTACGTGCTCAAGCAGATCCACGGATCCGATCTGGTCGGCGCCGTCCGCACGGTCGCCGCCGGCCAGTCGCTGCTCGACCCGCAGACGACCGCCGCCATGCTGCAACGGCTGCGCGACCAGGCCGCCAGGAAGGACCCGCTGGCCGCCCTGACCGACCAGGAGCGCCACATCCTCGACCTCATCGGCGAGGGGCTGACCAACCGGCAGATCGGCGAGCAGATGTTCCTGGCCGAGAAGACCGTCAAGAACTACGTCTCCAACCTGCTGTCCAAGCTCGACATGCAGCGCCGCACCCAGGCCGCCGCCCTGGCCGCCCGGCTGCGCGCCGGCCGGCGGGACTGACGGGCGCCGGCCCCTGAGCCGGCGGGACCCCGGCCCCTGAGCGACAGGACCCAGGCCCCTGAGCGACGCGACCCCGGCCGCCCGCTCACTCCACGACGTCGGACACCGGACGGCGGGGCATCTCCTTGGCGTCGAACGTGACACCAAACCTCATGATCATCTGAGGGTACTCGCCCGCGCAGAGCTCCTGCCGCAGGAACTCGCGCAGCAGGTCCATCTCCAGCGCCTGGGTGTGGAAGGCGGCGCTGACGCCGTGCGCGGAGGCGTGCAGCAGAGCGTGCTGCAGCGCCTGACCGGCGGCGATCCACTCCTCGCGGCTGTCGCCCGCCGTGGTCAGCACGGCCACCACGCCGATCGCCGCCGCGCTCTGCTCGCCGGCCCCGCCCCAACCGTGCCGCCAGGAGTAGTGCCGCTGCGGGAAGTGCGGCTCCGTCGGCGCGGCCTCCTGCGGGTACCCCTCGGCGGGCACCCCGTCGGTACGGGCGCTGCCGGGCGGCCGCGCCCAGCGGATGACCTCCAGGTTGAACCGCTGGTCCTGCATCTGCACACCCTGCGCCGCCTGGGTGAGCGCGGCCAGCACGTTCACCGCGTCCGCGGAGCGTACCGGCGTCAGCATGGCGCCCTCGCTCATGGCCGCCCTGACCAGCGACTCGATCAGCCTGTCCGGCACCGGCACGTCGGCGAAGCCGGCCCGGTGGGTGCGGCGCCGCTCGATCTCGGCGCCGAGCAGCCGCGTCGGCTCGTCGGCCTCGACCTGCGCGCCGGCCTTGATCGTGGCCAGCAGCGCCGGCCGGTCGGGATCGGGGAGGACGCGCACCAGCGGCTCGTAACCCTCGCAGCGCATCGCGGTCCGCATCGTGAACAGGGCAGCGCCACAGCTGATCAGCAGCTCCCGGCCCGCGGCGTCGCTCACCGCCAGCTTCCTGCCGACGTCGGCGCGCAGGCTGATCTCCTCGCCGGAAAGGGCGAAGGTCCAGGGCTGGGTGTTGTGCACGGACGGCGCCCAGCGCCCCGCCTCCACCACCGCGTCCAGCACCTGTTTCGCTGATCGGGTGCTCATGGTCCACCTCCAGAGTCGATGAGCTCAGCGCATCACGCCGGGGGCCGTCTCGCGAAGCCGCGACCCCGGCGTGTCCCGTCAGCGGTCAACCGCGCCATCCGCCCGGTCACCGGCCGCGGCGGCATGCTGCAGATTCTCCATGCTCCTGACGAGGGCGAGGTAGGCGGCCGTCAGCGCGCGTACCTGCTCCTCCAGACCGTCGACCCGCTTCCTCAGGGTCGCCAGATCCGCCTCGACCACCGACGTCTCCATGATCACGCGTCCACCGATCATGATGGGTTCACCTCCATGGCACCGTTGGAGCCCATGGTGAACGCCGGGCGGGAGGCCGGGATAGCGGCAAACGTCCCCGGCCGAAGGGACCAATGACCCTACGCCCGGGGCGACGCGCGCCACGAAGATGAACGAGGACACCCGCCGAGGCGCACGAGGTCCCCATCCTCAGCGGCGGCACCATCCGGCAGCGGATCGATTCGCAGTGACCGGCAGTCACCAGGTCCTGATCGCCCCAGGACGGCCGATCCGGCTGTGCGGGCGGAACCGCCCACCGCCCGGCGGGTGTCCTCGCGTCCTCCCCGGGGGCATGGGCACCGCTCGGCAGGTCCTCCACGGTGGCCGCAACGGCCCTGACCGGCCGGGCCGCCGTGCCCTCGTTCGCCTGCGCGCTCACGGACGTGTCAGCAGGTTTGCAGCTCTTCCGCGGGGCGGCGCGGGCTGCGGGCCACGTACGGCCCGTAGCCGAAGCGGATGATCATTTGCGGGTGGCCGCGGCGGTGGCCGGGGTCGCGACGCCGGCGCATGTCCCGCAGGTCCAGCGGCTGGTTCAGGAACGACGCCGACACGTCGTGCTTGGCGGCGACCAGCAGCACCCGCTGCAACGCCTGGCCTGCCGTCAGCCAGTCGAGGGGCCCATCGCTCATCGTGGTCAGCGCAGCGAGCTGCGGATGTTCCTCGAACCGGGCCTCGCCGACCTGCCGTCCGAAGTCCCTGACGGGGTAAGGACCCTTCGGGGCCCGCGGCCCGTGGGTGTAACTGGGCATGCCGTCCGACCGTGCGCCCGGTATCGTCCAGGCGGCCAGCTCGGCGCGGTATTCGTGGTCACGAGCGAGCTCGTCCTCGGCGATGGCGGCGTAGTCGAGCAGGTCGGTCGTCGCGTTGCGGTCGAGGGGGAGCAGGGTGGCGCCCTCGCGTGCGGCGGCGCGCCGGAGCTCGGCCAGCACCGCTGGGGGCAGCCGGCGGCTGGTGAAGGGCCGGCGACTGGTGCGGCGCACGGGGATGAGGTCGTACAGCTCGCGGTGCTCGTCCGGAACGGGCGACGTCTCGCCCACGCGTACGGCCGCCAGCAGGTCCGGCTCCTCCTCGGGTGACGGCAGCAGCCACAGCATCGGCCGCTGCCCGGCCGTGCGGATCGCCAGACGCAGGTTGAACAGGGCCGCACCGCAGCTCACGTACTGGTTGCGCCCACGCGGATCGCTGATCCGCAGCCGCCGGTCGGGATCGGCGAACAGCTCTACGCACTCCCGGCGGACCACATGGAAACGCCACGGCTGGGTGTTGAGCACCGATGGGGCCTGACCGGCCGCCACCAGCAGCCGCCGGACGCCGAGCTCGGTAGCGAGTGAAGCGGACATCACACACCTCCTGCGACCGACGCTGCCGCTCCGGCTCGGGGTGCCGTGAGTGCCGAACGACCCGGCCGCGGCGGCCGAAGGTCCCTCGTCCGGCAGCGGGACCGTACGACGCTACGCAGGCGCATGCTGAGAGGACCAAGGTCCCGTCGCCGAGGGCCGTACGGCACTGAACGCGGGCGGCCGGAATCGCTGTGATGGAGGTGCACAAGGACATACGGCACAGCAGAAAGGGAGGCCCGCCATGGCCACTACCATCAGCAAGCCCGCGATGGACACCGGCGTCGGCAAGGCGGCGCGGACCCCTGTCGACTACGTCTGGGCGGCCGCCCGGATCGCGATCGGCTGGATCTTCCTGTGGGCGTTCCTGGACAAGACGTTCGGCTGGGGTTTCGCCACTCCGGCCAATCGGGCCTGGATCGAGGGCGGCAGCCCGACGACCGGGTTCCTCAAGGGCACCGGCGAGAACGCGCTGGGTGGCTTCTTCTCCGGCCTGGCCGGGCAGGGGTGGGTGGACTGGCTGTTCATGGCCGGCC
>NZ_VCKX01000184.1 GCF_005889725.1 Nonomuraea zeae
CTCCCGAACTCGGCACTTCCCCGCCCGACCCGACCGTGCCCGACCCGACCGTGCCCGACCCGACCGTGCCCGGCGTGGCTGGGCGCAGCGCGGCCAGGTCCAGGACGGTCGCGCCGGTGGCTTCGGCCAGTTCGTGGGCGAGCCTGAGGGTGTCTCCCGAGGCGAGCACCACCGTGGCGCCGGAGTCGGCGAGCTGGTTCCGCAGCCGCTCGGCCGGGTGGTCGGGTTCGAGCGGCACGTAGGCCGCGCCCGCCCTGGCCACGCCGACGAGCGCGGCGGGCAGGTGCCGGTCACGCGGCAGGCACACCCCCACAACGCGACCGCCACCACCACCTGTGCCGTCTCCACCTGCTGTACCGCCTGGACCACCTGAACGGCCTGGACGACTGCCAAGACCACCCGGGCCGCCCGGGCCGTCTGCGTCGGGCGTGCTGTGCAGGGCGGCGGCGACCTGGGCCGAGAGCTCGGCCAGCTCGGCGTAGGTCAGCTCGCCTGACCCGTCCGCCACCGCCACCCGCCCCGGGTGACGAACCGCTCGCTCCAGCACCTCATGTACGACGGTCCCCGAGCCGGGCTCGGGCAGCGGCGCACCGGCGCCCCAGGCCAGGAGCCGGGCCCGTTCGTCCGCGGTGACCAGCTCGAACGAGGACAAGGGCAGGTCCGGGCCGGCCACCGCGGCTTCGAGCAACCGCATGAGCCGGTCGGCGAAGGATTCCGCCTCTTCCCGGGTGAAGTGGTCAATGTCGTACTCGACCTGGATCTCCACGCCGTCCACCGTGGTGTTCACGAACAGCGTGTACGGCGCCTGCGCACCCCCGCCGCTCAGCTCACCGAGCAGCTCCACGGTGAGCCCGTCGCGTGCCAGCCGCACCGGTACGGCGGGTGGCTGGTAGGACAGCACGACAGGGGTGAGCATCGTGCCACGGGGACGCCCGATGCCGGAGACGGCCAGCCGCTCCTCAGGCGCCAGGCCGATGTGATCGAGCGACCGGGTCGTGGCGGCCGCCGCCTGCGTGATGGCCCGGCGTACGGAAAGTTCGCCGTCGAGGCGGAGCCGCACGGGCAGCACGTCGACGAGCGGGCCGATGAGCCCCTCCAGCTCGGGGTGGGCGCGGTCGGCGACGGCCGCGCCGAGCAGCACGTCGGGGCGGTCGGTCTGGGCCGCCACGAGCAGGCCGAGCACGGTGAAGTAGACCGCGAACGGGGTCGTGCCGGTCGCCGCCGCCAGCTCCCCCACCCGGGTCGCCGTCCGCGCCGGCACGCTGCGCACCAGCCGGGTGCCGCGGAACCGGCTGGGACCGCTGCGGGCGCGGGCCGACAAGTCGTACGGCGGCTCCGCCCCGGCCAGTTCCTCCGCCCAGAAGGCGCGCAGCCGCTCGGTCCTGGCCGGATCCGCGGCCAGCTCCCGCTCCAGCAGGGCGATGTCGCCGACCTGCACGGGCTGCTCCGCGACGGTGCCGGTCAGCGCCGCCATGAGCGCCGCGTTGGACCAGCCGTCGTAGGCGGTGTGGTCGGTGACCACGATCAACTCGGCCACCCGCCCAACACCCGGCCCGGATATCCGGCCGGGGGCCTGCTCAGCGGCTCGCTCGGTCGGTTCGTCGTCGTGCCAGAGCAGGGCCGCGCGCAGGAGCGGGACGTCGGCCGAGAGGTCGAAGCCGTGGACGGCGAGGCGCTCGGCCAGGCCGGGGGCGTACCGGTGCTCCTCCAGCGGGACCGGCGCCGGCGGCCGGACCTCCGCCGTCGGCTCCCCGTCCGGGCCGGTCACCATGACGGTGCGCAGCACCTCGTGCTCGCGGACCAGCGCGTCCAGGGCGAGCCTGACCGGCTCGGCCGAGTCGAGCCCGGTCAGGCGCAGGCGGAAGGCGAGCGTCGTGGCGTTCTGGGTGCGGCTGACCTCGCGCAGCAGCCACATGCCGTGCTGCGCGGCCGTGAGCGGGTACCGGTCCCTGCCCGGGTGGCGGGTCAGCCGGGGCGCGGCGGGCCCAGGTGATGCGGCCCGGGCGGCCGCCACGAGCGGGGCCAGCTCGGCGATCGTGGGCCGGCCCAGGAAGGTGGTGAGCGCCACGCGCGCGCCCAGCTCCCGTTCGATGACCGCGCAGATGCGGGCGGCGGCCAGCGACTCGCCGCCGAGGTCGATGAAATGGTGGTGGACGCCGACCTGCTCGACGCCGAGCACCGCCCCGACGATCTCGGCGAGCCGCCGCTCGGTGTCGTCGCGCGGCGCGACGTAGGGGCCGAGCTCGGGGGCGAACTCCAGCGCGGGGAGCGCGGCCCGGTCCACCTTCCCGGTGGGACCGAGCGGGATGCGCTCCATGAGCGCGATCCTGGACGGCACCATGTAGTCGGGCAGCCGCTCGCGCAGCCACTGGCGCAACCCGGCCTCCGCCAGGCCCGCCTCGGCCGGTTGGACGTAGGCGACCAGCCGCCGCACCCCGCGGGAGTCGTCCTGGGTGAGCACGACCGCGTGGTCCACGCCCGGATGCCGGGTCAGGCTGCCCTGCACCTCCCCCAGCTCGACCCGGAACCCGGCCACCTTGACCTGGTCGTCGTTGCGGCCCGCGTAGTGGCAGATCCCGTTCTCGCGGCGGACGAGGTCGCCGGTGCGGTAGTGGCGTACGCCCTCCTCGTCGGTCACGAACCGTTCGGCGCTCAGCGCCGGCCGGTTCAGATATCCCCGGCCGACCAGCGGCCCGGCCACCCACAGCTCGCCGATCTCGCCGTCGGCCACCGGCCGCCCGCCGGCGTCGCGCACGGTGAGCACCGAGCCCGCGTACGCCGAGCCGATCGGCGGCTCGCCGTCGTCGTCGCGCAGGACCTCGTGGGAGGTGCAGGTGACCGTGCATTCCGTCGGCCCGTATACGTTTACAACGCGGCGAACGCCGGGATTGGCGTAGATGCGGTCGACCAGGGCCCTGGTCAGCGGCTCGCCACCGGCGATCACCAGGCGCACGCCGGAGGGCAGCGGCTCGCTCAGCAGCGCGACCAGCGCGGAGGGGGCGCCGTAGACGCACGTCACCTCGTCACGGGCCGGGAGGGCGGGCAGCGCCAGCAGGTTGTCGGCCACGATCACGGTCCCGCCGCGGATCAGCGGCAGGAACATCTGCGTCACCGATGGGTCGAAGCACACCGACGTGGCGAAGAGCATGCCGCCCAGCTCGTCCGGGTAACGCGTGGCCTCGTGGCGCAGCAGCGCCATGACGTTGCGATGCTCGACGACCACGCCCTTGGGGCGGCCGGTCGAGCCGGAGGTGTAGATCACGTAGGCGGCGTCCGCCCCGTCTCCGGGCACGGCACCCCCGCCATCGGGGCCGGCCGCGTCCGGATCGCCCGGCACGGCGCGCCCGCCGTGCGAACCGGCCGCGTCCGGATCGCCGCCTGCCACCGACTCGATCAGCAGGGCCGCGGCGCCCGAGGCTCTGAGGACGGCCTCCTGCCTCCGCGCAACCGGCTCGGAGGTGATCAGGTGTGCCATGCCCGCGTCCGACGCGATGAACTCCAGCCGATCGGCGGGATAGGCCGGGTCCAGCGGCACGTACGCCGCCCCCGCCCGCCACACTCCCAGCAGGGCCGCGATCAGCCAGTCGTCCCGGTCCAGGCACACGCCCACGGAGTCGCCACGTCCCGCGCCCCGGCTGCGTAACTCGCCGGCGATCCGCTCGGCACGGGCGTCCAGCTCGGCATAGGTCACGCGGGCCGAGCCCGCGACCACGGCGACCCGATCAGGGGTACGCCGTACCTGATCCGCAAAAGCCTCGTGTACTCGCTCCGTCTCCTGGATGCCTGCCACCGGCGAACTCCCCCGTCAGGTCGGAATTGATCGCGGCAAGGGTTGCACGGCAGCCAGAATGTCGGAATCTTCGGCAGATATCGTTACCATAACAATGATCATGACTCTGAGTGATCAGACGAGCGAAGACGGTAGGACGGCGCGGCCAGGTGCCACGCCGTCCCGTCCGGCTCAGCCGAAGGCCAGCTCCCGCCAGCTCTTGACCTCCTCCGCGGTCAGGGTCCGGGCGATGACGGCGGCGCGGTCCACCGAGCCGGTCAGCCGCTGCCCGCCGCCCTGGTCGGCGCCGAAGCGCAGCGAGCGGGCGGTGCAGCCGGTGATGCCGTCGGAGGTGGCCTGCCCGGTGGCCTTGCGCTCGCCGTCCACGTAGACGGTGATGGCCCCGGTGCGGTCGAGGGTGACGACGAGGTCGATCCAGCGGCCCGCTGGGAGGGTGGTGTTCAGGCCGACGTTCGCGCCGGCCCCGATGAAGCGCAGCGTGTTGCTCGGGGTGACGTCGATGAGCACGCCGTCGGTGCCGGGGTCGCCGGACCTCTGGGAGTCGAACAACCGGCGGTAGCCGCTGCCCGCGATCTTGACCTCGGCCGCGAACGTCGCCTCGCGCACCAGGCCGAGCGTGGTGTCCGCAGTGGTCAGGTACGTGTTGCCGTCGAGCACCAGGCCGCTGCCGGAGGGGGCGGTGGCGTCGTAGGAGGCGGTGCCGCCGGTGAGGGTGGCGTCGCGGCCGTTGCCCGAGGCGTCGGTCACGGTCCCGCCCTCCTTCGGGTCCCAGGCGACCAGGACCGAGCCCGGCGGGGCCGCGGCGCAGGGCTCCAGGGCGAGCACGGCGGTGGCCGCGCCCTTCCAGGAGTCCCCGGCGACCGCGGCGGCCAGCACCGCGCGCCGCGAGCCGTCCGCGGGCCCGGGCGTGACGGTGAAGGCCGCGGTCAGCGACCGTCCCGGGGCCACGGCGGCCAGGTGCCGGGTGGCCGGCTCGGCGCTCCAGCCCTGGGGCACGGTGAGCGTCACGTCGGAGGCGGGCACCGCGCGCCGGCGGGTGGCCGTGACCGCGACCTCGGCCTGGAACGGGACGCCCGGCTGCACGGTGGCGGGCGCGGTCAGCGCGACGGCCGCCTCGTTCTGGATCGTGTACGCCTTGCCCGCGCGGGCGGTCCAGCTCAGGGTGTCGCCGTCGCGGCGCGGGCCGACCTCGTGACCCTGCTCGTCGTAGACGCGGTAGCGGCCGGCGATGAACGGCGACTTGACGGTGATCGGGCCGGTCTTGCCCGGGTGCACGGTGACGGTGTCGGGGGCGCCGTCCTTCCAGGTGGCGTCCACGGTGACGTCGCCGCGGGCGCGCAAGCCGCTCACGGAGCCGTTCCTCCAGGCGGACGGCAGCGCGGGCAGCACGTGGACCACGTCGTGCTGGCTCTGCACCAGCATCTCGGCGATGCCGGAGGTGGCGCCGAAGTTGCCGTCGATCTGGAACGGCGGGTGGGTGTCCCACAGGTTGTCCAGCGTGGAGCTCTTGAGCTGCTCGGCGAGCATCTTGTGCGCGTGGTCGCCGTCCAGCAGCCGCGCCCAGAAGTTGACCTTCCATGCCTTGGACCAGCCGGTGCCGCCGTCGCCGCGCGCGGTCAGCGACACCTTGGCCGCCTCGGCCTCGGGGGTGCCGGGGGTGATCTGGTTGCCCGGGTGGAGCGCGTACAGGTGGGATACGTGCCGGTGGGTGTCGGTCCGCGAGTCCCAGTCGCTCTTCCACTCCTGGAGCTGGCCCCAGGAGCCGACGCGCAGGCCCGGGTCGAGCTTGGCCAGGGCGGCGCTCACCTCGGTCTGGAAGCCCTCGTCCACCTTCAGCTTCCTGGCCGCGGCCAGGGCGTTGGTGAGCACCTCGCGGACGATCTGCTGCGACATCGACGCGCCCGCGGAGAAGTCGCCGTGCTCGGGCGAGTAGCTCGGGGACACCACGAGCCTGCCGTCGCGCGGGTCGGTGTGCAGGAAGTCGAGCCAGAACTCCGCCGCGCCCTTGATCACCGGGTACGCGGTCTCCCGCAGGTAGCCGGTGTCGCCGGTGAAGCGGTAGGTGTCGTACAGGTGCTGGGTGGTCCAGGCGGCGGCCTCGGGGAACCAGAAGGAGCTGGCGTAGTTGTGCACGCCGGTGAAGCCGAACGGGTTGGTCTCGTTGTTGACCACCCAGCCGCGCGCGCCGTACATGTCCTGGGCGGTCTTGCGGCCCGGCGCGACCATGGCGGAGATGTAGCGGTCGTACGGCTCGGTCGTCTCGTGCAGGTTGGTCTGCTCGGCGAGCCAGTAGTTCATCTGCAGGTTGATGTTGACGTGGTAGTCGGCCGACCAGGGCGGGCTGGTCGAGTTGTTCCACACGCCCTGGAGGTTGGCCGGGAGCAGGTCGCTCTCGCGGGAGGAGGAGATGAGCAGGTAGCGGCCGTAGGCGAAGAACAGCGACTCCAGCGCCCGGTCGCCGGTCGCGGCGCCGCCGGTGTAGTTCCTGCGCAGTTGGTCGGTGGGCAGTTCGGACGGCGACTGGCCGAGGTCCAGCCGCACCCGGTCGAACAGCTCGCGGTAGTCGGCGACGTGCGCCTTCCTGAGGTCGTCGTAGCTCTTGCCGGCGGCGGCGTCCACCGCGGCGGTGACCTTGGCGTGCGGGTCCTCGCCCCGGTAGGCGGGGTAGGCGTCGGCGTAGTCGGTGCCGGCCGACAGCACGAACACGGCGCTGTCCGCGCCGGTCATCGTGATCCGGTCGCCGGCGTCGGTACGGGTGCCGCCCTGGGCGATCACCTGGACCTGGGCCTCGAACCGCATCCCGTTGCCGCCGAGCCGCCCCTGGATGGTGAGCCGGCCGCCGGCGGCGGTGACGGTCTTGTCGTTGCGGGGCGAGGTGTGCCGCAGCGTGAACGACACCTTGCCGGCCTGGTCGGCCGACAGCCGCCCGACGATCACGTTGCCGGGGTTGCTGGCGAAGTACTCGCGCGAGTAGCGCACGCCGTCCGCGGTGTAGCCGACGCGGGCCACGGCCTCGCGCAGGCTCAGCTCGCGCCGGTAGCCGGCCGGGCTCTGGGGCGCGCCGGCGACGTCCAGGAACAGGTCCCCGAAGGTCTGGTACGCGCCGAAGCCCGTCTTGGGCTGGCCCAGCTTGGCGGCCACGTCGTTCGGGGCCATCTTGCCGTCGCGGTCGATCTGCTGCTGGACCTCGGCGATGGCGCCCGGCCGGGAGCTCTTCCAGTTGCCGAAGTCGTAGCCGGGAGAGCCGGGGCCGCCGGTCCATAAGGTCTTCTCGTTGAACTGGATCTGCTCGGACGCGACGCCGCCGAAGACCATCGCGCCGAGGGGGCCGTTGCCGATGGGCAGCGCCTGGGTCTCCCAGTCCGTGGCGGGCTTGTCGTACCAGAGGGTCAAGTCATCGGGTGTCTGGTCGGCCCCAGAGGCCGGCTGTGAGGTTGCTTGCGCGTGTGCCGGGGCTGATAGGCCGGCTGCGAGGGCGAACACGACGATCAAACTGGCACTGAATCGTCGCCTCGGGGGGTGGGGCACTGATTCCTCCGATCACACGGGACCATGACCTAAGGAAATAGCACCGAAACCAGCACGCAACAAGGGCGGCATCCGATGTTTTCGGCAGCCGAAAGACCGCCCACATGAAGGCGCCGGGTCTGACCAGTGGCTATGTCAAACCCGGCGACTTCTACGGCCGAAATGATCCGATGTCAGGGGTGCCCTCCTGCCGTGAGGTCAGACGACCTGGCAGGCGGCCCCGTTGAGGGCGAAGGAGGCGGGCTCGGCGGTGTCGCCGGTGTGGGTGGCCTGGAAGCCGACGGTGGTGGCGGCGCCCGGCGCGAGGCCGCCGTTCCAGGCGGCGTTGGTGGCGGTGACCTGACCGCCGGCCGGCGAGTACGACGCGCCCCAGCCGTTGGTGATCGCCTGCCCGGCGGGCAGGGTGAACGTCAGCCGCCAGCCGTTCACCGCCGATGAGCCGGTGTTGGTGATCGTGAGATTGGCGGTGAAGCCGGTGTTCCACGTGTTCATCGTGTACGCCACCCGGCACGAGCCAGCGGGCGTGACCGTGGGCGTGGGGGTGCTCGTGATGGTGGTGGTCACCGTCGGGGTGGCGCCGCCGTAGATGCCGGCCTCCTTGGCCGTGGCCTTGATGCCGTTGGCGCCGTTGAAGATCCGCTGTCCCCAGGTGGTGAGCTGAGCGGGGTCGAAGTTCGCCGCCATGTCCAGGATCGGGTCGGTGTTGCCGCTCCAGGACCAGCCGAGGTAACCGAGGCCGCGGGACACCGCCTCCGACAGCAGCGTCTCGTGATCCACCTCGCCGGCGCCGAAGCGCCAGCCGAACTCGCCGATGACCAGCGGCCAGCCGTTGTCCCTGAACCGGTTGAGGTAGTCGGTGATCGCCGCGGCGGTGTTGAAGACGGCGTACATGTGAATGGACAGCACCGTGTTGCGGCGGCTGTCGGCGTTCAGGATCGTCTGGGCGTTGTCGCGCATCACGTACTGCCAGTCCTGGCCCCAGTTGGGGGCGTCGATCATGAGCAGGTGCTCGAAGCCGTTGCTGCGCATCTTCTGGATGGCGGCCGTGGTCGCGCCGGTCCACTGGGCGGCGTTGGTGTTGCCGATCGGCTCGTTGCCGATGTTGATCACGACGTAGTTCTCCTGGCCGACGAGCGCGCTCTTCTGGCTGATCCAGTAGTTGACCGCCTCGTCGAGCGTGGCGGCCGCGCCGTCCTCGCCGTACCCGGTGGTGTCGTGCACCTCCAGGACGCAGATCAGCTGGTTCTGCTTGCACAGGGAGATCACGTTGGCGACGTCGGTGGACGGGCCCCAGCGCTTGCCGCTGCCCAGCACCACGCGCACGGTGTTGGCCCCGAGCGCCTTGACAGCGGCGAACGAGCTGGTCTGGTTCGTGTACCAGACGTGCGGATGGTTGACCCCGCGCATGGTGAACGTCCGGCCGTTGGCCTCGACGATGTTCGTACCGCTGACGTGCAGGCCCACGGCCGCGTTCGCGGGCGGGACCCTCATGAACAGGACAGCGCTCACGACCAGTGCGACGATCGCCGCGCCGGCCGCGGCGATCCATGGCATGGATCTCATCTCGGCTCTCTCCTCGCTGGGTTCGCAACGGTCGGAATGTACGCAGGGCCGTCCGGCCCGTACAGCCGCCGCCGCGCCGGCCCGCGGGCGGCCGGCCCGGCCCCTTGACCATTAAGCAGGGGCCGAGCTGGCCGAACGTGGCAGGCGCACCGCGCGAGCGATCACCGGGGCAGGCCGCCCGGCCATGAAAATTCCACGCCCGGCCGGCTCACCCGGCGGCCTCGTCTACGACTGGACGCGTGACCACTGCTGGTTGGCGCCGCTGTTGCAGGCGTACTGCTGGATGTCGGCGCCGTCGCCGGTGCCGGAGCCGGCCACGTCCAGGCACTTGCCGCTGTGGCGGGCGACCAGCTGGTAGTAGCCGCCGGTGGCCCGCCACTGCCACTGCTGGTTGGCGGCGGTGCCGCAGGTGTACTGGATCACGTTGGCGCCGTCGGCGCTCGATCCGCCCGCCACGTCCAGGCACATGCCGCTGTTGACGTTGACGAGGCGGAAGTATCCGCCGCCCGCGTCCTCGAAGTACCACTGCTGGTTCTCGCCGCCGTTCCAGGCGTACTGCTTGACCTCGGCGTTGCTGGCGGTCGACGCGGCGATGACGTCCATGACCCGGCCGCTGTTGCGGTTGACCACGCGGTGGTAGACGGACGCGGGCGTCGGCGGCAGGCCGTCGGAGACGCCCCACGAGTAACGGAGCTGGTCGCGTCCCGAGGCGCTGGTGGTCGAGAGCGTGAGGTTCGTGCCGCTGCCGTTGATCTCCTGCAGCCGGTACCAGTCGTTGACGCGCACGCCCGGCCAGTAGACCGTGCCCAGGCCGAGCGCCCTGGCCTCGGCGGCGACGCCCCGGACGAACGCGACGAACGGGTCGCCGAGCGAGGGGTGGTCGTAGTCGCGGCCGTCCGTCATGGGCGCGCCCCACTCGGTGATGAGGACCCGGCCGGCGTAACCGCCGACGCTGTCACGCAGGTTCTGCCGCCACTGCAGCTCGCTGGTGAGGCTGTTGTTGAAGAACCGGTAGGTGTGGAAGGAGATCAGCGTGCCGTCGAAGCGGCTGTCGCTCCCGATCGTGGCCAGCCGCTGGTTGTAGCCGGCGCCGCTGATGATGACCCGGCCCCGCGGCACGGAGGGGTAGTTGCCCAGCCATTGCGCGGCCAGGTTCTTCCAGTTCGCGTCGCTGTATCCGTGGGGCTCGTTCATCGGCTCGAAGTGGACGAGGCTGTTGCCCCCGTACCTGGCCACGATCTTCTGCCACATCGCCCAGAACTGCGTGGTGTCGTCCACCAGGCCGTCACGCGAGCTGTCGGCCTCCCAGTAGCTGAGGATGACCTTCATGCCCTTGGCGGTCGCCATGTCGATGGCGCCGGTATAGGAGTTCCAGTACGCCCCCGAGACGGTGGGGTGGTTGACCGGCAGGCGGACCGTGTTGGCCCCCAGGTTGGCCTGGAAGCTGGACAGGATCCGGTCCGCCTTGGCCTGCGTGGTCGCGTAGCTGTCCGAGGTGCTCAGACCGCCGAGCACGAGCGTGTCGTCGACGAAGTTGTCGCGTTCGTCGGCCCAGTTGACGCCCCTGAAGCCGTTGGTGGCCGCCTGGGCGGTCGTGGTGACCGCGGCCACCGCCCAGACGACCGTTCCCGCCGCCAGGGCGAGGGCCGTCCCCAACCGTAAAAGCCTGCCGTTTCCTCTCATCGTGCCGTCCTTCCTGTGCTCTGTTGCCTCTGTCACATGGAGGTGCTCATTCGCTCAGGCGTGTGGACGGGGGCGACGATGTATCTCGTCGTGGCCCACACGAGGTACAGCAGGGGCGCGCCCAGGAGCAGCACGCCGATCACCGGTTTGGTCAGCACGACGTACCCGGCCAGGCCGAGCACGACGATGTTGAGCGCGGCCAGGTGCCAGCGCCGCGCCACGAGGTAGACGCAGGGGCGCAGCAGGGCGCGCACCGGCTCGTCGCGCGGCTCGGCGAGCAGCACGAGTACGGCGACGGTCACGGCCGCCACCAGCGCCGCCGCCGTGCCGAAGAACGGGACGAGCGCCGGCCCCCAGCCGGTGCGCGCGACGACCACGGCGTCGAGCCCGAGCACGCTGACGGCCGCGGCCCCGCCCGCCCAGACCAGCGCCGCACGGCCCGCGCCGCGCCGGTAGCCGGCCCAGAACGGGCGCAGCACGACGGCCGTCCCCCCGTCGCCCAGCGCGGCGAAGCAGGCGAACGCCCCGGTCAGGGCGGGCGCGCACAGCGGTGACAGCGCGACGAAGAACGGCCACGACGCGATCGGGTCGCGCACGATCGCCAGCGCCGCCAGGAGCGGCGCGAAGGCGACCGCGAGCAGCACGTTCGTCATGAGCCCGACGTAGACGGTCCCGAAGACCTTCTCGTACGTGGTCTGCGCGGCCGGCCGCAGCAGGCGGCGCACCCCGGTGACCCGCCCCTGCGCGCTCATCCCTTGAGCCCGCTCGTCGCGATGCCGCGGATGAAGTAGCGCTGGCCCAGCAGGAAGATGACCAGGATCGGCAGCACCGACAGCACCGCGCCGGCCATGATCATGGCGTACTCGGCCTCGTACTGCCCGACGAACGAGCGCAGCCCGAGCTGCACGGTCCACAGCTCGTTGCTCGTCAGGTAGATGAACGGCCCCATGTAGTCGTTCCAGGTGTTGACGAAGGTGAGCAGGGCCAGGCTGGCCAGCGCCGGTCTGGACAGGGGCAGCATGATCCGCCAGTAGATGCCGTACTCGCTCAGGCCGTCGATCCGCGCGGCCTCGCACAGGTCGTCGGGGATCGACATGTAGTACTGGCGCATGAGGAAGACGCCGAACGCGCCGAACGCCTGCAGCAGGATGATCGACCAGTACGTGTCCGTCAGCTCGGCCCGCTGCATCATGATGTACTGCGGCACCATGTACGCCTGCCACGGCACGGCGATCGTGGCGATGTAGGCGACGAACAACGCGTCCCGGCCAGGAAAGCGCACCTTGGCGAACCCGTAGGCGGCGAAGCTGCCGCTGAGCACCTGCAGCAGCGTGATCGTCACGGCGAGGAACGCCGAGTTGCCCAGATAGGTCAGCAGCGGGATGCGCTGCCAGATGTCGACGAAGTTCGACCAGCGCAGCTCGTCGGGGATCCACTCGATGGGGATGGTCAGGACCTCGTTGTCGCGTTTCAGCGACGACGACACCATCCAGCCGAACGGCACCAGCACCAGCGCCGTGACCACGGCGAGCGCCACGTAGGTCGCCGCCGTGCGGACGGGACCCCGGGCGGGCCGGTCCACCCCGTCCGGCCCGGACGGCGGGCGCGGCCGGGCCGCGGCCGGCGGAGCCTCGCGCAGCGTCGTCATCAGCCGTTCCTCCGTTCGTTGAGCCGGAACTGGACGAGGGTGGCGGTGAGCACGATGAGGAAGAGCACCAGCGCGATCGCCGAGGAGTAGCCGAACCGGCCCTCCCTGATGCCCTGCTCGTACACGAGCTGGGCCAGGACCTTCGTGCTGCGGCCCGGGCCGCCGTCGGTCATGACCACGATGAGGTCGAGGACCTTGAAGCTCTGGATGGTCAGCATGACGACGACGAAGAACGTCGTCGGCCGCAGGCTCGGCAGGGTGATGCCCCAGAAGCGCTGCCAGGCGTTGGCGCCGTCCACCGTGGCGGCCTCGTAGTACTCCTTCGGGATCGTCTGCAGGCCGGCCAGGTAGAGCACCATGTAGTACCCCATGTCCCGCCACACGCTGGTGATGATCACCGCCGGCATGGCCCAGTCCGTGCTGGCCACCCACCGGGGCGGGCTGTCGACGCCGAGCGCTTCGAGCACCTGGTTGAGCGGCCCGGCCGTCGGGTTGAACAGCATGTTCCAGACGATGGCCACGGCGACCAGCGAGGTGACGTAGGGGAAGAACGCCGCGGTGCGGAAGAGGACCATCCCGCGCAGCTTGCGGTTCAGCACGATCGCCAGGCCGAGCGCGGCCACCAGCGTGAGCGGGATGTGACCGGCCGCGTAGAAGAGCGTGTTGCGGAGCGCGACGTGGAAGTTCTCGTCACCGAGCATGCGCTGGAAGTTCTTCAGCCCCACCCACTCGGGCGTGCTGTAGGAGTCCCAGTCCAGGAACGCCAGCGCGAACGCGGCCACCATCGGGACGAGAGTGAACAGCGCGAAGCCGAGGAAGTTCGGGAGGATGAAGCTCCATCCGATGAGGATGTCGCGCCACGCGCGCTTCCTGGGGGGCGGCGCCTCCGGCGCGGGCCGCGCCGGAGGCGTCATCACATGGGCCATGACCGTCCTTCTGTGACGTCTGAAAGGGACCGGGACGCGGCGGGCGCCGGAGGCCGGCGCCGCGGGCCCGCCGCCGGTCACCTAGTTGAGCGCCTCACTCTTGACGCGCTCGTTCATGGAGCGGATGCCGTCCGCGGCCGTCTTCTCGCCGACCATGATGAGCTGGTGCTCCTCGTTGAGGATGGTGTCGATGTCGGACGCCTTGTCGCTGACCGGCATCTCCAGCGTGACCTTGTCCGGCGCGAAGGCCTTCTTCGACAGCTCGTCGGCGGGCATGCCCTCACGGGAGAAGTACGCCTTGGTGATCTCGGGCGTCTGCAGCGCCGGCACCACGCCCACCTTGGTGATCGCCTCCGCGCCCGCCGGGCCGGCGGCGAACTGGACGAACTTCTTGGCGGCGTCGGCGTGCTCGGCCCGCGCGTTGACGGCGAAGGCGGTCGGCGAGCCGAACGTCGTCACCCCCGAGCCGCCGGGGCGCTGCGGCATCGGGGCCAGCCCCCAGTCGACGTCGGTGGCGCCCTTCCCCTTGGCCTCCAGGATGCCGGAGACGTACCAGGTGCCCATGGGCATCATGGCCGTGGCGCCGGTCTCGAACTGCGTCCGGTAGTCCGACTTCTGCGCGGTCGCGGTGCCGAAGTCGAGCGTCGCGCCGGACTTCTGCAGCCCGAGCGCCACCGCGTACTGGTCGGTGAAGAAGGAGTAGTCGCCGCTGAGCTGGTCGCCGCCGGTCTGCGCGGCGGCGACGGCCTGCACCACCGACCGCCAGGTGTGGTGGTAGGTGCCGTGGACCTTCTTGCCGCCCTCCTCGCGGGTGAGCTGCTGCGCCAGCTTGACGTAGTCGTCCCAGGTGAGCTGGTCGGGCATCGTGACGCCCGCCTTCTCGAAGAGCTTCTTGTTGTAGTAGAGCAGCCAGAAGTCCTGCCGGTACGGCATCGCGAAATACTTGCCCTGGAGGTCGAAGGCGGGCAGGCCCGCCAGCTTCGCGGTGTCGGTGGCCTTGACCACGTCGGTGACGTCGAGGAGCTGCCCGCGGCTGGAGTAGCGCGAATAGTCGATGACGTTCTTCATCGTGATCACGTCGGTCTTGTCGCCGCCGGCGAGCATCGTGGAGACCTTGTCGGGATAGTCGTCCGCGAGGATGTCCACCGGCTTGATCTTGATGGTGGGGTTCGCCTTCTGGAAGGCGTCGAACAGCGCCGTGAACTCGGGGGTCTTGGCGAGGTTCCACACCGAGACCGACAGGGTGACGTTCCCGTCGCCGCCGCTCGCCGGCTCGCCGGATCCGCCGCAGGCGGTCACGGCGAGTGCGAGCGCGGCCATCGCGCCCAGCCCTCTCATCAGGCGGCGCGAGGTGTTCCAAGCGATCATTGATCCGGTTCCTTTCCGTTGAGCCGGTATCGGGCTCAGGCGCTCACCTTGAACTCGTCCACGGTCACGGCCGCCCTCGGCGACCGGCCGGTCACGTAGCGTTCCAGCTCGTCGAGCGCGCTTTCGCTCATCCGCCGGGTCTCCGAGCCGAGAGATCCGGCGACGTGGGGGGTGATCATCACGTTGGGCAGGCCGTGCAACGGCGAGCTCAGGGGCAGCGGTTCGGGGTCGGTGACGTCGAGGATCGCGTTGAGTCGCCCGGCGGAGCACTCCCCTTCCAGGGCCGCGGTGTCCAGCACGGCGCCGCGCGCCGTGTTGATCACGGTCGCGCCGTCGGGCAGCAGGGCCAGCTCCGGCGCCCCGATGAGGTGGCGGGTGGCGGGCAGCTCGGGGACGTGCAGGCTGAGCACGTCGCAGCGCGGCAGCAGGTCGGGCAGCTCGACCAGGCGCGCGCCGGCCGCGCTCACCTCGGACGGTACGGCGTAGGGATCGGCGACCAGGACCTCCGCCTCCAGGTCGCGAAGCCGTTCGACGACCCGGCGGCCCACCCGGGAGTAGCCCACGATCCCGACCACGCGCCCGCGGTTGGACAGGTCCTCGCGCTTGACCAGGGAGGACCAGGACGCGCGGCGCATGAGCGCGTCCTGGGCGAGGAAGGGCGCCTTCTTCCCGGCGAAGATGATCGCGGCGAGGGTGAACTCGGCGACCGGGATCGCGTTCTCGTCGGCCGCGCTGGTGACCAGGATGCCGCGGCGCCAGACCTCGTCGGTCGCGAACGGGCGTACCGTGCCCGCGCAGTGGAAGATCGCCCGCAGCCGCGGCGCGTCGGCGAGCAGGTCGGGCGTCAGGGGCGGGCAGCCCCACGAGGTCAGGAGCACCTCGGCCTCGCGCAGCCGGCGCCGGGCCGCCGCCGTGCCGAGATCGTCGGTCACGATCGGCTCGCCCAGGTCGGCCAGCGCACGCAACCGGCGCAGCTGCGGCTCCTGGAACTGCACGCCGAACGTCGCGTGATCCATGACCAGCAGGGCCTGCGGTCGTCTCGTCATGCGTCTGGCCTCATGACCACGTTGCTGTGATTGATGGTTCTGCCTCGCTTCACTCTGCCCATCGCGGCAAGCGCTTTCCGATGGCGCCGATCATGACCGATCGTTACAATCGCGTCAATACCTTGTTAATCAGTTCGAT
The DNA here is from genome assembly GCF_005889725.1 of Nonomuraea zeae. Classification (GTDB taxonomy): domain Bacteria; phylum Actinomycetota; class Actinomycetes; order Streptosporangiales; family Streptosporangiaceae; genus Nonomuraea; species Nonomuraea zeae. The sequence continues at coordinate 15,692 of NZ_VCKX01000184.1, forward strand.
CACGTATATCTGATCGATATTGATCGTGCATGCTCGAACAGCTCAGGAGGATGGATGCGCACACTGCGCGAATCCCTGCGGGACCTGGACGACCGCCGGCTCTCTCCGTACACCGGGTGGACGCGGGACCACTGGGCGGCGCTGGCGGACCATCTCCTGCTGTCGGCCCGGCCGTACGCCTCGAACTCCCACGCGCGCGTCTCCTTCCCCGGCGCGCCGGGCGGCTACGGGTCCGACGTCGACGGGCTGGAGGGCTTCGCGCGCACGTTCCTGGCGGCCGGGTTCCGGATCGCTGGCGAGGGCGGGCGCGACCCGCTGGGCCTGCTGGACTGGTACGCCCAGGGGCTCGCCGCCGGGACCGACCCCCGCTCGCCGGAGCGCTGGGTGCGCCTGGACGAGCACGACCAGGCGAAGGTCGAGGCCGCGTCCATCGCCCTGGTGCTGCACCTGACCAGGCCGTGGCTGTGGGACCGGCTCTCGCCCCTCGTGCAGGAGCAGGTCGTCGACTACCTCGCGCCCGCGATCGGCTCCGGCTACCCCCCGATCAACTGGATCTGGTTCCAGATCATCGTCGAGCAGTTCCTCGCCTCCGCCGGCGGGCCCTGCTCGGCCAAGGACATCGACGAGGGCCTGGCGCTCACCGACGGCTTCGCGAGGGAGGACGGCTGGTACGCCGACGGCGCCGAGCGCTCCTATGACCACTACGTGGGCTGGGCGCTGCACTTCTACCCGCTGATGTGGACCGAGATGGCGGCCGGCGAGCCGGCGGCGGACACGCGGCGGCCGGTGTACCTGGCACGGCTCGAACGTTACCTGCACGACGCCGTCCACCTCGTCGGCGCCGACGGCTCCCCGCTCGTCCAGGGCCGCAGCCTCACCTACCGCTTCGCCGCCGCCGCCCAGTTCTGGGCGGGCGCGCGCGCCGGCACGCCGTCACCGGGCCCCGGGCTCCTGCGCCGCGCCGCCTCCGGCATCGCCCGCCACTTCGTCGAGCACGGCGCGCCCGGCGACGACGGCATCCTGACGCTCGGCTGGCACCGGGAGTGGCGGCCGATCGCGCAGTCCTACTCCGGCCCCGGCTCCCCGTACTGGGCGGCCAAGGGCCTGTTCGGCCTGTCGCTGCCGGCCGGCCACCCGGTGTGGACGGCCGTCGAGGAGCCGCTGCCGGTCGAGTCGGGTGACTTCCACCTGGCCGTCCGGGCACCCGGCTGGCTGGTCAGCGGCACCCGCGAGGACGGGGTCGTACGCGTGGTCAACCACGGCACCGACCACTCGCGCCCCGGGACGAACCTGACCGACTCGCCGCTGTACGCGCGGCTCGGCTACTCGACCGCGACCTCGCCGCTGCTGGCCGGAGCGCATTCGGCCGAGCCCTTCGACCAGTCCGCCGCGATCCTCGACGAGAGCGGGCGGCCCAGCCACCGCACGGGGTTCGAGACCACCTTCACCGGCCGGCTTCCTTCCGGGACGCTCGCCGGGGCGTCGCGCTGGCGGGCTCACTGGGTCACCCCTGACGCCGATCAGCCGGATCACGGCAGCGGGCGGTCCGGGACGCCCCGCCTGGGGCCGTGGCTGGAGGTGATCTCCGCCGTGCGCGGCCCCTGGGAGCTGCGCCTGGTCCGGGTGCCGGCGTCCGGAGAGGCGCCGCTCGGCCCGCTGCGTCTCGGCGGCTGGCCCCTGCCCGTGGCCGAGGAGCCCGCACGTGATGGGCGGCCGGCCGCGTCGAACGGGGTCCTGCGCTCCCGGCTCTTCCCCGGACCGGGGCTGGACGCCTCCGGCGTGCTGCACGCCGAGGACGCCACCCCGCTGGCGACCTGGACCTCGGTCCCCTGGTGCGGCACCACGGGACCGGCACGACCGGGCACCTGGTACGACGTGGCGATCTTCCTCGGCGGCCAGGACCCGGCCGAGCCGCCGGCCCTGTCCTGGGACGGCGCCGGGACCGCCATCCTGACCTGGCCGGACGGCACGGAGGACCGCCTGGACACCGGCACGGCGCTCGCAGGAGCGTAGCCGCTACGACGAGGAGAACCGGACGATCAGGCGCGGCTCGATGATGACGCGGTGCGCGGGCCGCTCCGGATCGCCGTCGGCCAGGCGCGCCGCGAGCATCGCGAAGGCCGCCCGGCCGATGGCCGCCTTGGGCGGCCGGACGGCCGTCAGCGGCGGATCGCACAGCTCGGCGACCTCGTCGTCATAGGTCACCAGGGCCAGGTCTCCGGGCACCTGGATGCCGCGCTCGCGGCAGCGCTCCACCAGGCTGATGGCCTCCGGGTCGGAGTGGACGAGCAGCGCCGTCGTCCGCGAGGAGACGCACGCGTCGAGCACGGCGTCCAGCGCCTCCGGCCAGCCGGGATCGCGCTGGTCGACCGTGTTGACGTCGGGCACGGCGTCGAGCAGCAGGCCCAGCTCGTCGCACGCCTGCCGCCACCCGCGCCGGACGTGCACGCTCGTCGGGCTCTGCCGGGTGGTGATCAGCCCGACGCGCCGGTGGCCCAGCGCCGCCAGGTGCCGCACGGCCATGGCGGCCCCGAAGGCGTGGTCGCTGACCACCGATTCCATCGCCTCGCGGTAGTCGCCCACCTCGGCGGCCCGCTCGATGAGGACGACCGGCACCCCCGTGCCCTGCAGCCAGCGCACCAGCTCCTCCCCGTCGTCGCCGGTCGTGGTCGGCGCGACCAGCAGGCCGTCCACCTCGCCCGTCTCGACCAGCCGGGCGAGCTGGCGGCGCTCGTCGGCGGCCCGGTAGGTGGCTCCGCGCAGGACGATCCGCGCCCCGGACGCGGCGGCGGCCTCGCGGACGCCGCGGATCACGTCCGGCCAGTAGTAGTTCAGCGACGGCACGACCATGCCGATGGTGAGCCGCGGCTCCTCCACATCCGCGCCGTCCGCCGTGCGCGGCGCCTCCTCCGGCTCGCCGCTCCCGAGCGCCTCCGCCACGGGGCCGCTCTGGAGCACGGCCCCGCCGCGTACGCGGCGGATGAGGCCCTGCGAGGACAGCAGCGCGATGTCGCGGCGGATGGTGATGACCGAGACGTCCAGCTCCGAGGCCAGCTCGTTGACGCGGACGACGCCGCGCCTGCGCAGCAGCTCGACGACCTGGGCCCGGCGCTCGTCCGGCAACGGGGTCGGCGGGTCCGGGACTGTCACTGTGACACCGGCTTTCTCGAAGGCACCGCTGCGGTGCTGGGTGAAGGGAGTCCGGCGGGGCAGGGGCGGCCTGGGCGCGTCATTCGCCCGCCTCCACCCGCACCTCGAAGGCGCCGCGCGCCGTGCCGGCGAGGAGCAGCTCCAGCCTGGTCAGGCGGTCGCCCCACACGTCCGACAGCATCGGGTCGCCGAGCGGGCGGACGGTGAGCGCGGCGCTCGCGCGGGCCGGGTCCCAGGAGACCAGCGCGGCCCGCCCGCCATCGCGAGGGCGCACGACGACCTGCCCGGCGGAGCGCCGCTCGACCTGCCCGGCCAGGACGAAGTGCAGGACGCCGGGTCCGTCGCCGCCGGTGAATTCCCAGGAGTCCTCGATCGTCACGCGGGATCCGGCCCGGTCGAGCGCGGCCGTGCGCCACCACCGCTCCAGGTCCGGCACCGGGTAGGCGGCGGCCAGGTCCATCCGCACCTCGAAGCGGCCGGGCTCGTCCGTCACCCGGACGTCGCGCGCGCGGAAGCGGCGGCCCTGTCCCTGAGCGACGCCCCGCACCTGGGGGACGTTGTGCCAGTCGCCGCGCATCGTCCAGATGTCGTAGCGGCCGGGCCCGAACGTCTGCGCCGTGTACGTCGGCCGCCCGGCGTCGGCGAGCACGGGCACGCCGTCCACCGCGACGACGACGGAGCCGACGTCGTTGTGGTTGTGGTGCTCGTCGTTGTGCCCGCCTTTGACGGCCAGCGTCAGGCCGCGCGCCGTGCCGGCCGTCGTACGGGCCAGGCCGAGCTGCGTGCCGGGCAGCCAGGTGGTGGCGACCAGCGGCGGCTCGCCCGGCTCGCCGGCCTGCCATTCGTCGTCGACGAGCTCCCTGAGCGCCCGCCCGAGCTCGGCCGTGACGCCGGCCCCGGCCCCGCGCTGCGACCGGGCGTGCCGGACCACCTCGGGCTCGCCGAGCCGGCGGCCCCAGCGGTGCAGCTCGTGCCAGGGCTGGCCGGCGGGCGGCCGGGCCCGCGCGTCCGCGACGTTGAGATACCACGGCCCGCCGAGGTGCATGCGATGGGGAAAGCGGACCGTCTCGCGCACGACGGGGATCTCCGCCGCGCCGAGCGCACCCGACGTGGCGTGCTCCAGGAGGTCGAGCGCCTCCAGCGCGCGGCAGGCGCCGTTCCACCAGTATTCGTAGCCCTCGTCAACGGAGCCGTCGTCCGGCAGTGCCGCGAGGTAGCGGTCGAGGCCGGCCACGGCGCGGGCGACCTGTCCGGCCCGCTCCTCTTCCGGCCCGCCCAGGCGCAGCGCGGCGACGAGGACGTTGCCGCAGATCCACGGGCACCAGTTGTGCACGTCGCCGTCGAGCCCGAGCCAGTGCCAGTCGTCCCGCCGGATGAAGGGGTCGAGCACCCGTCCGCGCACCTCCGAGCGCACGCGTTCGCGCAGGCCGGGGAAGCGCGCGTCCAGCCGGTCGCCGAGCACCTGGTCGGCCCAGGCGAGCTGGGCGGCCACGTCGGCGGCGCCGAGATCGAGGCACGGCGCGGCGAGGTCGGGCAGGACCGTCCCGCGGGGCCGGCAGGTGTCCTCGTGCGCGGGCCAGCACCAGGAGCTCTGCTCGCACAGCTGGAGGACGCCGTCGGCCACCTCGTCCAGCGGGCCGTCCGTGCCGGTGACCGTCGCCACGAGCACCGCCCTGGTCAGGCGGTGCTGGCGCTCGAACACCTGGCTCTCGTACGCCGTGCGGTCGCCGTCGCCGTCGCGGAAGAAGCGCGCGTACTGCGAGGCCAGCGGCTGCGGCCAGGGCGTCCCCGACTCCGCCAGCGCCCGCTCCCGGACGGCGAGCAGGGCCGTGCCCCGCTCGATCCGGGCCCAGACGCCCGCCCCCGCGGCGGGGACCGGCAGCGCCGTCTCCGGCGGCGACAGTGCGCGGGCCAGCTCCGCCGGCTCGGCCCTGGTCCCCCATGTGGTGAGCAGCGGCCCGGCCGCAGGGACCCGCCGCGCGGAGCCGGTCACCGTGTTCGTCATACCCCTCCTCGCTGACGCTCCATGTTACCGATCCGATGTGATCGAAGTTGCATCAATTATGAGAGAACTGATCGAAGCGTCGCACGAGTAAGCTCGTGACGTGTTACTCGAGGGCAAGATCGCGGTCATCACCGGCGCGGGCCCCGGCCTGGGGCGCACCCTGGCGAAACTGCTGCGCGACGAGGGCGCCGCCGTCGTCGTGGCCGCCCGCACCGCGGCCACCCTCGACCAGACCGCGGCCGAGGTGCCGGGCGTGCTGGCCGTGCCCGCCGACCTGACCAGCATCGACGACGTCCAGCGGCTCGCGGGCACCGTGATCGACCGCTTCGGCCGGGTCGACGTGCTGGTCAACGCCGCCTTCCCGGGGTCGCACCGCAAGAACGTCCTCGACATGTCCGCCGGCGACCTGGAGTCCTGGCGCAAGGCCGTCGAGACGGGTGGTTACGGCACGCTGCTGGCCTGCCGCTTCATCGCGCCGCACATGGTGGCCCGGCGCTCGGGCTCGATCGTCAACATCACCTCCATGTCCTCCCGCCTGGGCTACGCCGGGCGCAGCGACTACGCCGCCGGCAAGGCCGCCGCCCACCTGCTGTCCCACTGCCTCGCCGACGAGCTCGGGCCGTACGGGGTGCGGGTGAACTGCGTCGCGCCCGGCTGGATCGCCAGTGACGTGCTGGAGGAGTGGATGCGCACCCGGGCCGCGGCGGAAGGCGTGCCGTTCGAGGAGATCCTCGCCCGCGACGTCTCGGCGATGGCGCTGCGCCGCATCGCCACGGAGGAGGACGTGGCCCGCGCGGTCGTCTATCTCGCCTCCGATCACGCCCGTGCCGTCACCGGCGCGACCATCGACGTCAACGGCGGCCAGCTGTTCACGTGACCGCCTCTGAATTAACCGAGTAAGCAGCGGCAGCGTTCGGCCGCCTTTGTCACAAACCTAATCTCATTGCGTCCACGTAACTGGCAAGTTTCTTTCCATTGACATCGTTGTCACGCGGTCCTATGGTCATGACACTTACCCGGTAAAGCACGCGTGGACCGACCGCCGTCGATCAGGTCCGCCCGTCCCGCCGCATCGAGGAGGATCCATGCGCACCCCCCGCAGCCGGCCGTCCCTGTTACTGGCGCTGACCCTGGCGCTGGGCGCCGTCGCCGGCCTGGCGTCCCCCGCCCAGGCCTTCCCCGCCGCCTCCAGGAGCGAGCTGATCAGCTACCTGGCCGGGATCTCCGGCCGGTACACCCTGTCCGGCCAGCACAACCGCGAGCCCAACAGCGACCCCACCAAGTACACCCGCGTCGCCCAGGGGATCACCGGCCAGACGCCCGGTCTGTGGGGCGGCGACTTCCTGTTCTCCGCCGCCGACATCGCCAACCGGCAGACGATGGTCAGCGAGGCCATCCGGCAGTGGCAGGGCGGCTCCGTCGTGGCGCTGACCTGGCACATGTGCCCGCCGACCACCGGCTCCACCTGCGGCTGGGACTCCGGCGGCGTGCTCAGCCACCTGTCCGACAGCCAGTGGAGCCAGCTCGTCACCAACGGCACCGCGCTCAACACCGCCTTCAAGAACCGCCTGGCCGAGGCGCTGCCCTACCTGCGCCAGTTGCAGAGCGCCGGCGTGCCGGTGCTCTGGCGGCCCATCCATGAGATGAACGACGGATGGTCCTGGTGGGGCGGCCGTCCGGGGGCGAACGGCAGCCGCAGGCTCTACCAGATCACCTACGACTACTTCACGGCGCAGGGCCTGACGAACCTCGTGTGGGTCTGGAACGTCAAGGACCTGAACATGGGCTCGGTCGGCGACTACTGGCCCGGCACGTCGTACGCGGACGTGGCCTCGCTGGACGTCTGGGTCAAGATGGAGCCCTCCGCCTCCGACTACCAGGCGATGCTGAACGTGGCGGGCGGCAAGCCGATCTCCCTGGCGGAGGTGGGCCGCGTCCCCAGCCCCGCGCTGCTCGACGCCCAGCCGCGCTGGACCTGGTTCATGGTGTGGGCGGAGTGGCTCACCGACCCGGCCTACAACACCAACGCGAGCGTGCAGGCCGGCTACTTCGGGCCGCGGGTGCTCAACCGGGGCGAGTTCACCGTCGGCGGCGGCGGATCGCGTACGGGGAAGATCAAGGGGATCGGCGGCAAGTGCGTGGACGTCGCCGCCGCCAACCCGGCCAACGGCACGCAGGTGCAGCTCTACACGTGCGACGCCAACGGCGCGGCGCAGGCGTGGACAGTGGCCGCCGACGGCACCCTGCGTGCCCTGGGCAAGTGCCTCGACGTGCAGGGCGGCGTGAACGCCGACGGCACCAGGGTGCAGCTGTGGGACTGCACCGGCGGCAACACCCACCAGCAGTGGCGCTACGACGGCGGCACCCAGCGCCTGGTCAACCCGGCCACCGGCAGATGCCTGGACGCCGCGGGCCAGAGCCCGGCCGACGGCACCCCGCTGCAGATCTGGTCCTGCACCGCGAACGCGAACCAGAAGTGGACCCTCCCGTAGCAGGGCGCCTCGCGCCGCTGCCCGGCTCGGCGCGGGGATCTGGCAGCCGGGCCGGGCCGGGGTGTGGCGGTGTCCCGTGGATCCGCCACACCCCGCCTGGCGTCAGCCCGTCCGGCAGGAGACCGACGGCCAGGTCCACTTGCCGTTGTGCTGGATGGTGAAGCCGAAGGTGTTGCCGCTGCCGTTCGGCCGCATCGTCATCACGTTGCCGCTGGAGTCCCACGACGGGGTGCCATTCCAGGTCGCGATGACCTTCTGCGGCGGGGACAGGGTGACCGTGACGATCCACGCGTTCGAGCCGGAGACGGTCACCGACAGGTTGAAGCGGTCGCTCCACTGCTGGCCCTGCGCGATCGTGGCGGTGCAGGAGCCGCCGCCGGGCGGCGGGGACGACGGCGGGCTCGTCGGGCCGCCGCCGTCGGGGGCGACCGCCCTGCCGGTGGCCGTCGAGATCATCCCGGCGCACAGATTGCGGCTGCGCAGGTTCGCGGCGATCTGCGGGACGGCGGCCAGCGTCGTCGCGTACTGGTCGTGCATGAGGATGACCTGGCCGTTCTGCAGGCGGCCGGCGGCCTGGACGATCGCGGCGGTGCTCGCGCCGTTCCAGTCCTGCGAGTCGACGTCCCAGAGCACCTCGGTGAGGCCGAGCTGCTGCTCCACCGACTTCAGCGTGGCGTTGGTCTCCCCGTACGGCGGCCGGAACAGCCTCGGCGCGGCCCCCGTGGCCTGCTGGATGACCTGCTGGGTGCGCTGCAGCTCCGACTGGATCTGCGCGCTGCCGAGCTGGGTGAGGTGCGGGTGGGACCAGCTGTGGTTGCCGATCCACATGCCCGCGTCGCGCTGAGCCCTGACCAGGGCCTGGTTGTTCTGGGCGTTCTGGCCCGTGTTGAACATCGTGGCCCGCAGGCCGTTCGACGCCAGCGCGTTGAGCAGGTTGGCGGTGTTGCCGGCGTTGGGGCCGTCGTCGTACGTCAGCCCGACGTATCCCGCGCTGCAGTCGGCGGCGGCACGGCTGCGGCCGGCGGCCACGGCGGACGTGGCGGTGACGGCGGTCACGGCCAGGCAGACGGCGAGGATCGCGCCTAAGAGCGCGGCGATGAGGGCTGAGCGGCGGTTCCGATCGATCATGCTGATCCCTTGATCGTTGGAGGGTGGCTGCACCTGCGGTCATTGTGGAGACGCCTCCGAAACATGTCAACGCCAGTCAGAAATGTTTCGGAAACACCAAGCTCACGACCGTCCCCATATCTCCTGCACGTCGTCTTTCGCTCCCCGAAATGTTTCAATTTCCGGAAATTTCCAGATCAGGCGGCAAAAGCGGCGCCAGGAGCCCGTGGACGCCGCCAGGTGTGAACGTCCCGACCGGTGGTAGCCCATCAACGAGGACGACGACACGGGGGACACCATGGCCGAGGGACTCCTGACCGGCGAGGAGATCGACACCGCGCTGGCGGCGCTGGAAGGCTGGCGCCACGACGGCGATGCCCTGCTCAAGGACGTTCCGGTCACGCCGGACAGCTACGACTGGCTGAGCCGGGCGGTGCTCAACGAGGCCCACGTGCTCGACCACCATCCCGTGATCGAGCGCACCGCGAGCGGCATCCGCTTCCGGCTGTCCACGGCCGACGCGGGCGGCGTGACCGCGCGGGACGTCGAGCTGGCCGCGCGCATCGACCACGTGCTGGACGGCGGAGCCCGGGACTGGGACAACTGAAACTTTCGGGGACGCCGGCCGGCGTCCCGATCCCCGGGCCGAAACCCCGCCCACACCTGATCGGGCAGGTCATCAGGGATGGCCAGGAACGACGCGAACCCCCGACACCGGCCAGGTTTCCGCGACATTACGGGAATCGTTGACAACCCGACAAACTCGTGTCGATACTTTCGCCAGCGCACCGATACTTTCGCAAACCGGTAGTCGCGTAGACGCTGCCGAACCCCTGTCTCTT
>NZ_VCKX01000185.1 GCF_005889725.1 Nonomuraea zeae
AAAAGTGGTTGAATCCCAACCAAAAAGGAATCCATCAAGAATCCGAAAACCCTTGACGGGGTTATGCATGGTTAATCATGCACTGGCTTTTAACACACTGTTGAGTTCTCAAGAAACGGACGCGTACTTCCTTGCCAGGATCTTGGATCCTGCCGCAGAGGCGCACTTACCGTCTTCGCCATCTTATCAGGCCCGCCGATTTGGTGTCAAATCCGGAGACTTGCTGAAACCCGGTCAAACCTGGCTAGGATGGTGCGCCCCGGTCGTGGGGCAACCCTCGTAACTTACCGTGTCATCCTGCGCTTGTCGAATCAACCGGTTTTTCGGCGATCCGCAGCGCGCACGAAAGACGATTCGTGCTGGAGCGCGCCGAAGCGACTCCGCCGAGTGGCTCGTCATTTCAAGGGGCTTTGCCCTGGGGCCCGTCCGCCTGGATCGGCGTCCGGCTCACTCCCGGGGCGAAGTGAAAGATTAGGTCGGGATCCACGAGACGTCAAATCGCCTCGCCCGAAAGCGGACGTCCCTGTTGGCCGGCGTCTCAGTAGGCGGCGCCGCTGTCGATATTGCTGCAGGAGGAGATGGGCGGCTGCGGCACAGGTCACGCAGGTGGTCCCGGCGATTAGAGGCCGCGCCCATGACCCCCGTCGGAGACGCCCAGTCCTCCGTCCTTGTCGCGTCCTTTAACTCTTGCTGCGGCCTTAACTCTCGTCGTGGAGGTCGATGGTGTCCGAGAGGGATTCCGAGAGCGATGTCGCGCGCAGGGTCCCCGGCCCGGTCTCGGGTTCTGCCACCAAAGGTTCCCGCCCCGAGACTCCTGCCCGGAAGTCTCGGGTCCTGAAGTCTCGGGTCCGGAGGCGTCGGATCCGGAGGCCACGGTTTGGGAGGCCTCGGGTCCGGAGGCGTCGGTTGGAAGGTGGCTGGGCTCCGAACCTGGTTCGTAGGTCCCTACCTCGGGGTGACTGGTCCGAAGGCATGGCGGGGAGGCCCAGGTCCTAGGGGCTCCACCTTGGGGGTCCCGGCTTGGAGGTCCCCGGCGCCAGGAGCTCCTGTCGGAAGGCTCCTGGCTCGGGGATCTCTTGGTCCGGAGGTCCTGGCACGAGAGGCCTGGTCCGAACCTGGTCCGAGTCTGGTCCGGGCCTAGAGATCCCGGCGCGGGCATCCCGGCGCGGGCATCCATGCAGCACAGGTAGTTCAACAGGCGGACCAGGATGGTTCTGGGAGAGCTGGATCGCGGTCAGAGCTCTGCTGTAGCGCGGGTGATCGCTTCGCCGCAGCGGGTCAGCAGGTCGCGCAGCGTCGTTCGCTCCTCGGCGCTGAGCTCGGCCGCGATCGACCGCTCGACCACCAGCGCCCGCTCGTCGGCCGCCTGCAACGCCGCGCGTCCGGTCTCCGTGAGCCGGGTCTCCAGGACGTTGCGATGCCAAGGATGCGGGGAGCGCTCCACGAACCCCCGTTCCTCCAGGTTCTTGAGCACCACGGTCATGGCCTGCGGGGTGACGAGGCACGCCCGCGCCAGTGCGGCGCCGGAGATCCCCGGGCTGTCCGCCAGTGCGAAGAGTGCCGCGTACTGGGGGACGGTCAGGCCCGCGGGACGTACGGCCACCTGCTTCGCGGCGATCAGGGCCTGCTCGGCGCGCTTGATGTCCAGTCCGAGCCGTTCCTCTGCGGGCATCCCCATATCCGGGAGCGTACAACCTCATATGGTGATTCGAGGATTGATGGTCATCAAAGCTTTGATACGGTGCTGAGCGTCATCGGAACTGAAGGAGCGGCGTGATGATTCCTGAGAGCCACCTCGACCTGCTGAGCCGGCCGTTGTTCGCCCACCTGGCGACGATCGGGCCGGACGGGGCTCCGCAGGTGAACCCGGTGTGGACGGTCTGGGACGGAGAGTTCCTGCGGTTCACGACCACGATGGACCGCAGGAAATGCCGAAATGTCGTGGAAAATCCGCGCGTTGCGGTCTCCATCAACGACCCCGACCAGCCATACCGCTACCTGGAGATCCGTGGCATGGTCGAACGCGTGGAGCCCGATCCGTCGGGCGACTTCTTCGACGTGCTGGCCAACCGCTACGGGCTGGAATACGAGCGGCCGGTCGGCGACGCGGACCGGCGGGTGGTGATCGTGGTGAAACCGACGCACGCCACCTCGCAGTGACCCCGAGGCAGTGACCCCGGGGCAGTGACCCCGAGGACGATCGTGAGGTGTGCGGGAGGTGAGCGCGGGAGTGGGTGCGACGGCGGCGATCGGGGTGCGGGATCACTGCGGGTGGGCGATGCTGGTGGCGATCGCGGGCGGGCCCGGCGCGCCTCAGGTGCTGCGGCGTGAGCGAGTGTCGCTGCTCGACGACCCCGCCCTGCCCGATCAGCCCTATCACGCCGCCGCCGGGCTCCCGCTCGACTCCGCGAGGGAGCTGATCGCCCGTGTGGAGCAGTGCGCTCGGAGGTCGGCGCACGACGCGCTCGCCTCGGCCGTGCACCAACTGGCCCAGGACGGCCACGACGTCGCCGGCATCGCGCTCGACCTGGGCGCGGTCGGTGCGGGACGGATGACGTTGCCCGGCGAGCTGGCCACGGTGCTGAGCAAGCACCACTACCTGCACGGAGCCGAGGGCGAGCTCTATCACGAGGCGCTGGTGGAGGCGGCCCGCTGTGCCGGGCTGGCGGTCAGCCGCTACGACTTCAAGGAGTTGAGGGGGATCGCCGCGAGGCAGCTCGGCCTGGGTGTGGTGGAACGGGTGGACGGGCTGCGGTCTCAGGTCGGCTCGCCGTGGACGCGCGATCACAAGGACGCCGCCCTGGCCGCTCTCCTGCTGCTCGACGGCGGATCCAGCTAAGGCCGGCTGAGGCCGGCTGAGGTACGCCGCATCTCTCCTCGCCGCCCCAATTCCTTAAGGGTCTGCGATCCCGCTGCTCGACGACCAAGCCGCCGCTCCGGGTCCGCCGCACCTCCGCGACACCCGGCCCGCTCGACACGCACGCCTACACCTGCCCAACGCCCGAGCCGCTTGAACACCCGCCGCACCTCCACGACGGCCGAGCTCCTTGAGGCCTTGCCGTGCCCTATCAACGGCCAAGCGGGCTGAGGCCCGCTACACCCACCCGATGCCCACGCCGCCCGAGGTCGTAGCTGCCCGACGGCGCACGATCGCCGGTCAGGAGCCGAGTGCCACCCCTTGCGCGAGGGTTCGCACCTGGTCCGGCGACTCGAACACCTCCGCCGCCATCCCCGCCTCCCGCGCAGCCAGCACGTTCGCCTCATTGTCGTCGAAGAACAGCACGTCCTCCGGCGTCGTCCCCATCCGCCCCGCGCAGATCTCGTACGCCCGCCGCTCCGGCTTGGCCACCCCGATCCGGCACGAGTACGTCAACGCCGCGAACCGCCCCAGCCAGTCCCCGTGCCGCGTCTCCCAGATCGGCACCAGCTCATGGATGATGTTCGACAGCAGGCCCAGCCGGTGCCCCCGGTTCGCCAGCTCGTGCACGACCTCGACCATCTCGGGATCGACGTGGCACCAGCTGTCCAGGTCGGCGTCGATGAGCGCCGGCACGTCCGCGAAGCCGGTGCCGAGCCGCTCGGCCACCGCGCCCCAGTACGCGGCCCCGTCCTGGCCCGCGTCGTACGGCGGGCGGCACGCCCAGTACGCCTCCCAGAACGGCTCCTCCGGCACCCCCGCCAGCTCGACGATCCGCCGCCGCGCCGCGGGCGACTGGACGCGCGCGATCACCCCGTAGAGGTCGAACACGATCACATTCGCCATATAGCCGACCCTATGCCGCGTATCCTGCCCCGGTGACCACTGCCGCCACGCTCGCTCCCCCTGCCCGCCCTGCCCAGCGTCATCGCACGTCAGCCCCTTGGTGGATGGCGTTGCTCTCGGGTGTCGCGGCGTTCTCGGGCACAGGATCGTCCACCCTGAACGGCGACGAGCTGGCCACCATCAGCGCCGCCTCCCGGTCGCTGTCCGGAATGTGGGAGCTGGCCCGGCACATCGACGGTCACTTTCTCCCGTACTACCTGTTCATGCACTTCTGGGCGATGGTGGGCACGGCGGAGCTCTGGCTGCGGCTGCCGTCGGCGATCGCGATCGCCGTGGCGGCCTGGCTCCTGGTCGACCTGGGCAGGCGGCTGCACTCCACCAGGGCCGGGGTGATCGCGGCCGCGCTCTTCGCAATCCTGCCGTCGGTGTCCTACTACGGCGCGTTCGCCCGGTCTTATGCCTTCGCTGCCGCGGCGGTGGTGTTCTCGTTCTGGGCGTTGCACCGGGCGCTCGAAAGGTCGGATGGCAGGCGCTGGGTGGCCTACGGGGTGGCGATCGCGCTCGTGTGCGCCACGCACCTGTTCGCGGTGCTCGTGCTGCCCGCCCAGCTCGTGCTGGCGCGGCGGGCCGTGCTGGTGCGAATGCTGGCGGCGCTGGCCGCGGGGTGCGTGCCGGCGGTGGTGCTGGGACTGGTGGGGTACGGCGAGCGGCACGCGATCAGCTGGATCCCGCAGCGGGGGCCGGAGGTATGGCTGAAGTTCCCGAAGATGGCGGCGGGGGCGACCGGGCTCGGGGTGCTGCTGTTCGTGCTGGCCGTGGCCGGAGCGGTGCTGCTGTGGACCTCCGCCCGGAGAGGCCGCGACGGCGCGGCCCAAGAAGCACAGGGGCGCGCCCCGGCGGACGGCTCGGCAGGCGGCCTCGCGGTCGACCCGGCAGGTGGCTCGGCCCGCAGCCTGGCGGGCGGCCCGGCAGGTGGCTCAGCCCGCAGCCTGGCGGGCGGGATTGCAGGCACCCGACCCCACCACTGGGTGTTCGCGCTGGTGGGGTGGCTGGTCTTGCCGCCGCTGCTGCTGCTCGCCGTCTCGCAGCTGGTGACCCCCGTCTACGTGGACCGGTACCTGTTCGTGACCGCCCCGGCGCTGGCGCTGCTGGCGGGGCTCGCCGTGGCGGCACTCCCCCGGTTCCACGTGGTGGCCGGCGTGCTGGTCGTGCTGCTCGGGTGCGGGCTGGCGATCCCCGACCACCTTGAGGTACGCGATGAGAACGGGCGTTTCGAGAACATCCCGTGGGCCCTGCGGGTGGTCAAGGCCGAGCCCGATGACGCGATCGTCTACGGCCAGAGCCAGGTGCGTTCGGGGTTCGAGTACTACGCCGACTCCGCCATGCCCGTGGACGTGCTCAAGACGGGTGACACACCCGACCCCGACGGCTTCGGCTATCCGGAGCGCTCCGATGTATCGGCGGCGTTGAAGGGGCACGAGCGGGTCTGGGTGATCTGGCGCGGGACGAAGCAGTCAGGGCTGGAAGGCGACGGGGTGCCGCGGGTGCAGGAGGTGGAGCGGGCGGGGTTCGAGCTCACCTCGGCCAAGCACTCCGCCGACCTGCCCGGCCTGACCGTGGCCCTGTTCACCCGCCGCTGAACCGCCGGCACACAGCGACACAAAGCGGCACACAGCGGCACGCCGGCCGCGGCGAAGCGCCGAGAGCGGGCCCCTCCGTAAGAAGGAAGGCCCGCTCCGCGGATCAGGTCGGCGGTCAGCCGACCTCGACCCCGCCGATCGACTTCTTGCCGCGCCGCAGCACCAGGAACCGCCCGGCCAGCAGGTCGCAGGCGGAAGGCGCGTAAGCCTCGTCGGTGATCTTGACGTTGTTGAGGTACGCCCCGCCCTCCTTCACCGCCCGCCTGGCCGCCGACTTGGACTCCACCAGCCCGCTGTCGGCCAGCAGGTCGACGAACGTGGCGCCGAGCTCGCCGACCTTGGCCTTGGGGACCTCGGCGAGCGCGGCCTCCAGCGTGGCGGCGGGCAGCTCTTCCAGCGCACCCTGGCCGAACAGCGCCTTGGAGGCCGCCACGACCGCGTCGAGCTCCTGCCGGCCGTGCAGCAGCTCGGTCAGGTCCTCGGCCAGCATCCGCTGCGCCTCGCGGGCGAAGGGCCGCTCGGCGACGGCCTTCTCCAGCGCCTCGATCTCCTCGCGGCTCCTGAAGGTGAACACCTTGAGGTAGTGGATCACGTCACGGTCGTCGGCGTTGAGGAAGTACTGGTAGAAGGCGTACGGCGAGGTCATCGCGGGGTCGAGCCAGAGGGCGCCGCCGGCCGTCTTGCCGAACTTGGTGCCGTCGGCCTTGGTGATCAGCGGCAGGGTGAGCGCGTGGACGTGCCCGCCCTCGATGCGGCGCACCAGGTCGGCGCCCGCGGTGATGTTGCCCCACTGGTCGCTGCCGCCGATCTGCAGCGTGCAGTCGTAGCGGCGGAACAGCTCCAGGTAGTCGTTGGACTGCAGGATCTGGTAGCTGAACTCGGTGTAGCTCAGCCCCTCCCCCGACAGGCGCGCGGAGACGGCCTCCCTGGCCAGCATCCGGTTGACCGGGAAGTGCTTGCCGATGTCGCGCAGGAAGTCGATCGCGCTCAGCTCGCCGGTCCAGTCGAGGTTGCTGACCATGAGGGCGGCGTTCGGCTGGGCGTCGAAGTCGAGGAAGCGGCCGACCTGGCCGCGCAGGCGCTCCACCCACTCGGCGACGATCTCGCTGGAGTTGAGCGAGCGCTCGGTGTTGCGCCCGCTCGGGTCGCCGATCAGGCCGGTGGCGCCGCCGACCAGGCCGATCGGGCGGTGCCCGGCGAGCTGGAAGCGACGCAGCGTGAGCAGCGGCACGAAGTGGCCGACGTGCAGCGAGGGAGCGGTCGGGTCGAAGCCGGAATAGACCGTGATCGGTCCCTTGGCCATAGACGCGCGCAGGGCGTCGAGGTCGGTGGACTGGGCGATCAGGCCTCGCCACGCGAGGTCATCGAGAATGTCGGTCACGGTGCCGGCTTTCCTAGACGTTGGACATTGAGGTACTACAAGCGTGCCCGATCGCCCGGGGTGACCGCCACTTGGATACTCTCTGTCTCCATGTGGAGGGTCCGTCGCGAGCTGGCCGTTTTCAAGATCTTAGGGGCTTTGGTGTGTGCCGGGCTCGCCGTCTACTGGTGGGCCGGGAACGACGTGCGAGGCGTCATCCTGGCCGTGCCCGCCGCCGTTCTGCTGGGCGCGATGGGGCTGCGTGACGTGCTCGCCCCCGTACGCCTGGCGGCCGACGAGAGCGGCATCACCGTGGTGCACGGATATGTGGGCCACCGGCACGTGCCGTGGGAGGCCATCGAGGACATCAAGGTGGACGTGCGCAGGCGGTGGGGGCGGCGCAGCGAGATGCTGGAGATCGACACCGGCGACTACCTGCACATCTTCAGCTCTCACGACCTCGGCGCCGCGCCCACGGAGGTGGCCGCGGCGTTGCGGCGCCGGGGCGTGTGAGCCCGGTACGGCGAGACGGTCGGGTCGCCGTCGATCCAGAACCGCCACGGCGTCTCCTTCGCCGTCGAGATACCGGTGCGCGGACCTGACCTGATCGCGGCGCTGTCCGGCGTCAGGCCCGCCAGCACCGTGACCGAATCTCTGGGCCGCCCGGCGGGCGAGCCTTCCAGGACGGCGTCGAGGCCGTTGTGCTCGCGCAGCAGGCCGAGCGCGACGGCCAGCCTGGCGGGGCCGCGGGCCAGGTCGCGGTCCGCCACGGGCTTGCCCGACGAGCGGCGGGCGCGGGCCGTCTCCAGGCCGGAGACCACCTCGCCCGCCCGCAGCAGCACGGCCGCGCCCGAGCCTTCGGACAGGCAGACCAGGTTGGCGCAGAAGTGCATGCCGTAGGTGAAGTACACGTACAGGTGCCCGGGCGGCCCGAACATGACCGCGTTGCGCGGGGTCTTGCCCCGGTAGGTGTGGGCCGCCGGGTCCTCGCCCGGCCCGCCGTACGCCTCGACCTCGGTCAGGCGCACGGCGACCCGGCCGTCCTCGTCGGCCAGGCCGTCAGGCGCGAGACCGCCGTGCACGAGGACGCGCCCGAGCAGGTCGGGCGCGACCTCGTGCGACGGCCGGTCGAAGAAACTCCGCGGCAGCGCGGCGGAGCTCAGCTCCCCGACGCCCATGCCGCCTGTGCGTCGACCGCCTCGCGCAACGCGATGAGCTGGTCGCGGACGCGGTCGGGCGCGGTGCCGCCGTGGGCCTTGCGCGCGGCCAGCGCGCCGGGCACGTTGAGCACGTCGCGCACGTCGGGGGTCAGGTGCGGCGACACCTTGACCAGCTCGTCGTCGGTGAGGTCGCCGAGGTCCTTGTCGTTGACCTGGCACCACACGACGAGGTGGCCGACCGCCTCGTGGGCGTCGCGGAAGGGCACCCCGCGCCGGACGAGCAGCTCGGCGAGGTCGGTGGCGAGCGCGAACCCGTCGGGGGCCGAGGCCTCCAGGCGGGCGGTGTTGACCCGCATGGTGGCCACGAGTCCGGCCACCGCGGGCAGGACCAGCAGCAGCGTGTCGACCGCGTCGAACACCGGCTCCTTGTCCTCCTGCAGGTCGCGGTTGTAGGTCAGCGGCAGGCCCTTGAGCGTGGTCAGCAGCGACATCAGGTTGCCGATGAGGCGGCCCGACTTGCCGCGGGCCAGCTCGGCCACGTCGGGGTTCTTCTTCTGGGGCATGATCGACGAGCCGGTGGAGTAGGCGTCGTCCATCTCGATCCAGCGGAACTCCTGCGAGGCCCACAGGACGATCTCCTCGCCCAGCCGCGACAGGTGCACGCCGATCATGGCCGCGTCGAACAGGAACTCGGCCGCGAAGTCCCGGTCGGCGACGGCGTCCATCGAGTTGGGGGCCGCCGAGTCGAAGCCCAGCTCCTGGGCCACGGCCTGCGGGTCGAGCGGCAGCGACGAGCCCGCCAGCGCGCCGGCCCCGAGCGGGGAGACCGCGGCGCGTTTGTCCCAGTCGGTGATCCGGTCGATGTCGCGGGCGAAGGCGTGCACGTGGGCCAGCAGCTGGTGGCCGAACGAGACCGGCTGCGCGTGCTGCAGGTGGGTCATGCCGGGGGCCGCCGTCTCGGCGTGCTCGGCGGCCTGCGCCATCAGCGCCGTCTCCAGCTCGACCAGGCGCGAGACGATCGTGCGGGCGTGGTCGCGCAGATACAGGCGCAGGTCGGTGGCGATCTGGTCGTTGCGCGAGCGGCCGGCGCGCAGCTTGCCGCCGAGCGAGCCGAGCCGCTCCAGCAGCCCCCGCTCCAGCGCGGTGTGCACGTCCTCGTCGGCGACCGTCGGCCGGAACTCACCCTCCTTGCAGGCCCGCTCCAGGTCGTCGAGCGCGCCGATCATGCGCTCGAGCTCCTCGTCGCTCAGCAGCTCCGCCTTGTGCAGCACCCGGGCGTGCGCCCTGGACGCCGCCAGGTCATAGGGCACCAGCCGCCAGTCGAAGTGCACACTCACCGACAGCCGGGTCAGCGCGTCGGCGGGGCCTCCTTCGAAACGCCCGCCCCACAGCCGCATCGGCTTGCCATCACTCACCGTCATCTCCTCCGTTTCCCCCGCGACCATAGTGCATTCAACCTTTCTTGGCGTCACGCGCAGCCGCGATCTTGGCCGGGAGCGAGAACAGCTGGACGAAGCCCTTTGCAAGGGACTGGTCGAAGGTGTCGCCGGTGTCGTACGTGGCGAGCGAGAAGTCGTACAGGGACTGCTCGGAGCGGCGGCCGGCGACGGTGGCCTTACCGGCGTGCAGCGTCATCCGGATGTCGCCGGTGACGTGCTTCTGCGCCTCGGCGATGAGGGCGTCCAGGGCGGTCTTCAGTGGCGAGAACCACAGGCCGTCGTAGACGAGCTCGCTCCAGCGCTGGTCCACGCCGCGCTTGAAGCGGGCCAGGTCGCGCTCGACGGTGACGTTCTCCAGCTCCATGTGCGCGGTGATGAGGGCGATCGCGCCGGGCGCCTCGTACACCTCGCGGGACTTGATCCCGACCAGCCGGTCCTCGACCATGTCGATCCGGCCGACGCCCTGGGCGCCCGCGCGCTTGTTCAGCTCGTCGACGATCTCGAACGCGGTCAGCTCCCGGCCGTCGAGCTTGACCGGTACGCCCTGCTCGAAGGTGATGACCACCTCGTCGGCCGGGCGCGGCTGCGCCGGGTCGGCGGTGTAGGAGTAGACCTCCTCGGTGGGGCCGTTCCAGATGTCCTCGAGGAAGCCGGTCTCGACGGCGCGGCCCCAGAGGTTCTGGTCGATGGAGAACGGGTTCTTCTTCGACGTCTCGATGGGCAGGCCCTTGGCCTCGGCGTACTCGATGGCCTTGTCGCGCGTCCAGGCGAAGTCCCGGGCGGGGGCGATGACCTGGAGGTCGGGGGCGAGCGCGGCCAGGCCGGCCTCGAAGCGGACCTGGTCGTTGCCCTTGCCGGTGCAGCCGTGGGAGACGATCGTGCCGCCGAACTGCTTGGCCGCCGTCACCAGGTGCTTGACGATGAGCGGGCGCGACAGGGAGGAGACCAGCGGGTAGCGGTCCATGTAGAGGGCGTTGGCCTGCAGGGCCGGCACGCAGAAGTCGGCGGCGAACTCCTCCTTGGCGTCCACCACGACCGACTCGGCGGCGCCGCAGTCCATGGCGCGCTTCTGGATGATCTCCATGTCCTCGCCGCCCTGGCCGAGGTCCACGGCGACGCAGATCACCTCGGCGTCCATCTTCTCGGCGAGGTACGGGATGGCGACTGAGGTGTCCAGGCCCCCTGAATACGCGAGCACTACTCTTTCGGACATTTTCCAAACTCCAGCTTCAAAGTCTTGTGACGATCGGGAAAGCCCACCCGCGAGTGGGCTAACTACGTCGCTCGGTCAGCTTCAGCAGCGCGTCGGCGACGGCCTGCCCGCCCGTCGGATCGCGGCTGATGACGAGGATCGTGTCGTCGCCCGCCACCGTGCCGAGTATCGACTTCCAGTCGGCGTGGTCGATGGCGGAGGCCAGGAACTGGGCGGCGCCGGGAGGCGTGCGGACGATGACCAGGTTGGCCGAGGCCTCGGCACCGACGAGCAGCTCCTCCGCGATCCGGTGCAGCCGCGCGGCCGGGGACTCGCCGGTGCCCAGCCGCGCAAGGGGGATGCGCGCGCCGCCCTCGCCGGGCAGCGCGTACACCAGTGAGCCGTCCTCGGCGCGCAGCTTGAGCGCGCCGAGCTCGTCGAGGTCGCGCGAGAGCGTGGCCTGGGTGACCTCGACGCCGCTCTCGGAGAGCAGCTTGGCCAGCTCGGGCTGGGAGCGTACGGCCTGGCGCTGCAGCAGGTCGGTGATCTTCGCCTGCCGCGCCGCCTTGGTCATCGGAATCGTCATGAGTCCTTCGGCCTCAAGACGGGCTCGCCGGCCCCATCGGCGTGGCCGGGCTCGGCCGGGTGCGAGACCAGCCAGTGCAGGAGCGCCTTCTGGGCGTGCAGCCGGTTCTCCGCCTGGTCCCAGACCACGCTCCGGGGGCCGTCGAGGACGTCGGCGGTGATCTCGTAGCCGCGGTAGGCGGGCAGGCAGTGCAGCACGATCGCGTCGGGCGCGGCGTGCTCCAGCAGCTCGGAGTTCACCTGGTACGGCATGAGGGCGGCCACCCGCTCCTCCTTACCGTCCTGGCCCATCGAAACCCACGTGTCGGTGGCGATCACGTGCGCGCCCTGGGCGGCGGCCACGGGATCGGACAGCGCGATCACCGAGCCGCCGGTGCGGGCCGCGATGGCCGCGGCCCGGTCGAGGATGACCGCGTCCGGCTGGTAGCCGGCCGGGGCCGCGATGCGCACGTGCATGCCGGCGGTGGCGCCGCCGAGCAGGTAGGAGTGGGCCATGTTGTTGGCGCCGTCGCCCACATAGGTGAGCGTGAGCCCGGCGGGGCCGCCCAGCCGCTCCTGCACGGTCTGCAGGTCGGCGAGGATCTGGCAGGGGTGGAACTCGTCGGTGAGCGCGTTGACGACCGGCACCCGCGAGTGGGCGGCCATCTCCTCGATGAGCTCCTGGCCGGTGGTGCGCCAGACGATGGCGGAGACCTGCCGGTCGAGCACCCTGGCGATGTCGCCGGTCGGCTCGCCGCGGCCCATCAGCACCGAGACGTTGTCCACGATGAGCGGCAGGCCGCCGAGCTCGCCGATGCCGGCGTGGAAGGAGATCCTGGTCCTGGCCGACGGCTTGTCGAACAGGACGGCGACGGTCTGCGGGCCCTCGAACGGGCGGTAGCCGAAGCGGTCCTTCTTCATGGCGGCGGCGAGCTCGAGCACCTCGGCCTGCTCGGCGGGCGACAGGTCGTCGTCGCTCAGGAAGTGCCTGGTGCTCACTTCGCCGCCTCCGTCAGGATCGCGGGGTAGGCGGCCAGGAAGGCGTCCACCTCGTCCGCGGTCACGATCAGCGGCGGCGCGAGGCGTACCGCGTCGGGCTGGAGCGCGTTGACCAGGAAGCCGGCGTCCGCGGCGGCCTTCTGCACCTCGGCCGAGCGCGGCTCGCGCAGCACGGTGGCCAGCCACAGGCCGCGGCCGCGCACGCCCTTCAGCAGGGGGTGGCGCAGGTCCTCCAGGCCGGCGCGCAGCCGCGCGGCGACCGACTTGACGTGGTCGAGGTCGAGGGTGCCGAGCACCGCCAGGGCCGCGGCGCACGAGACCGGGTTGCCGCCGAACGTGGAGCCGTGGTCGCCCTTGTCGAACAGGGTGCCCGCGTCGCCGAAGCCGATGCAGGCGCCGATCGGCATCCCGCCGCCCAGGCCCTTGGCCAGGGTCAGGATGTCGGGGATGACGCCGTCGGCCTGGTGGGCGAACCAGTGGCCGGTGCGGCCGATGGCGGACTGGATCTCGTCGGCCACGAGCAGGGCGCCGGTGGAGTCGCAGATCTCGCGGGCGGCCTCGAAATAGCCCTCCGGCGGCGGGACCACGCCGGCCTCGCCCTGGGTGGGCTCCAGGAAGACCGCGATGCAGTCTCCGGTCACGGCCTCCTTGAGCGCGCCGGCGTCGCCGTAGGGGACGAAGCGGACGTCCACCGGGAACGGGCCGAACTGGTCGCGGATGGCCGGCTTGCCGGTCAGCGACAGGGCGCCGATCGTGCGGCCGTGGAAGCCGTTCTCGGTGGCGACGAAGTAGGAGCGGCCCTCGCGCCGGCCGTACTTGAGCGCGAGCTTGTAGGCGGCCTCGTTCGCCTCGGTGCCGGAGTTGGCGAAGAAGATCCTGGCCGGGGCGTTCAGCAGGCCGAGGAGCTTCTCGGCGAGCAGGACCTCGGGCTCGTGCAGGAACAGGTTGCTGGTGTGGGCGATCGTGGCGACCTGCTTGGAGACGGCCTCGACCAGGGCGGGGTGGGCGTGACCGAGCGAGCTGGTCGCGATGCCGCCGATGAAGTCGAGGTATTCCTTGCCGTCCACGTCCCACACGCGGCTGCCCTCGCCGCGCGCCAGGGCGACCGGGGGGACGCCGTAGTTGGGCATGAAGGCCTTTTCGAACCTCTCGTACAGGCTCATCAGGGCATCACCATCGTTCCGATTCCCTCATTGGTGAAGATCTCCAGCAGGAGTGAGTGGGAGACGCGTCCGTCGAGCACGTGTGCCTGCGGGACGCCGCCCTGCACCGCCGTGAGGCAGGCCTCCATCTTGGGGACCATGCCGCTCGACAGCGTGGGCATCATCGTCTCAAGCTCCGTGGAGGTGAGCAGGTCGATCACGTCCGTGTCGTCGGGCCAGTTCGCGTAGAGGCCTTCGACGTCGGTCAGGACGATGAGTTTGTGCGCCTGGAGCGCCACGGCCAGTGCGGCCGCGGCGGTGTCGGCGTTGACGTTGTAGATCTCGCCGTCCTCGCCCCTGGCGACGCTGGAGACGACGGGGATGCGGCCGTTGTCGAGCAGGGCGTGCACCGCGCCGGGGTCGACCTTGATGATCTCGCCGACCTGGCCGATGTCCACGGGCACGCCGTCCACGACGGCGTGCTTGCGCTCGGCGGTGAACAGGTGGGCGTCCTCGCCCGACATGCCGACCGCGAACGGACCGTGCCGGTTGACCAGGCCCACGATGTCGCGGTTGACCTGGCCCGTGAGGACCATCCTGACGACC
The DNA here is from genome assembly GCF_005889725.1 of Nonomuraea zeae. Lineage (GTDB taxonomy): Bacteria > Actinomycetota > Actinomycetes > Streptosporangiales > Streptosporangiaceae > Nonomuraea > Nonomuraea zeae. The sequence goes on from NZ_VCKX01000185.1 coordinate 13,866, forward strand.
TGCATGGCCTCGGGCGTGGTGACCCGCAGCCCGGCGGTGAAGGTGGACTCGATGCCCGCCTTGTCGAGCGCGTCGCTGATCTGCGGGCCGCCGCCGTGCACGACCACCGGGCGCAGGCCCGCCTGGTGCAGGAAGACGACGTCCTCGGCGAAGCCCTCCTTGAGCTTCTCCTCGGTCATCGCATTGCCGCCGTACTTGATGACGATGGTCGCGCCGTGGAAGCGGGTCAGCCACGGCAGCGCCTCGATCAGCGCCTCGGCCTTGCTCTGCGCGGTGGTGAGCCTCATGAGGAGTACGCCGAGTTCTCGTGGACGTAGTCGGCCGTCAGGTCCGTGGTGTGGATGGTCGCGGTGTGGGGGCCCGCGGACAGGTCGATGGTGATCGTCACGTCCCTGGGGCGCATGTCCACCTTGGCGCGATCGTCGCCGACCGCGCCGCCCCGGCAGATCCAGATGCCGTTGATGGCCACGTTGAGCCGGTCGGGCTCGAACGCCGCGTCGGTGGTGCCGACGGCGGCCAGGACGCGGCCCCAGTTGGGATCCTCGCCGTGGATGGCGCACTTGAGCAGGTTGGAGCGCGAGACCGCCCGGCCGACCGTGACCGCGTCGGCCTCGGAGGCGGCGCCGACGACCTCGATGGCGATGGCCTTGGAGGCGCCCTCGGCGTCGACCAGGAGCTGCCTGGCCAGGTCGGCGCAGACCTCGGTGACCTTCTGCTCGAACTCCGCCAGGTCCGGCTTGATCCCCGAGGCGGCGCTGGCCAGCAGGAGCACGGTGTCGTTGGTCGACATGCAGCCGTCGGTGTCGAGCCGGTCGAACGTCGTGGAGGTGGCCCTGCGCAGCGCGGCGTCGAGCTCCTCGCTGGTCAGGTCGGCGTCGGTGGTGATCACGCAGAGCATGGTGGCCAGGCCGGGCGCGAGCATGCCCGCCCCCTTGGCCATCCCGCCGACGGTGTAGCCCTCCGCGCGGCGGAAGGAGATCTTGGAGACGGTGTCGGTGGTGCGGATGGCGTCGGCGGCGGCCAGGCCGCCGTCGCGGGAGAGCTGGGTGGCGGCGCTCTCGACGCCGGACAGCAGCTCGTCCATCGGCAGCCGCTCGCCGATCAGGCCGGTGGAGCAGACCGCGATCTCGCCCGCGGAGTCCTCCAGCACCCCGGCCGCCTTCTCGGCGGTGGCGTGCGTGTCCTGGAAGCCCTCGGGGCCCGTGCAGGCGTTCGCGCCGCCGGAGTTGAGCACCACCGCGCGCAGCCGCCCGCCCGCGAGGACCTGCTGCGACCACAGCACGGGAGCGGCCTTCACGCGGTTGGCGGTGAAGACGCCCGCGGCGGCGCGGCTGGGCCCGTCGTTGACGACCAGGGCCAGGTCACGGGCGCCGCCGGATTTGATTCCGGCGGCCACACCCGCGGCTCTGAAACCCAGTGGGGCGGTAACACTCATGGAGCAACTCCTGTCAGGGGGAGGCCGAGCTCTTCCGGCAGGCCGAGGGCGAGGTTGACGCTCTGGATCGCGCCTCCGGCCGTGCCCTTGGTGAGGTTGTCGATGGCGATGACGGCGACCACGCGGCCCGCGCGCTCGTCGAGCGTCACCTGCAAGGCGGCGGTGTTGGCGCCGTAGGTCATGGAGGTGGCCGGCCAGGTGCCCTCGGGCAGCAGCCTGACGAAGGGCTCGCCCTTCAGCGCGACCTCGTACGCGGTCCGCAGCGACTCCTTGGTGACGCCGGGCGCGGCGGGGGCGCTGCAGGTGGCGAGGATGCCGCGGCTCATGGGGGCCAGGGTCGGGGTGAAGGAGACGCGTACGGGCCCGCCCGCGACGCTCGTCAGGCCCTGCTCCATCTCGGGGGTGTGCCGGTGGGTGCCGCCCACGCCGTACGCGCTGACCGAGCCCATGACCTCGCTGCCGAGCAGGTTCGGCTTGAGCGACCGGCCGGCGCCGCTGGTGCCGCTGGCGGCCACCACGACCACGTCGGGCTCGGCCAGCCCCGCGGCGAAGGCCGGGGACAGGGCGAGCAGCACGGAGGTGGGATAGCAGCCGGGGACCGCGATGCGCGTCGTCTTGCGCAGGATCTCGCGCTGGCCGGGCAGCTCGGGCAGGCCGTAGGGCCAGGTGCCGGCGTGCTCGCCGCCGTAGAACTCCTGCCAGGCGGCCGGGTCGGCGAGCCGGTGGTCGGCGCCGCAGTCGACGACGACCGTCTCCTCGCCGAGCTGGGCGGCCACGGCGGCCGAGTGCCCGTGCGGCAGGGCCAGGAAGACGACGTCATGCCCGGCCAGGGTGTCGGCGGTGGTGTCCTCGATGACTCGGTCGGCCAGCTGCGGCAGGTGGGGCTGGTGCGCGCCGAGGCGCCCGCCGGCACTGGAGGCCGCGGTGAGGGCGCCTATCTCGAGCTCGGGATGGCCGAGCAGGAGTCGGAGCAGCTCACCTCCCGCGTAGCCGCTGGCTCCCGCGATCGCTGCCCTCATTCAGCCCTCCTGCATAAACATGCATGCTTGCTCATGACCTTGCTTGCCTGTGAAGATGATGCACTCCAGAGGATGAATATGCAAGCTCGCACAGCGGAGACGACCACATGGTGAGATCGATTCCCCCGGGCGGGCGCGTCCAGTCCTCTGCAGGTAAACACCAAGTGGTAGTAGAGATGATCGGCACATGAGCGAGTTATTACCCGATGTCCAGTTTGTCACCCCTGCGGGCGGAAGAAGGGGTGGGCCGGGGCCGGTGGGCCGCGCCGTCCTGGTGCTGCTCTGGCTGGCGATCGGGGTCCTGCCGACGGTGTTCGCGGTGCCGGATTTCGAGCTGGCCACCGGGCGGACTGGGACGCCGGGGACGTTGCGCGTGCTGTCCTGCGAGTCGCTGGGCAAGGGACGCTACGACTGCAAGGGGACCTTCACCCCCGATCCCGGTCGCGGCTCCACCGTCATGGTGGACGCCTCGCCGGACTCGGAGGCGGGGGACGTGCTGCGGGCGCAGCTCACGCCCGCCGGCGACCGCGCCGTGCCGGCCGGGACCAAGGGGGTGCTGGCCGCCACGACGCTGCCCGCCGTCGGGCTGGGCGGGCTCGGGTTCCTCCCTTACGTGCTGATGTACTGGGCCGGAGCGCGGCGGGGGCGCCGGCTCGCCGTGGCCGGTGGCGTCCTGGTCACGGCGGCCGGGGGCGTGCTGATGGTCGTGGGCCTGGTGGCGGCGTACTCGTGAGCCGCCACACCGGCCTGGCCCCGGGCGCGCCCTACGGGCGGCGCCAGGGGCCGGTGATGGCCAGGACGTGGCCGGGCGAGTAGATGTTGGCGAACATGATCGAGCCGTCGGCGTTGAACATGGGCCCGGCGAACTCGCTGTTGTTCAGCTGGTTGCGGGCCAGGGCATAGGACTCGCCGCGCGCGGTGACGCCCACCAGGTGGCTGAGCCCGTCGCCGTCCTCGGCCAGGATCACGCCGCCGTACGGCGAGAGCGCGATGTTGTCCGGCCCGTCGAAGTGCGTGTCCTGATCCGGGTCGGGGTTGACGCCGAAGATGGTCTTGAGCGTGATCGTCTGGCTGCGCGGGTCGTAGAACCACACCTGCCCGTCGTGCTCGTTGACGCTGCCGTCGGACGCGCGGGCGAAGCTGGCCACGAAGTACGCTCCCCCGTCGCCCCAGTAGGCCCCCTCCAGCTTGCGCGACCTGGTCACCTGGTCGTCGGCGAACTGGGCGCGTACCGAGACCGTGCGGGCGTCGCGGTCGGGGACGTCCACCCAGCGCACCCGGTACCTGGTGCCCGGCGCGGTGGCCTCCGACAGGTCGGCGATGTGCCGGGAGCCGCGGTAGCAGGTCATCGCCTGCAGCCGGCCCGCGGTGTCCCCGCCCGAGGAGAGCGCCAGCTCGCGCAGGGCCCCCTTGCGCCCGCGGAAGCCCTTGGGGGGCAGCCAGCGGAAGTAGAGCCCGTGCGGCGCGGTGGCGTCCTCGGTCAGGTAGATCACCGAGGTACGCGGATCGACGGCCACGGCCTCGTGCGCGTAGCGGCCCAGGAACTTCAGCGGCACCGGGCCCTCGTTGGCCCGCCGGTCGAAGGCGTGCACCTCGAAGACGTAGCCGTGGTCGCGCTGGTAGACCGAGTCGGCGCGCTGCTCGGTCTCCTCGCAGGTCAGCCAGGAGTCCCAGGGCGTCAGGCCGCCCGCGCAGTTGTTGTGGGTGCCGGCCAGGCTGACGTACTCGCCCCGGCGCTCGCCGCCTCGGCCCGTGACGATGGTCGTGGTGCCGCCGCCCGCGGCCGGGTCGTAGGTCAGCCCCGGCAGGGCGGGTACGCGGTAGGGCTCGCCGCCGATGATCTCGTGGTTGCAGATCAGCGTCGATCCCGACCTCGTGGCGAAGCAGGCCATGCCGTCGGGGTCGCTCGGCGTGGGCTCGCCGCTCTCCAGCGACGTGACGCCCGCCTCCGCGACGATCCGGTAGGAGAATCCGGCGGGCAGGGCGAGCAGCCCCGCCGGGTCCGGGACGAGCGGCCCGTACCCCGCGGGGGCCTGGGTTGCGGCCCTGGCGGCGCCGGGGCCCGCGATGGCCTCGACGCTGCCCGCGAGGACGATGCCGAGACCTCCGGCGGCGCTGTGGCTGAGGAACGAACGACGGGACACCGGTGCGGACACGGGACATCGCCTCCAGCTTTGAGGGGTGCTGCCTGCTGGTTTCGTTCGATGTCTTCCACCCGAACACCCGGTGAATGCGTGGTGAACGGGTCATCCGTATTTCCCGTTGCGGAACGGCAGGTGCGGGCGCGAAAAGGCGCGCGGGATAAGGCGCGTGGGAAAAGGCGCGCCCAAAAAGGGCGGGCCGCCACCCCCGGCGGGGTGGCGGCCCGGGGATCAGCGCAGGAAGGCGGCGGCCACGCCCGCGTCCACCGGCACGTGCAGGCCGGTGGTGTGGGTGAGGTCACTGCCGGTGAGCGCGAAGACGGCCGCGGCCACGTGCTCGGGCAGGACCTCCCGCTTGAGCAGGGTCCGCTGGGCGTAGAACTCGCCGAGCTTCTCCTCCTCCACCCCGTAGACGGCCGCCCGGTTGGCGCCCCAGCCGGAGGAGAAGATGCCGGAGCCGCGTACGACGCCGTCGGGGTTGATGCCGTTGACGCGGACGCCGTGCGCGCCGAGCTCGGCGGCCAGCAACCGGACCTGGTGGGCCTGGTCGGCCTTGGCCGCGCCGTAGGCGACGTTGTTCGGGCCGGCGAAGACGGCGTTCTTGGAGGAGATGTAGACGATGTCGCCGCCCATGGCCTGGTCGATCATGACCTTGGCGGTCTCGCGGGAGACCAGGAACGAGCCCCGCGCCATGACGTCGTGCTGCAGGTCCCAGTCCGCCAGGGTGGTCTCCAGCAGCGAGCGGGACAGCGACAGGCCGGCGTTGTTGACCACGAGGTCCACGCCGCCGAAGGCGAGCACGCCGGCGCGGACGGCCGCGGCGATCTGCTCCTCAGACGTGACGTCCACCCCGACGGCCACGGCCACGTCGGAGACGCGGTAGGCGGCGGCGCCGAGCTCGGCGGCGACCTTCTCGGCCGCGGCCACGTCGCGGTCGGCGACGATCACGCACGCGCCCTCGGCGGCCAGGCGGCGCGCGGTGGCCGCGCCGATGCCCGAGCCGCCGCCGGTGACCAGCGCGACGCGCGTGGCCAGCGGCTTGGGCTTGGGCATGCGGCGGAGCTTGGCCTCCTCCAGCTCCCAGTACTCGATGCGGAACTTCTCCGACTCGGGGATGGGTGCGTACGAGGAGACGGACTCGGCGCCGCGCATGACGTTGATGGCGTTGACGTAGAACTCGCCGGCCACCCTGGCGGTCTGCTTGTCCTTGCCGAAGGAGAACATGCCGACGCCGGGCACCAGCACGATCGCCGGGTCCGCGCCGCGGATGGGCGGCGAGGCGGGCGTGGCGTGCCGCTCGTAGTAGGCGGTGTAGTCCGCGCGGTAGGCGGCGTGCAGCTCGCGCAGCCGCTCGGCCGCCTGCTCCAGCGGCGCGTCCGGCGCCAGGTCCAGCACGAGCGGGGCGACCTTGGTGCGCAGGAAGTGGTCGGGGCAGGACGTGCCCAGCGCGGCCAGGCGCGGGTGCTCGGCGCGCGAGACGAAGTCCAGCACCTCGGGGGTGTCGGTGAAGTGGCCGACCGTGCGGACGTCGGTGGAGGCCAGGCCGCGGATCACCGGGAACAGCGCGGCGGCGCGGGCGTGCCGCTCGGCCTCCGGCAGCGTCTCGTGCACCACGGCGCCGAACGGGTCGGGACGGCCGTGCTCGGCCAGGTACGCCTCCGCGGTGCGGATGATCTCCAGCGAGCGGGACTCGCACTCCTCCGACGTCGCGCCCCAGGCGGTGATGCCGTGGCCGCCGAGGACGCAGCCGATCGCCTGCGGGTTCGCCTCCTTGATCGCGGCGATGTCGAGGCCGAGCTGGAAGCCGGGCCGCCGCCACGGCACCCACACGACCCGGTCGCCGAAGACCCGGCCGGTCAGCTCCTCGCCGTCGGCCGCGGTGGCGATGGCGATGCCGGCGTCGGGGTGCAGGTGGTCCACGTGCGCGGCCTCGACGAGCCCGTGCATGGCGGTGTCGATCGACGGGGCCGCCCCGCCCTTGCCGTGCAGGCAGTAGTCGAACGCGGCGACCATCTCGTCCTCGCGCTCCACGCCCGGGTAGACGCCGGTGAGCGCGCGCAGCCGGTCGAGGCGGAGCACCGCCAGGCCGGACTCCTTGAGCGTGCCGAGGTCTCCGCCCGAGCCCTTGACCCAGAGCAGCTCGACCTGCTGGCCGGTGACCGGGTCGGGCGCGGCGCCCTTGGCCGAGGTGTTGCCGCCCGCGTAGTTGGTGTTACGCGGGTCGGCGCCCAGGCGATGAGAGCGTTCCAGCAGTTCGTTGACGGTGTTGTCAGCATCCATGATGTTGCTAGGCCCCCCAGCCGGCCTGCTGGCCGCCGACGCGTTCGGCGGCGATCTTCTCGAAATATCCGGACTTGGCGTACGCGGCCATCGGGTCGGGCGCGAGACCCAGCTCGGTGCGCAGCTCGGCGAGCAGCGGCCGCACGTCGGTGTTGTAGGCGTCCATGAACACGGCGTTGGCGCCGAGCACGTCGCCCTCGGACTGGGCGGCGGCCAGCGCGTCCCGGTCCACCAGCAGGGCCTTGGCGGTGGCCTCCTGGACGTTCATGACCGAGCGGATCTGGCCCGGGATCTTGGGCTCGATGTTGTGGCACTGGTCGAGCATGAAGGCGACCCCGGTCTCGGGGTCGAACCCGCCGCCCCTGACGACCTCGTACATGATGCGGAAGAGCTGGAACGGGTCCGCCGCCCCCACCATCAGGTCGTCGTCGGCGTAGAAGCGGGAGTTGAAGTCGAAGCCGCCGAGCTTCCCCTCGCGCAGCAGGAACGCCACGATGAACTCGATGTTGGTGCCCGGCGCGTGGTGGCCGGTGTCCACGACGACCTGCGCCTTGGGGCCGAGCTTGACGCAGTGGGCGTAGGCGGTGCCCCAGTCGGGCACGTCGGTGGCGTAGAAGGCGGGCTCGAACAGCTTGTACTCCAGCAGGAAGCGCTGGCCCTCGCCGAGCCGGTCGTACACCTCCGACAGGGACTCCGCCAGCCGGTCCTGCCGGGCGCGGATGTCGTCCTGGCCCGGGTAGTTGATGCCGTCGGAGAACCACAGCTTGAGCGTGTCCGAGCCGGTGGCGTCCATGATGTCCACGCACTCCAGCAGGTGGTCCGTCGCCTTGCGCCGGACCCCGGCCGATGGGTGGGTCACGCTGCCGAGCATGTAGTCGTCGTCTTGGAAGACGTTGGAGTTGATCGCTCCGATGCCGACGCCCAGCTCGCCCGCGTGCCTGGCCAGGTCGGCGTAGTCGTCCACCTTGTCCCACGGGATGTGCAGGGCGACCGTGGGCGCGATCCCGGTGTAGGCGTGCACCTGGGCGGCGTCGGCGAGCTTCTCGTACGGATCGCGCGGCACCCCCTTCTGGGCGAACACCTTGAACCTGGTGCCGCTGTTGCCGTACGCCCAGGACGGCGTCTCGATGTGCTGGGCCCTCAACGCGGCCTTGATGTCAGTCATTACTCCCCGATCAATCCAGGTGGAACACTTCGTCCAGCGGGTGCATGCCCTCGTCGGGGCGCCCGTCGAGGCTCTCGAAGAACGGCGCCATCTCCGCCTGCCAGCGGGCGTTGACCTCGGTCTCGGCCATGGCCTTCTTCGCCGCCTCGAAGTCTTCGGTCTCCAGGTAGCCCACGAGCAGGCCGTCGTCCCTGAGGAAGAGCGAGTAGTTGTGCCAGCCGGTGCGCGCGAGCGCCTCTCGCATCTCCGGCCAGACCTCCCCGTGGCGTGCGCGGTACTCCGCCAGCCGCTCTGGGCGGACTTTCAGCAGGAAGCAGACGCGTTGCACGGACAACTCCCTTCAAAACGTTTTAATCTGTCGCGAGGAAACTATGATTACTGATGCTCTGTGTCAATGCGAAGCCCGCCCCCGATGCGGCGGAGGGCTCGCTCGGGGGCGGTGACACGTTTTAATCCATCATCCGGTGATTTGATCGCCCACCAGGGCGAGGTTCTGGATGGCGGCCAGGCCGTAGAGCGCCGTGGTGTTGGTGGAGACCCAGGCCGCCTCGTCGGTCGGGTTGAGGGTGGTGGCGACCTTCTCCGACTTCCACGGCAGGTTCGGGGCGTAGCCGTCGCCGGTGGCGAACTCCGTCCAGGCGCGGGCGGCCAGGTCGGCGCGCCGGAGCCGGACCGACGCGTACGCGGTGAGCCGGGAGTGGCCCTGCCTGAGTATGAGGTTGCCGAAGTTCGCGCCCGTCTCGGCCTCCTGCTCGGCCTTCGTGGCGTTGAACAGGCGGCAGTACTGCAGCCACGCCCGCTCGAAGTCCGGCATGTCGATCAGGTCGATCAGCTCGGCGCAGATCTCGACCTGCCCGAACATCGCCGACAGGTGCGAGACCGACACCTTCTTCGCCGCGGGCGCGAACTCGCCGGTGCTGAGGTTGTACAGGCCCTCGCCGGTCACGAACCCGTTGGGCATGGCCGCGATCGTGCGCATGGTGGCCTTGAGCTTCCTCTCCGCGACCGGGTCCCCGCCGCGCTCCCACTCGGTGAGCCAGGCCGCGGCCAGGCCGCTCCAGTCGGTGCCGAGGCCGATGGCCAGGGCCTGCGGGTCCGGCGTGTACGGCTCCGTCCGGATCTTGCGCAGCGGGTCGATCGCCAGGAACGTCTTGTCCGAGTCGACCAGCGAGCGCATCAGGTCGCCGGTGCGCTCGTCGGCGGTCAGGTAGTAGAAGATCCGCCGGTAGACGGCCGTCGAGATGCGCTGCTGCTTGGCGCTGCAGCCCCAGTGCTGGACGTTGTGCCGGGTGCCGAGCCCGGACCACGGGCCGAGGTGGTAGACGTCCACCTCGCCGGTGTGCCTGGTCATCGCCTCGGCGAACCTGAACACCTCGGACCGGCCCGAGCGCAGGTAGGCGTACCAGAGCCACAGGTCGGGCGACAGCTCCGAGTTGTCCCAGGCGTAGCCGCCGACGTCGTAGCGCCACACGTGCCGGTCCTCGTCGAAGGTGTGCATGATGTCGCCGTAGTCCCAGAAGCCGTACCAGTGCCGCTGTTCGACCTGCTTGCGGTAGTAGTCGAAGAGGAAGTCGAGCCGGTCCTCGATGGTCTTCCTCTCCGGCGTCGACCGGTCCACCGGGCTGAACAGGCCGCCGAACACCTTGGCCGCCGCCAGGTGCGCGGGCGGCGCGACGATCAGCGGCGGCGTCCGCACGGCGTCGGCCATCGCGGCCAGCCTGGCCGCGTCGGGCGTGGCGCCCACGGCCCAGAACGTCAGCTCGGTGGTGCGGGCGATGCCCAGCGGCGTGCCGAACCCCGGCTCGTAGTCCTCGTAGGTGATGTTGAGACCCTCGATCTGCTCGGGGTAGGTGTCCTGGCCGAGCCCGTCGTGGTAGAAGCGGGTGTCCATCGGCCCGGCCTCCGGCGACCAGAGCCAGACGGTGGCCTCGGCCTCGTCGGTGGCGGCCCCGCGGATGTCGAGCTGGGTGGGGTGGCGCTGCCAGAAGTCGCGCATGCCGAAGGCGAGCCCGCCGCTCGTCCCGCCCACGTAGCCGAAGCCGGCGGCCCGCCTGCCCTGGTCGACGGCGACCCAGCCGTAGCCCTTCCTGGTGCGCTTCTTGAGCGTGAAGCCCTCGGAGGACAGCTGGGCGAGCGTGTAGTCGCCCCAGTCGGGGATCAGGTGCAGCCGGCTGCTCACGCGGGTGTCCCAGGTGGCGACCTCGGGCAACCGCCGCCCGGCCACCTGCGCCTGCCTGACGGCCAGGCCGGGGTCGCGGCGCAGGCCGGTGATGCCCTTGACGGCCTCGGTGAGCAGGCCGTGCCCGTCACCGGCGAACCTGACGTGCCGGTTGTACGCCTCGTCCCGCATCGGGACCAGGAAGCGAACGCCGAGCCCGGCGACGAAGTCGTGCTGCCCGTCGCGGTCGAACACGAACGTGTGCGTCATCCGCACGCTCTCCGCGCCGGCGTAGAAGTAGAGCCTGACCGTGAACGGCAGCCACGACCTGCCCTTCTTCGAGGTGTGGCGGCCTTCGATCCGGACGACCGCCCGGATCGGCCCCGACTGCTCGACCTCTGCCTTGGCGATGTCGCTGAGGTAGGAGTCGACCTCCACCGTCCGGTCGTCGCCGTCGTCGATCCTGGCCTGCCGGAGGCTGACGAGCCGGCCCTTGCGCGCGATCTCGGTCTCGCCGCGCCAGATCTGGCTGATCAGCTCGCTGCCGCTCTTGCGCACGCGGGCGCGGATCACGCCGGTGTCGATGTCCACGTACTGCTTGTTGTCCTCGACCCTGACCGGCTCGGCGGCCGCGGCCGGCGTGCCGGGCCGCAGCGTGTACGTCTCCGCGGCCGGCACGCCGGGGCCGATCGCGTGGGCGGTCCACTTCAGCGTCCCGTCGGGCCAGTAGGCGAGCGGCCAGGTCTGCACGGGCACGGCCTGGCCGCCGGCGGCGGTGAGCGCGAACGCCTGCTCCTTCGCCACGGCGCCCTTCGGCCAGGGGACGCCCCACGTGGTGCCGGGGGCCTCGGCCGGCCTGTCCTCCAGCCAGCTCAGCGTGACGTCGGGGACGGCGAGGGCGGCTAAGCCGGGTGACTCCAGCATCGAGACCAGCGGGGCGGCGGCTCCGGCCGCGGCCATTCCCTTGAGAGCGTCTCGTCGCGAAATTTCGGACACGTGCACCTCCGTACGGGAAGGGGCGCCTTCGGCGGCGCCCCGGGGGGTGACCGGGACCGGCGTGCGACCCCGGGAAGCGCTTTCCCAACGGCCGGAGATCTCCGCTGGTTCGTGCGCCCGGCCCACCCCCCGCCGGGGCGAGGGGTGGGGCTCGGGG
>NZ_VCKX01000186.1 GCF_005889725.1 Nonomuraea zeae
GGCGGCCCGCCGCCCCGAATAGCCCTCTGCCCCGTCCTGTCCTCAGGAGCTCCCCCGAGGAGAGTCGCATGACCATGCCCGTTTCCCGGCGAGTCACCGGCCCCGGCCTGCCGGCGCGGCCCGCCGGCCGCACCCTGATCCCCTACTGCACCTGGGCCAACCGTGGCCCCCACGCCAAGCGGGTGTGGATCCCCGAGCTGACACTGACGTGAAGGACGCATGACGAATTACGCCGACATCCAGGCCGCGCTCACCCGAGGCTGGAACACGTGGGACACGCGCAGCGTGCTCACCCAGGTCCTCCTCCCCGACGCCCTGGGCCTGTCCCTCGGCCTGAAGGAGTACTACCGGGGCACGTCGCTGCGCGCCGCCCAGATCGGCCGCCGCACCGAAGGCGCGGAGACCGTCACCCTGGGCCGGCACGCCTACGACGGCCGCTACACCGAGACGACCGTGACGTGGGCGGGCATCACCATCCGGGTGCAGACCGCGCACGCGGACGGCGACCTGGTGGTGCTGGTGACGCCCACGGCCAACCAGCCCAAGAGCGCGCTGCTCACCATCGGCGCCGGCTACCTGTGGAACCGGCCGGGCTCCGTCACCCGCGACGGCGACCGGATCACGGCCGAGGGGCCCGGCGGGACCGTCCGGGTCTTCTGCACCGCCCCGCACGTGGACGACCCCTACACCGACATCGACGGGCCGTACCTGGCGATGGAGCTGACCGGTGCCGTCGGGATCAGCACCGGCCGCGCCCGGGACCTGCCCGAGATCGCGGAGCTCGTCGGGCGCGCCTCCGCCGAGCTCGGGACGGCCGGCGGCGACCCCCTCGCCCAGCACCGCGAGATCGTCAGGGACGCCATCTCGTGGAACACGATCTACGAGCCGGCGCAGTCCCGCGTGCTCACGACCGTCAGCCGGCTCTGGAACGTCGGCAAGCGCGGCGGCTACGCCCTGTTCTGCTGGGACGCGTTCTTCAACGCGCTGCTGGCGGCCGTGTCGAGCAAGGAGCTGGCCTACGTCAACACCGTCGAGATGCTGCGGGCGCTGACCCCTGAAGGCTTCGTCCCGAACGTCGAGCAGGGCACCGGCCGCAGGACCTACGACGGGTCCCAGCCGCCGGTGGGCTCGCTGGTGGTCCGCGAGCTCTACCGCAGGTTCGGCGACCGGTGGTTCCTGGAGGAGACCTTCGAGCCGCTGCTGTCGTGGAACCGCTGGTGGTGGCGGGCGCGCAGGGACGGCGACCTGCTGTGCGCCGGGTCGACGTACTTCGACCCCGAGTACCCCTCGCCGCAGGACATCCCGCGCATCCACCAGCACTTCGGCGCGACCTGCGAGACCGGCTGGGACGGCCACCCCGTCTTCGACGACGTCCCCTTCGACCAGGCCAAGAGCCTGCTCGCCGCACACGACGTGGGCATGAGCAGCCTGTACGCGGCCGACTGCGAGGCGCTGGCCGACCTCGCCGACCTCCTCGGCGACCGGCAGGCCGCGGCGGAGCTGCGCGAGCGGCATGCGAGCGTCGTGGCGGCGATGGAGTCCCTGTGGGACGAGCAGGGCGGCATCTACCGCAGCCGGCGCACCGACATCGGGCTGTTCACCGAGCGGCTGTCCGCGATGAGCTTCTACCCGCTGCTGGCCGGCGTCGGCTCCGCGGAGCGGATCCGGCGGATGGTGTCCGGGCACCTGATGGCCGACGACGGGTTCGGCGGCGAATGGCTGCTGCCGACCTCGCCCCGCGGCGAGCAGGTCCACGTCGGCGAGGGCAGCTACTGGGCGGGGCGGGCGTGGCCGCCGGTGAACTTCCTGGTCTACCTCGGGCTGCTGCGCGCCGGGGAGCGCCCGGCGGCCGCGTGGCTCGCCGAGGGCAGCTCCCGGCTGGTGCTCAAGGAATGGAACGAGCTGCGCCACGTGCACGAGAACTACTCCAGCAGCCACGGCGGCGCGTGCGACAAACCCAACAGCGAGCCGTTCCAGACCTGGGGCGCGCTGCTGAGCCTCATCGTTCTCATGGAGCGCGGCGAGGTCGACTTCTTCGAGAAAGGTGGTGCGGCGTGACGGGCGCCGAAGCCGACGTTCTGGTAATCGGGGGCGGAATGGGCGGAGTGGCGGCGGCACTGGCGGCGCTGCGGCGCGGCCGTACCGTGGTGCTCACCGAGGAGACCGACTGGCTGGGCGGGCAGCTCACCAGCCAGGGCGTGCCACCGGACGAGCATCCGTGGATCGAGCAGTTCGGCGCGACCCGCTCCTACCGCAGGCTGCGCGATGCCATCCGCGATCACTACCGCACCTGGTACCCGCTCACCCGGGAGTCCAGGGAGGCGCCCGACCTCAACCCGGGACGCGGCACGGTCAGCAGGCTCTGCTGCGAGCCGCGCGTGGCCGCCGCCGTACTGGCCGACATGGTCGGCCCCTACCTGGCCGCCGGGCGGCTGACCATCCGCTACCTGCACCGGCCGGTGGCCGCGGACGTGGACGGCGACCGGGTGACCGGGGTGAGCTTCGCCGGCCCGGACGGCGAGCTGTGCCACGTCCGCGCCCGGTACGTGCTCGACGCCACCGAGCTGGGCGACCTGCTGCCGCTGGCCGGGATCGAGCACGTCACCGGCTTCGAGTCGGCCGCGGAGACCGGCGAGCCGAGCGCTCCCGCGCAGGCGCAGCCGGCCAACATGCAGGCGTTCTCCTGGGTCTTCGCCATCGAGCACCGCGCCGGCCAGGACCACACGATCGACAAGCCCGACCAGTACTCCTTCTGGCGCGACTACCGCCCGCCGTTCTGGCCGGACCGCCTGCTCAGCCTCACCGCGCCCGACCCGCGCACGCTGGAGCCGGCGGTGCGCACGTTCGTGCCGCACGGCTCGTCGGGGCCGGTCGTCGCCGACCAGAGCCGCGACCCCGGCGACAAGGACCTGTGGGTGTTCCGGCGCGTCGTGTGCCGGGAGGTGTTCGAGCCGGGCTTCGCCGAGAGCGACGTCGTCATCGTCAACTGGCCGCAGATCGACTACCTGCCCGGCCCGCTGATCGGCGTCGGCGACGACGAGCGGGCCACGCACCTCCAGGGCGCCAGGAACCAGGCGCTCAGCATGCTCTACTGGCTGCAGACCGAGGCGCCCCGGCCCGACGGCGGCACCGGCTGGCCGGGGCTGCGGCTGCGCCCCGACGTCATGGGGACCTCCGACGGCCTGGCCAAGAGCCCCTACATCCGCGAGTCGCGGCGCATCCGCGCCCGCCGCACGATCGTGGAGCACGACCTGTCGCTGGCGGTGCGCGGCGAGCACGGCGCCGTCGCCTACCCCGACACCGTGGGCATCGGCATGTACCGCATCGACCTGCACCCGTCCACCGGCGGCGACAACTACATCGACGTGGCGAGCTGCCCGTTCCAGATCCCCCTGGGGGCGCTGCTGCCGCTGCGCGTGACCAACGTGCTGGCCGCCGGCAAGAGCCTCGGCACCACGCACATCACCAACGGCTGCTACCGGCTGCACCCGGTGGAGTGGAACATCGGCGAGGCGGCCGGCGCCCTGGCGGCGCACTGCGTGCGGCACGGCCTCGAACCCGCCCAGGTCCACGAGGACCCGGCCGCGCTGGAACGCTTCCAGGCCGAGCTGGTCGCCGACGGCTTCGAGCTGGCCTGGCCCCAGGTGCGGGGCTACTGACCGGTCCCGCCTTGACGTCGCGGCGCGCCCGGGCCCCTGCCGGGCGCGCCGCGGCCTGCTCACCCCCCTCCGATCTCGGGAGCACGAATGATCGATCGACCCATCGGCCGCCGGACGTTCGCCTTGGGCGTGGCCGCGGGCGCGGCCCTCACCGTCCGTCCCCCCGCCGCGGCCGCCGCCGCGCCGGGACCGGCCACGCCGCTCTTCGAGGAGGTCACCCTGTGGGACTCTTCCACGGGGACGCTGGCCAACTACCACGTGCACGCGCTCACCGTGCTGCCCGACGACACAGTCCTCGCCCTGTCGGAAGGCCGCCACGAGGTCTGCGACGCGGGACCGCGCGACCTGCTGCTGCGCCGCAGCACAGACGGCGGCAGGACGTGGAGCCCTTCCCAAGCCGTCGTGACCTCGGCCGACGGCCAGTCGTGGGGCAACCCGGCGCTGGTGTGCGACCGCGGCACGGGCGAGGTCTTCCTGTTCTACAACCTGTCCGCCCGCCTGCCCGAGAACACCTCCTGCTCCGGCGACACCGGCGTCCTGCACGTGGTCTCCAGCACCGACGGCGGCCTCACCTGGGGGCAGCCGCGCGTGCTGGCCGACCTGTTCGACCACTTCGCTCACCAGTGGGCCCTGCACTCCCCCGGCCCCGGCCACGGCATCCAGCTCGACAACGGGCGGCTGCTGATGAACGTCGCCCACCGGCGGGTCATCGTCGGCAACACCGTGGCCGAGCGCATGTACGGGATCGCGTCCGTCTACAGCGACGACCACGGGCGGACCTGGCAGGCCACCGGCGCCGTCCCGGTGTCCGCCGACTACCCCATCAACGAGGCCAGGCTCGTGCAGCGCGCCGACGGCTCCGTCCTCGTCAACGGCCGCGCCGCGGCCGGCGGCAACCGGCAGCGCATCGTCTCGGTCAGCCACGACCGCGGCCTGACCTGGTCGGCGCCGAAGCTGGACGGCTCGACGGGACAGTTCAACGCGGTGGACGCGGGCCTGCTCGGCTATTCGCGCGACCGCGTCCTGTTCAGCCGCCCGGACGCGCCCATGCGCTACAACATGACCGTCTCGGTGAGCTACGACGGCGCCCACTCCTTCCGCTACAGCCGTGTCGTCAACCCCGGCCGCTCCTACTATTCCGACCTCGCCCGGCTCTCCGACGGGACCATCCTGCTCATCTACGGCTGCGACGGCGACATCGCCAGCTTCCCGCTCAAGGTGAACGTCTGCCGCTTCAACCTCGAATGGCTCACCCAGGGCCGCGACAGCCTCGCGACCGGCCCGCGCGTCAAGGAAAAGGCGTACGACCTGGCCCGCCTGGCCGGCACCAGGCACTCCGGCGGCACGGTCACCGTCGTCAGGGAGCCCACCGCCCGCGCCGGCGCCCGCGCCGTGTTCACCCCCGGCGCCGACGGCGACCATCTGGAATACCGCCTCACCGTGCCCCGCGGCGGGGAGTACGACCTGCTCCTGCGCTACTACCGCGCCCCGGACGGCGGGCTGGCCACCGTGACCGTGGACGGCGCGAAGCCCCGCAACGCGACCATCGACACCACCTCCGAGCACGCGGAAGGCTACGACGTGCGGCTGCTGGGAACCATGCGGCTCTCTCCCGGCCGGCACACCGTGCGCTTCACCGTCACCGGCCCCGGCCGGGGCGCCGGCCGGAGCCTCTCGCTCGACGAGCTGAGCCTCATCCAGGCGCCCGCCCCGGCGGACGCCGACGAGGACGTCACGGTCGACAACGGCGCGCTGGGCTGGACGGTGGTCGCCGGCTCCTGGCCGTCGGGCACCGGCGTGGCCGGCTACTACGGCGCCAACTACGCCTCCCACCCGCCCGGCGACGGCAGCGCGACGGTCCGCTGGCAGCCGGCCCTGCCCGCCGACGCCCGCTACGAGGTGAGGGTCTCCTACTCCGCCGCCTCGAACCGCTCCCGCGCCGCCGCCTACGTCGTCCACCACGCCGAGGGCAGCACGCGGGTCACGGTGGACCAGACGGCCCGCGGCCTCCCCGGCGCCCGTGGCGGCGAATGGGTGTCGCTGGGCACGTTCCGCTTCGCCGCGGGCATCGCCGGCACGGTCGAGCTCACCGACGCCGCCGACGGCCACGTGGTCGCCGACGCCGTCCGCTTCTCGCGCGCGGACTGACCGCCGGGCCCGGCCCGGCTCTCAGGCCGGGTCGGGCAGCGCGTGGTCCTCGTCGACGATGTCGGCCGCGGAGATCACGATGCGCTCGTCGGGCACGCCGACGACCTCGTGGTTCTTGCCCTCGTAGTCGAACAGGCTGAGCACGTGGCGCATGGCCTCCAGGCGGGCGCGCTTCTTGTCGTTGCTCTTGATGACCGTCCAGGGCGCGGATTCGGTGTCGGTGTGCAGGAACATCTCCTCCTTGGCCGCGGTGTACTCGTCCCATTTGTGGAGCGAGGCCAGGTCCATCGGCGACAGCTTCCACCGGCGGACCGGGTCCACCTGCCGGATGATGAACCGGGTCCGCTGCTCGGCGCGCGAGACCGAGAACCACAGCTTGACCAGGTGCAGGCCCGACTCCACGAGCATGCGCTCCAGGCGCGGCGCCTGGTCGACGAACTCCAGGTATTCCTGCTCGGTGCAGAAGCCCATGACGCGTTCGACCCCGGCCCGGTTGTACCAGGAGCGGTCGAACAGCACGATCTCCCCCTTGGCCGGCAGGTGGGCGACGTAGCGCTGGAAGTACCACTGGGTGCGCTCGCGCTCGTTCGGCTTCTCCAGCGCCACGACGCTCGCCCCGCGCGGGTTGAGGTGCTGGGTGAAGCGCTTGATGGTGCCGCCCTTGCCGGCCGCGTCGCGCCCTTCGAACAGCACCACCAGCCGCTGCCCGGTGTCCTTGATCCAGTACTGCAGCTTGACCAGCTCGATCTGCAACAGCCGCTTGTCGCGCTCGTAAGGCTCGCGGGCCAGGCGCGAGTCGTAAGGGTAGTGCTGGCGCCAGGTGTCGACAGGCCGGCCGTCCACGCGCATCAGGACGGGATCGTCGTCGTCGTGGTCCTCCACCCACAGGCCGGGGGTGGCGTCCAGCAGATCGCTGTGCTCGGCGGCGGACTCGCCGTTGGGGCTGCTGCTCATGCGACCAGCATGACGTACCGGTGAGGGAGGGTTCAGAGCGGCAGCGGGATGCGGTCGAAGAACCAGTACAGGCTGACCGCCACGATCGGGACGGACAGCGCGACCACCCCCCAGCGGGCCGCGGCCGTGCGGCGCAGCAGCACCAGCAGCGGGAAGAGCACCGCGACGAGCACGAGCTGGGTCACCTCGATGCCGGCGTTGAAGCTGAGCAGCGACAGCAGCAGCCCCCACGACCCGCTCTCGTCGATGTCCAGCGCGCCCGCGAAGCCGAGCCCGTGGACCAGGCCGAAGGCGAAGACGACGGGCAGCCGCCACCTGCCCAGCCGGTCCTCCTCCCGGCCCAGGAGGTTGGCCAGCGCCACGACGACGATCGACCCGGCGATGATCGGCTCCACGACCGCGCCCGGCGCCTGCACGATCCCCATCGCCGCCAGCAGGAACGTGATGCTGTGCGCGGCCGTGAAGGCGGAGGCCGTGACGACGACGTCACGCAGGCGGCGCGCGCCGATGAGCAGGGCGAGCAGGAAGAGCACGTGGTCCAGGCCGAACAGCAGATGCTCGGCCCCGAGCAGGAAGAACTCGCCGATCTGGCTCGCGGCCCGGTCCTCGCCGACCCGTACCGTCGGGCTCGGGGCGGTCAGGACGGCGGAGCCCCGCTCGCCGCCGAGCTCGTAGGTGACCATGGTCTTCGTGCTGTGGACGAAGGTCTCGGAGTCGGGGAACAACGCGCTGGAGATCGCGTACGCTCCCCCGCCGCCCGCGCCCGCGCAGGTGTAGGAGAGCGTGATGACGGCGAAGGCCACCTGGTCGCGCGGGCGCACGTCCGCGTCGCCCGCCTGCGTGGGGACGCACGGCTTGCCGTCGTACGCCACCTCGAAGCGTCTCGTGACGTAGTCGTTCACCGCGTCGCGGTTGATCCTGAGCTGGCGGAGCTGCTCGGCGCGTTCCTTCGCCTCGTACGCCTCCGCGTAGAGCCAGGCCGACTTCATGAGGAGGTCGTATTCAAGGTCGAGCACGGCCCTGACGCTCGCGCCCGAGCCGGTCACCTGGGCCTGGGCGGTCGTGGTGGCGTCGTGCGCCGCCGCCGGGGCGGGACGCGCGAGGCCGGCCGGCACGCCGACGACGAGGACGGCGAGGACGAAGGAGGACAGCCTGCGCCAGCGGGACATGGGTCGTTTCTCCGGGTCAGGGGGTGAAAGCCGCCCCGGACGAGGCCCGGGGCGGCGCTGGATCAGCGGTTGAACCAGTGGTACAGGGGCGAGTCAGGCCCCCACTTGCCCGGCCGGCCGTGCTCGTCCTTCGTGACGAACACGCTCGGCTCGGAGGCGGTCACGCCGCCACCGGCGGAACGGGCCGTGACGAACCAGGCGTAGGCCGTGTCGTCCTTGAGGCGGTTCCAGGTGACCGAGGCGACCTGGCCCGAAGCGACCTTGCTCTTGCCGATGATCCGGCTGGGCTTGTAGAGCGCCAGGGAGTCGGTCTGGAACGTGGTCGTCCTGGAGGTGAGATCGACCGGCAGCACCATGTTGTCCTCCAGGCCGTTGTAGCGGCGCAGGGGGTCGAACTCGGCGGCGCCGAAGTCGTTGAGCAGCGGCGAGTAGGTGTCCACGCTCAGCTCGGCCCGCTTGACGTCGAACTGCAGCAGCCGGAAGAAGCTCGCCCCGAACTGGAGCTGGTCCTGCGGGTTGTACCCGCCGATCTCGGTGAGCCCGAGCCGGTCGGCCGACACCGTGTAGAACTGGTAGTCGGCCAGCAGCTCGACGACGCCGTTGCCGACCTGGCCAACCTTCGGCTTCACGTTGGTGCCCACGCCATGCTCGTGACCGGCGAGGATGAGGAAGACGTTGGGGTTCTTCTCGACCACCGTCTTGTACAGCATCGAGCCGTCGGGCGCGGAGAATCCGGCGCCGCGGCCGTCGGGGTTGGTGCTCGGCACGAGGTAGTCGTGCGAGAGCAGGATGCCGTTGCGGCCGGGGAACTTCTTGAAGACGGAGCCGGCCCATTCGGCCTCCTCCCTCGTCACCCCGTACGACAGGCCGACCACGACGAAGTCCAGGCCACCGGCGGAGAACAGGTCGTAGTGGTTCTGGTTGTCGCCCTCCTTCCACGGCCCGCCGTACCCGGCGTGCTCCCAGCCCTGCGCGGCGTCCTGGTAGCGGCCGGGGCCGTAGTACTTGTTGTAGATGGCCTCGGGGCCGTCCTCGGTGCCCGACTGGTTGTCGTGGTTGCCGGCGATCACGCCGTTCGGGATGTCGGCGTCGTCCAGCACGCGCTGCTGCTTCGATGACACCTCGAACTCGCCGGTGACCTGCCGCTGCGTGGCCTCGTCCGCGGGCTTGCGGATGTTGTTCTCGATGATGTCGCCGGTGTGGGCGACGTACGAGATCTTGCGCTGGTCCTTGTTCGCGGCGATCCAGTTGACGATGCCGGAGTAGGCGGACTCCCACACCGCGCGCTCCTCGGCCGTCTCCTGCTCCACCGCGCCTTCGGAGATGTACTGCGTGTCGGTGAAGTGGACGATCGAGAAGTCGTACGTGGCGGGGTCGGCGAAGCCGTTCGGGTCGCCGGGCTCGATGTCGTCGGCGAACGGGTCCTCGCCCGTCACCATGACGTGCACCTCCCGCTTGTCGATGTACTTCTCGTCGACGACGGCCGTGAGCGTGGTCTTGCCCTCGGCGGCGCCGCGGGAGCTCGTCAGCAGGTCCCACGCCCTGGCCCTGGTGTTCCAGACCCGCAGCGACGCCAGCCGCTGCGGGTCGATGGCGCCCTCCCAGCGCAGCACCGGGGCGTCCACGTGGCCCTCGACCTTGACGTCGAAGCGCTGGTAGGTGAGGTCCTGACCGGCGGGTGCGTCGAGCGTCCTGCCGTCGGCGGGGTCGAGTCCGTCGGCCTTGACCCGCTTCTCCCCCGGGACCTGCAAGGTCGTCGGGAGAGTCTGGGCCGTGCCCTGGTACACCTGCTCCGGCGCGAGGATCTTGGCCTCGGAGAACGTCGCCGTGACCTCGCCGCCGTCGGGTTCGGCGACCTTCGCCGAGAGCTTGACGGGGTCGGAGACGTCCACGGTGCCCAGCGCCGGGGTCAGCTCGGCGGGGACGTCCGGGATGCCCGCGGACTCGAAGACGATCTCCTGGGTCGCGGTGTTGCCGAGCCCGTCGGCCCCGGTCACGGCCAGCGTGTGCGTACCGGCCCGCAGGCCGGGACCCACCTGGGCGCCCAGCTCGATCGGCCGGCCGTCGAGCTTGACGTCCGGCCCCGACACGACGCCCGAGGCGTCTTCGAGCTTGACGTCGAGCACGACCGTGGCGGTGATCTTCTCCTTCGCGGCCGGGACGCTCCTGGCGACCTTCGGCGCCGAGTTGTCGCTGATCAGGAGCCGGGTGGCGACCTCGCCCGTGGCCGACGTGGCCGACAGGGTGTGCTTTCCGTCCTTGATCGCGGTGGTGTCGAGGTCCGCGCGCAGGCCGCGGGCCTGGCCGTCCACCAGGAATTCGAGGTCGATCTCGGTGAGCGGGTTCACGTTGTCGCCGCAGTTGCCGTCGCCCATGCCGTACGAGGTCTTGAGCAGCTGGCCGGCCGCCGTGCCCTGCGCGGGGGTGAGGGCGACGTTCGAGATCGTGAAGTCGTCGCGGTTGTTGCCGCACGACGTCGGGAAGGTCCCGGCCACGAAGTCGATCGTGTTCCAGCCGGGCACCAGGAACTCGTTCGGGATCGTCAGGTCGACGCGGCGGCTGACGAAGTCGCCGTCGAGCACGACCTTCTGGCCGTTGACGAGCACGTGGTTCTGGTAGCGCGCCTCGATCGAGTTGCTGCCCACGTTGAAGCTGAGGGTCGCCTCGCCGGAGCCGAGCGTCTGCGTGACGTGCGCGGCCGGGGCGTCGATGGTGTAGCGCAGCTCGGCCTCGCGCAGGGCGGTCTGGCTGTCGCCGCAGGCCCCGTCGCCCAGCTCGTACGACGCCTTGACGTCCTGGCCGGTCACCGTGGCGCCGTCCAGGTCGAGCCCGAGGTTCGCGATGGTGAAGTCGTCGCGGTTGTTGCCGCAGGACTCCTTGTAGTCGCCGGTGACGACCTTGATCGTGTTGTCGCCCGGCACCAGGAACCTGGCCGGCACCGCCACGGTCACCCGCCGGCTCGCCCAGGAGCCGCCCAGGTCGATGCGCTTGCCGTTGACGAGCAGGAAGTCGTCGAACTTGTCGTCGATCGAGTCCGCGCCCACGTCGAAGGAGAACTGCGCGGCGCCGTTGCCGAGCGTGGCCTTGGTGGCGGGCTCTTCGCCGTCGACCGTGAGGTCCTTGACGCCGCCCGCGCCGGCCGCCGGGAGGTTCGCGAAGACGGACTTGGTGCCTGCCACGAGCGTGCCGTCCGTGGGCGTCAGCCGCGGCGCGCCGGCCGGGGCGTTGTTCACGGTGACGGTGTTCCTGACGCTCGCCCCGGACGTGGTGGTCGCGGTGATGGCGTGCTCGCCGTTGGCCAGCTTCGTGGTGTCCACGTCCGCGGCCAGGCCGGTGGTCCCCTGCGGGTCGGACTGGAAGAAGAACTTGAGCGTGGCCCGCTTCAGCAGCGTGGTGTTCGTGCCGCAGCTGCCGTCGCCGAAGGAGAGGGTGTACGGGTTGTCCTCGCCGTCCGCGACCTCGCCAAGCAGCTCGAGGCCCACGTCGGACAGCACGAAGTCGTCGTAGTTGACGCCGCACGAGGACTGGATCGTGCCGACGACGAACTCGACGGTGTTCTCGCCCTTGACGAGGCTCTCGTTGGGGATCTCGATGGAGGCCCGTTCGCTGACGAAGTCGCCGATGTCGCTCCGGTACGTGCCGTTGACCAGCACGTAGCTGTGATACTGCGCCTCCGTCGAGTTCGAGCCGACGTCGAAGCTGAGCCTGGAGACGCCCACGGTCCTGGTGGCGTCGATGGCGGTGTCGTCGACGGCGAGTTTCGTGACGCTGTCACCGGCCGTGGCCGGGACCGCCGCGACCTTCACCGTGCCCTCCAGGTAGGAACCCGCGGCCGGGGTGAGCGCCGGAGGAGTCCGGGAGCCGGTCGGCGCCGGGCTGGGCCGGCCCCGCTCCTGCTCGCCCGGCTGGGGGTCGGCGTACGCCGCCGTCACGAGGCTGCTCACGAGCAGCACCGCGACCGTACCGACGGTGGCGAGCCGCCCCCGGTTTGCTAAACCGCTCAGGAATCTTCGTGCTGCTGGCCGCATCAGGCCATGTCCCTTCTCTTACGTGCCGGAGCGGACCGGTAAGACGGCCTGCTCCCGGGCGGACACGTTGGAGTGCTCATGTGAACGGTGTGCAGAGAGGGGCTGACGGGAAAGCGAACGATCACTTCATTCTGGTCATCCGTCACGAGACAGGAACAAATACGTCACGAGTCAACCGGCAGGCATGCACCGGCACATAGGCGACTCCGGGCGGGCGGGTCACCCGGGGTGCTCGCCGGCCTCGACGGCGAGCGCTGAAGCCGGCCGCGGCGCGGTCAGGCCCCGTCCGGGTCCAGGTACGACGCCGCCTGGAGGGTGAAGAGCTCGGCGTAGCGGCCCTGGGAGGTCATGAGCTCCTCGTGCGTGCCGTGTTCGTCGATCTCGCCCTCGTGCAGGACGTAGATGTGGTCGGCCGAGCGGACCGTCGAGAAGCGATGGGAGATCAGCAGCACCGTGCGGTCCCTGAAGAGCTGGCGGATGCGCTCGAACAGCTCGTGCTCCGCGCGGGCGTCCAGGGCGGCCGTGGGCTCGTCGAGGACGATGAACGGCGCGTCGCGGAAGAAGGCGCGGGCCAGGGCCACGCGCTGCCACTGGCCGATCGACAGGTCGGTCCCGCCCATGAACTCCTTGCCCAGGATCGTCTCGTAGCCCTCGGTGAGGCGGGACAGGAAGTCGTCGGCGTCGGCCAGGCGCGCGGCCTCGTGGACGGCGCCGGTGTCGGCCAGCCGCTCGTGGCGGCCGAGGGCGATGTTCTCCCTGGCCGTGAGGTGATATTGGACGAAATCCTGGAAGATCACGGTGATGGAGGCGCTCAACGTCTCCTGGTCGTATCCGCCGGTGTCGTGGCCGTCCCACCGGATGTGTCCCGACGTCGGCCGGTAGAGCTGGGCGAGCAGCTTGGCCAGGGTGGTCTTGCCGGATCCGTTCTCGCCGACCAGCGCGGTCACCTGCCCGGCCCTGATCGTGAGCGACACGTCCCGGAGCGCCGGGGTGGACGAACCCGGGTAGACGAAGGTGACCGAGTCGGCGCGCAGCTCGCCGAAGGGCGGCGGGGCCGGCTTCGCGGCCCGCGGCCGGCGCTCGTCCAGCGCCAGGAAGGCGGTGTAGTCCTGGACGAACAGCGAGGCCTCGTACAGCTGGGTCGTCCCCATCCCGATCATGGTCAGCGCGCCGGAGAGCTGGAGGAGCGCGGCGGCGGCCACGCCGGCCGAGGCCAGGTCCAGCCGCCCGCCGGCGTACAGCCAGCCGAGGATCGCGAACGTCGCCCCGACCAGCAGCGCGGACGCCAGGCTGCCCAGCAGCGAGCGGCGTAACCGCGTGCGGGTCACCCCGCGCAGCTCGGTGACGCGTTCGGCGCCCAGCCGGTCGTAGCGGTCGCGCAGGTAGGCCGACAGGTCGAAGGCGCGCACCTCCTTGACCGTCTGCCGGTCGGTGAACAGCCCGGCCAGGTACTGCCGCGCCCGCTCCAGCGGCGTCATCCCGACGAAGAACCTGAACGTGGCCTGGCTGTTGCGCTGCATGACGATCCACAGCGGGAGCGCGGTGACCGCCAGCAGCGGCACGAGCAGCGGCTGGAGCACGAGCAGGACCGCCACGCCGCCCGCGGTCCCGGCCAGGGACCTGGCCAGGCCGAACAGGCCCTGCACCATCTGCATGGTGCGCATCCCCGACCCCATGGAGGCGCGCTGGAGCCGGTTGTAGAACTCCGGGGACTCGAACCAGGCCAGCTCGACCCGGCCCGCCACGTCCAGGATGCGGCCCTCGGCGTGCTGGCTGACCAGCTCCCGCAGCAGCTCGTTCTGCTCCTGCTCGGCCGCGGCGCCAAAGCGTTGCAGCGTGCCGACGGCGACCATCGCGACCAGGCTCGGGATGATCACCGACGGGCCCGAGGCGCCGCTGCCCAGCAGCGCCTGGAGCAGCTCACGCCCGATGAGCAGCTGAGCGGCTATCGCGACCCCGTTGAACACCTGCAGGCCGGCGCCGAGCAGCAGCTCCTTGCGGCCCGCCGCCCAGGCCAGCCGGAACGAGCCGCGCACCAGCTTGGGCAGTTGCCGCCACTCACGTGGCCCCTGGCGGACGAAGTCATCGATGGTGAACCGATCGGCCGGGGCCGGAGGATCGGGATCGCTCACCACCCGAACATGACACGCGGCATGATCTCCATCAAGACGCCCGGGTGCCCGGCGCTCAGGCGGGCGGTACGACGTGGTCCTCGTCGTAGATGTCGGAGGCCGATCTGACGATGAGCGGGTCGGGGGTGCCGACCACGTCGCGGTCCTTGTTGTCGTAGTCGAACAGGCTCAGCACGTGGCGCATCGCCTCCAGCCGGCCCCGCTTCTTGTCATTGCTCCTGATGACCGTCCACGGCGCCTCGGGGATGTCGGTGTTGAGGAACATCTCCTCCTTCGCGGCGGTGTATTCGTTCCATTTGTTCAGCGAGGCCAGGTCCATCGGGGACAGTTTCCACTGCCGTACCGGGTCGACCTGGCGGATGATGAAGCGGGTGCGCTGCTCGGAGCGGGTCACCGAGAACCACAGCTTGATCAGGTGGATGCCGTCGCGGACCAGGGCCCGCTCGAACGTCGGCACCTGCGCCATGAACTCCCGGCACTCGGCCTCGGTGCAGAAGCCCATCACCCGCTCCACCCCCGCCCGGTTGTACCAGGAGCGGTCGAACAGGACGATCTCCCCGGCGGCGGGCAGGTGCGCGATGTACCGCTGCAGGTACCACTGGGTACGTTCGCGCTCCGACGGCTTCTCCAGCGCCACCACGGTCGCGCCGCGCGGGTTGAGGTGCTCCATGAAGCGCTTGATCGTCCCGCCCTTGCCCGCCGCGTCCCGGCCCTCGAACACGATCACCAGGCGTTGCCCGTTCGCCTTGACCCAGTACTGCAGCTTCAGCAGCTCGATCTGCAGCAATCGCTTGAAATACTCATATTCCTGGCGGGGCAGCCGCTCCGGGTACGGGTAATGTTCACGCCAGGTGTCCACCCTGGTTCCGTCAGGCAGCAGCAACACCGGGTCGTCGTCGTCGCTGTCATCCACCCGCAGACCCGGCGTCAAGTCCAGCAGGGACATCCGCTCCATACCATCCGCCTGCCCCAATCTCGTCACCTGACGCCCGCCGGCGGGCTCCACGGTGGGCGGCGGGGGGATGTCGTCCGGGACGGGCCGTCGGCCTTGATCGCGACGCTGACCAGGGCGAGCACCAGTTCGAGAGCGCCGGAGGTCTCCACCGGGACGGCCAGGTGCGCGGTGCGGGGGCCGGCCGGACGATCTCACGGCCGCCACCGGACGGCACGGGCCCCCCTGGCGAGCGAGCCCGTGCCGTCCGGTGCCGTCAGGGGACGGCCGAGGGGTCGTCCACGATCGTGGGATCGGGATCGCCGGAGGTTATGGGTGGCGCCGGGCCGATGCCGCCGCCCGGGGCCTGGGTGAAGAACGGCACCGGGCCGCCCAGCGGCACGACCGTCTGCGCTCCCGCGGCCCGGATCAGGTTCTGGGCGACCGTGTTGACCGGGGTCATCGGGCCGACCAGGATCTCCGGGTTGTTCCGGTCGCCGCCGACCTCGTAGACGACGGCGTGCCAGAGCGCCACGCCGCGCTGGTCGGCGTACTCGGCGGGGGTCTGCCTGGGCGTGATGAAGCCGTCCAGCCACGAGCGGGTCCTGGTGCTGAAGGAGGTGTTGCTCGTGGAGACGAGCACCACGTAGGGGGCGTAGCCGGTGCGGAAGCTCTCCTCCTGGCCGCGGATGGCCGCCGCGTCGATGAGGCCGCGGATCTGGTGATCGCTGTAGTCCAGGCCGATGGGCCGGCTGACGGCCTTCACCTCGTAGAAGACGTACCGGAGGATGAAGTCCGTCGGGATCGGGACGCCGCCGGGGCCGATCTTGCCGACCAGCAGCCCGCCGACGATGTCCGGCACCACGCGGGTGAACGTGCCGCCGGTGGCCGCCGCGCGCTGCGGCGACAGGAAGTACTCGGTGTTCTTCACCGTGCCCAGCGCGTTCATCCGGTTCATCGAGCGGATGACGGCGTCCTCGAAGTACCTGCCCATCACCGCCCGCGCGTCGCGGGTGATGCCGTGCGCGCTGGCCAGGCCCATCAGGCGCCGGGTGTCCACCGCCTGCCGGCCGTCCGGGTCGGCCAGGCCGGTCGGGTTGTTGTGCGCGTACGAGTACGCCGACAGGTTCTTCGGCTCCTGGTCGCCCTCGCTCAGGTAGTCGGCCGGGTCGGCCGACTGCCAGAGACTCGACCTGGGGTCGTAGTGGCGGGCGCCGTAGTTGTAGTAGCCGGTCTCCTCGTCGAACTCCTTGCCGGAGAACAGGTACGGGTTCTTCTCCCCCGGCCGCTCGTCGACCCAGGTCTCCCCGGTCGGGAAGTAGTTGACGTGCTCGGCCAGCTTGCCTGCCGCGTCGGTGCCGAAGCCGGTGGAGCCGAGGCGGTCGCCGTGGTAGTAGAACTGGTCCTTCTCGTAGGAGTTGCCGGACTTGGCGGTCTTGGTCACCAGCCTGGTGGTCCCGACGAAGACGTGCTTGAACTCCGTCTGGTTGCGCGCCGTGTAGTTCTGGTTCGGGTAGAGGACGGTCTGGGCGCCGTCCTTGACCGACCGGCCGCCCTGGTCGTCGTAGCGGAAGCGGACCGACGGCGGCTTGCCCGGCTGGTCACAGGAGGCGGGGGTCTGCGGGAGGGTCTCGTTCTTGGCGTTGTCGTGCACGCAGGCCAGGCGGTTGTCCTCGTCCCAGATCTGCTGCCTGCGCGGGCCGCCCGAGGTCTCGGTGACGCGGTCGACGAGGTTGCCGTCGGCGTCGTAGCGCAGCCGGTCGGCGCCGATGGTCTCGGGCGCGTGCGGCCGTGAGGTGAAGTCGTAGGTCTGGCTGTAGGTGGTCCGGCCCTGGACCTGCTCGTGGCCGGCGTCACCGATGGTGATCACGTGCCGCTGGCTCTTGGCGGTGAGGTTGTGGAGGGTGTCGTACGACATCGACAGCAGGTAGGAGTCGGTCTTGTTCGCGCTGACCGCGTACTCGCCGTGCGCGCTGGTCAGGCGGTAGAGGTTGTCGTAGGTGAAGGACTGGGTGCTGGGCCCGCCCAGCCGGGACTGGTCCAGCGGGCCGGGCGGCTGGGTCTCGTTCCGCGCGGAGGTGAGGTTGCCCACCTCGTCGTAGTCGTAGGCGAGGTTCTGGAAGGCATAACCGGTGGGGAGCGTGGCCTGGAGCCGGGACAGGCGGCGGTCCTCGTCGTCGTAGGTGTAGCGGGTCTCGGTGCCGTTGCCCGCGACGAGCAGCACCCGCTGGTCGAACTTGTCGTAGTCGAGCCGCTTCAGGTAGGGGTAGCTCTGCCCGTTCTTGAGGCCGGTGGCCGAGTCGGGCAGGCCGCCGCTGTTGTAGCCGTAGGAGAGGACCTCCCCGTCCGGGTAGGTGAGCCGCAGGACCCGGCCCCACGCGTCGTAGCGGTAGCCGGTGGTGAAGGACTTCTCGTGCGAGCCGGAGCCCGGCAGCGTCCTGGTCTCCTCGACGACCTCGCCCAGCGGGCCGTACTTCCTGACGGTCTCGCCGGCGCCGTCCTCGATCTTGACGATGCGGCCGGCCCCGTTCGCGGCGGCGCCCGAGCCGCCGTAGGTGTAGCTCACGTCGTTGCCGGTGAAGACCGGGTAGTCGACGCTGGTGAGCCGGTCGAAGTCGTAGGTGTATTTCACCTCCGCCCGGTTGGTCTTCTTGATGACGTTGCCGGCGAGGTCGTACGCCCAGCGCGTCGTCCCGCCGTCGGGGATGGTCGCCGAGGTCCGGCGGCCGAGGAGGTCGTAGGTCGCCAGGGTGCTGTTGTTCTTGGCGTCGGTCACCCTGACGAGCTGGCCGAGCGGGTCGTAGGCGTAGACGGTCCAGATGCCGCCCTGCTCCTGGACGGACGTGGCCAGGTTCCGGACGTCGGCGTACGTGGCCCGCGCGTTGCCCTTGGCGTCCGTCGTCACCGACTCGAAGCGCGGCACCCCCGCGCGGTCGGGGGCGAAGCCGTAGGAGTTGGTGATCCGCGTCTGGTCGGGGAGCGTCGTGCTGGTCGTCCGGTTGAGCACGTCGTAGCTGACGGCGGTCGGGCGGACCGGGTCGAAGGCCGGGTTGAGCACGGTGTTGGCCGCGCCCTTGGCCTCGGTGATCGGATAGTGCCGGCGGACGACGCGGCCGAAGGCGTCGAAGACGCTCCGCCCCGACACCGTCATCACCGCCGCGCCGGCCACGGTGGCGTCCTTCTTCGTCTGGATGACCCGGCCGAGGCCGTCGGTGAAGGTGATCGTGTCGATCGTGTCCGGCTTCACCTGCCCGTTCGCCGCGCGGTCGAGATGGCGGGTGACGGCGTACGGGACGGCGGCGTCGGAGTGGTACTCCAGCGTGATCGTCTTCTGCTCGCCGCTCTCGTGCGGGCCGGTCACCGAGGCGATGCGGCCGGCGGCGTCGTGGGTGTAGCGGATGACCTGGCCGTTGACGTCGGTCGACGACGTGGTCTGGCCGAAGCGCAGGTCGTGGACCGCCGACGAGCGCAGCCCGAAGCTGTCCGTCGTCGAGGTCACGTAGCTGCCCGTGGCGGTGTCGTAGGTGTAGGTGAGCCGGTAACGCTGGCTCCGGTGGTTGGCCGGCCCGGTGATCTGCTTGACCATGCCGGTGTCGTAGTAGGCGATGTCGGTCACCGCCGTCGTGCCGTCGGTCGCCTTGGCCAGGTGCCTGGTGGTGGCGCCGGTGACGCAGTCGACCTCCGACTCGCGCGAGCGCATGAGAGCGCCGCCGCCCTCCACCTGCACCTTCGAGGCGATGCCCACGAGGTAGGCGCCGGGGCAGGAGACGTAGGAGATGGTGGTCACGACGTCGTCGGCCGATCCCACGTCGGCGTGGTCCACCGATCGGACGACATTGCCGAAGGCGTCGTAGGACATCTCGGCGTACGTCGTCTTCCCCGGCGTGCCGCCTCCCTCGTACCAGGCGCGATCCGTGCGGACCAGCCGCGGGAAGACGCTCGCGGACGTGCTCGCGCCGTCCACGACGCGCTCGGCCTCGACGTCCCACAGCTCGTAGCGGTGGGCGGTCTCGGTGAAGATCGCGCCCGAGCCCGCGGTCACCCGTTCCCGCTTGACCAGCCCGCGGGTGTAGTAGCTGCCGGTCTCGTGCTCCCGCACCGTCGAGCGGTAGACGGTGCCGTTCTCGGCCAGGTCGGAGGCCACCACGGTGGTGTAGCCGAGGAACTCCCTGTTCAGGCGGTCGTAGACGCCGCCCGTGTAGGTGAAGGAGCTGCTCTGGGCGTCGGCGCCGTCGCCGGCCTGGCCGTCGCGGGTGGTCGCGGAGGCCAGGACCCAGCGGGACTCGGGCAGGCCGTAGGTGTTGCCGTCCCGCCGGTAGTCCAGCTCGATCGTGGAGCCGAGCGGCCGCTGGACGCTGCGCAGGAGGTTGGTACGGCCGGTGCGGTTGGCGGCCACGGTCAGCTCGCTGTCCTTGGTCGAGGCGAGATGGTCGGGGAAGCCGTCACCGTCGAGGTCCCGTAGCGCCTGCTCGGCGCGGCCGGTGCCGGTGCCGGTGTGCCCGCCGGGGTTGATGACCACGCAGACGGCGATGAAGCAGTGAGAGATACGGAAATATGCGGCGGCGTCCACCTTGGCCGACGCGTCGGCGTTCAATCCCGACAGACTCCCGCCGAACTCCACGGGAGCGGCGAACCCGGCGCCCGTGTTGAGCGCGACTTTGATCGGTGATCCGGCGAACACCCGGTCGGCCAGCCCGTCCCCGTTGACGTCGGCCAGGGACTCCTTGACCGCCGACGCTCCCGCGCCGAACGCGCCGCCGCCGCCGAACCCGTAGAAGTCCGTCGCGAAGCCGATGTTCAGCCCGCTGTTCTCGCTCGTACCGGCGCTCAGCTTGCCGCCCGGCCACGGCTCGGGCGCGGCGAAGCGGTAGCCCAGGTTCAGCGCCGCGCGCCCGTCCTCGTAGACCCGGTCGGGCAGCCCGTCGCCGTTGATGTCCAGCAGGTCGGACTCGGCGTCGGAGGTGCCGCCGCCCAGCTCGCCGCCGATGCCCAGCGGCGGCATGTCGTTGCCCGCCTCCGCCGTGCTCGCCGAGCCCCACCCCGTCGGGGCGGCCTGGCCGCGCCCGGTGGCGATGGTCCTGGCCGCGCTGCCGGCCCTGGCGTTGCCCACGACGTTGCGCGCCGAGCGCACGCTGTCGCCGGGCAGGCTGCCGTGGGTCGTGCCGAGCACGCCGCTCGGGTCGGTGTACTGGATCCCCTCCGCGCCGACCACGTCGGGGAAGCCGTCGCCGTTCATGTCCAGGTAGTCGAGCTCGCCGGTGCTGGTGCCGCCGGCAATACTGCCGCCGGCCGAGCCGACGCCGCCGCCCACTCCCCCGGTCAGCGAGACCTGCTGGGAGCGGGAGATCCGCGGCACCGCGCGCACGTCCTCCAGGTCGGTGGCCGCCGGGAGCCCGATGGACGGGCCGCCCAGGCGCGAGCTGGCCACCGATCCGGCCGCGATCCACGAGAACTCGCCCGCGCCCCACCGGCCCTGCTCGGGCTGCGGGCCGAAGACGATCAGGTTAGGCGGCTTGATGCGCGGATCGGCCTCGAACGCCGCACGGTCACGCTGCGGGTCCACCGACTCCGGCAGCTGGTCGGCGAAGTCGTCGCCCACGTCGAGGTCCGACTGCTTGATCGGCTGCGTGGCGCGGTCCTTGTTGCCGTTGTACCCGATCACGCTCCAGCCGCGGTACGGCCGGGGGAAGACCCCTTCGACGACCGCCCGGTGCAGCGTGCTCGGCGTCTCCACGCCTCCGACGGTGACCTGGTGAGCGGTGACCTGCTCGGCGAAGGCGGGGTCGGCGACGGAGAAGTCGAAGTGCAGGCGGTCTCCGTCCGCGGCCTCGACCTGCACCTGCGTGTCCGCCGGCACCTGCCCGTCGGTCACGGCGATCGCCTTCTTCGCCAGCAGCGCCCCGGCCTTCTTGACCGTGAAGACGACCGTGCCGGTGCCGCCGCCGGCGGTCAGCGACGGCGTGACGGCCAGCGTGCCGCCCCCTTCCACGATGTACGGCCGGACCGGCCCCGTCGCGTCGTTCACCGAGTAGGTGTCGACGTCGTAGGCGGGCTCGAAGGCCAGCTCGGACTCCGCCGAGGTGTAGCGGGCCCGCGGCGCCCAGGAGATCTGGGCCAGGTCCACCGGCGAGTCCACCCGGATGCGCCAGCTCAGCTCCTGGTCCTTGGTCACGGGGACGTCGGCGGAGACGTCCACCGCGCCGGTCTGCGCGGCCGGGATCCGTCTCTCGACCACGACCTCGTCGCCGCGCGTCACCACCGCCGTGATGTCGTCGCTGGTCGCGGCCTTCTTGGTGAGCGCCCCGCTGAGATGCAGCGTCCCGTCGAGCGGCGCGGTCACCGTGGTGGCGCGGCCGGCGAGGGTGAAGTCGGAGGACGCGGTGTAGCGGTGCTGCGGCAGGCCGTTGGCGTCGGGGACGTCCGGCAGCTCCGCGTACGTGATCACCGGGTCCCACGACACCTGGTCGGCCGAGCCGTCGTGCACCGAGCCGACCCGGAAGTAGAGCCGGTCCCCGCGCTCGACCTGGATCGCCTGGACGCCCTCCGGGGCGTGCTCGCCGTGGTCGCCGGCGGCGATCCGCGCCGACCAGAGCTCCTGGCCCTCGTGCTGGATCGCCACCCGCACGCCGTCGGGCGTGCCGCCCTGGTCGTCCTGCTCGGGCAGCAGCGTGACGGGGCCCGTGACGCCGACCGTGCCGGCGAAGGGCGCCACCCAGCGGCGCACGCTGTCGACCAGCGGGAAGGACTCCTCGCGCCGCTCCCGGTCCGCCTGGTAGTCCGCCAGGATGCCGTCCGGGTCCACCGTGCTCGTCCCGATCGGCACCGGCGTCTCGGCCGCGGAGCCGTAGACGGGCACGCCGTCCGCGCCGACCCGGCCGAAGCGCACGTTCCCGCCGTCCACCAGGTCGGTGATGCCGTCGGCGTTGACGTCGGAGAAGTACCGGGACGTGGTGGTGAAGGCGTCGATGTAGTCGAGCTGCGCCGCGACGCCGCCGAGGTAGCCTTCGATGCCCGCCGTACGCGTGCTGGAGCTCTCGCCGAGTACGCCCGGCAGCCCGCGCAGCGGCACCGCCTGCTCGGCGAAGCCCTGCCGGCCGCCCGGCCCGGCGAGGTTCTTGCGGTAGGCGATGCCGCCGCCGGTCTTGAAGACCTTGTCCGGCAGCGTGTCGCCGTCCACGTCCACCAGCGCGAGCAGGCCCTCGTCGGTGCCGCTCGAATAGCCGGCCTTGACGCCGATGGAGCCCGACTTGCTCCGCCGGGTGCCGACGCCGACGTACAGGTGGCCGCCGGTGTCGCGCGACAGGTTGCCGCCCAGCGCGCTGGCGTCGCCCGCGCCCGGCCGCACGCCGTTGACCACGCTGTTGCCCAGGCCGTCGGCGGGCGAGGACCAGGGGACGCGGGCGAAGGCGTCGTACGCGCCTGCGGCGTCGCGGATGTCGTCGAAGTAGCCGAACTCGTGGCCGGCGAACCGCTCGCCGCGGGCGTCGTACTGGACGATGGACGTCAGCAGCGTCTTGTGGAAGGCGCCCTCCTTGTAGCCGAGCTCGTAGCGCCGGACGAGCTGGTCGCCGAACTTGACCTCGACCTTGCGCAGCAGGTCCGCGAGCACGCGCTTGAACCCGCCGCGCGCGTCGATCGTCACGTCGGTACGACGCGGCTCCGACAGCTGCCGGTCCCGGGTGAACGTCACCGAGTAGGGCCCGTCGGTCTCTCCCCTGCCCGTGTAGGTGATCTTTTCCGGGTAGATGTTGCGCCCGGCGACGCCGCCGCCCGCGACGCCGGTGTCCTCCTGCAGGGTGTAGCGGTAGCGGACGGTGTTCCCGTGCGAATCGCGGACCTCGCGCAGCGCCCAGGTGAACACGTTGCCCTCGTCGTCGGCGAGCACGGCGCCCGCGCCTCCGTACGTCGAGCGCGTGCCGGACTTGTCGGTGACCTCCCACGTGTACGTCTTGGGCGAGCCCCCCTTCCTGACGATCTTGGCGAAGGAGCTCTCCACCCGGCTGCGGAAGACGCGGTCGGCCACCCTCTCGCGCGCCGCTCCCGTGTGGGCCACCGGGGTGAGCTGCTCACCCGCCACGACGTAGGTCTCGGTCTCGGTGGCGGCGGCGTAGCGCGGCACGCCCCAGCGGGTGTCCACGCTGATCATCGGCACGGTCAGGTCCCAGCCCGCGCCCAGCCAGCCGTTGGCCATGGCGGAGGAATACGCGACCGCCAGCGAGGGCTGCAGCCCGGCCCGGCCCTGCGGCAGCTCCAGCGGGTACGACAGCCGCGCGTCACCCGTGCTCTCGGCCACCGGCGGCGCGATCTGGTTCACGCCCGTGGCCGGGTTCGCCGCCTGCATGCCCTTGATCTGCGTGGGGTCGAACGACACCTGCTCCGGCCCCTCCGGCGCGGTCACGACGGCGTTCACCATGTCCGTGAAGTGGCCGGTGCGCGAGACGACGACCTGCCGCAGCTCGTCCACGGTGACCCGCTCGAGCGCGCGCCAGCAGCCGCCCGGCACGTCGAAGTAGTAGGTGCGCACGTCGGACGGCGTCATCCCGGTCGCGGTGAGCGCCGCCGGGTCGTAGGGCAGCTCCACCGTGATCTGCTGGTCGAAGGTGAACGGCGTCG
Organism: Nonomuraea zeae; assembly: GCF_005889725.1. Taxonomy (GTDB): domain Bacteria; phylum Actinomycetota; class Actinomycetes; order Streptosporangiales; family Streptosporangiaceae; genus Nonomuraea; species Nonomuraea zeae. The sequence continues at coordinate 23,635 of NZ_VCKX01000186.1, forward strand.
GGGTGAACCGGTAACCGCGCCGCGGCCCCATGGTGACGTTGTCCATGCCGGCGCCGAGCGCGGGCAGCTCGGCCTCGCTGAGCGGGGTGACCCCGATGTCGGTGCGGTCACGCAGCGCACCCTTGCCGATCTGCAGCCGGGCGCCGTCGTGATCGACGCTCACGGCGGCGTCCGGACCGGCCGCCGTCCTGAAGGCCGACGCGGCCGCCTGGCGCGCCGCGGCACCGGGGGCGGCCCCGCCGCCCGCGGGCGCGCAGGTGCCCGCTCCGGCTCCGGCTCCGGCGAGGGAGCTTTCTACGGAGGCCGCGGACGACGGGCCTCCCTGCAGACACGCGCCTGCCATGGCCAGGCAGACAAGCGTGATGACAAGACGACGGACCGGGCGCATCCTGACCCCCAGAGAGGCATCAGACACCGGCTGTCCGCGGGCACGCCTTCGGCAACCGGCATGAGGGGAGTGCTGCTGTCCATAGGTGCGCGAGTGATCACTCGCCCATCAGGAAACATGAACGCGGGTGCGCTGTCCATACCTCGGGAAGCACTTGTGAAAGCGCTTTCGCACGGCCGTTCCGCCGGGCCCTCCCGTCACCGTCCGTCACCTCCGCCGTTCTCGTTCAGTGACGAGTGGATCACCGTGTCCAGAATTGGACAAGATCCATTACACGCTCAGGGCGTCGTCCGTCAGATCCACCCCGACCTGGCGCTGGGGGAGATGTGGAACAGGCAATTCGAGGTGGCGGCATCACCTGGCCGGGCGCGTTTCCGGCACATGGACCACAACCGGCAAGGCCCGACCGTCGGTCGAATATCCCCTCTATACATAGGTGGTTCCGCCGCCGACGGTGGAAGCGGACTTCGCCTGCTCCGGCCGGCAGCTCACCGCGCGCGCCCCGGTTTTCGGCCGCCCGGCTAATGATCGGTGAACTCTCGGCGGCCCCGCCCCGAAACCGCTGATCGGTAAGGGACCCTTTGCTTGAATGCCCTGGGCGTCGGCGGATGGCGAAAGGCAGGCAATGGGGTCGTTTCTCGTCGCACGGCAGGATCCCGAGCAGGAGCGGCCACCGCTCCCCGATCCGGAGGAGCGGGCGCGGCTGCTGGCCTACCTCGGTCAGGGGCGGATCGTCGGCGGCGGCGCGGCCCGTACGGACGGCGTGTGGATCTGGGCCGAGGACGACCTCCGCCTGCTGCGCGACGCCGGGCTGCGCCCTGACCCCGAGCTGTGCCGGCACGTCGCCGCCCAGGAGCACGTCTTCCCCCGGCTCGGCGAGGCCGCGGCCGAGCGGGCCGAGCGGGCCGAGCGGGCGTGGTCGGCCGCCCTCCTGCTGCGGCCCGCTCCCCCGGCCCTGGCTCTTATACACATCT
>NZ_VCKX01000187.1 GCF_005889725.1 Nonomuraea zeae
GCCGCTGCCCCGCCGCACGCCCGGCGCCAACGGCCACCACCACCGGGGCGGCCAGCCGATACCGGCGGCGACGGCGGGCTCGATCGACCCCTCTGCCGCGCTGGCCACGCTGTCGGCGCTGTCGGGCGGCCGCTCGGGCATGCTGCCCGGCGGCCTCGCCGGCACCCCGGCCACGCCGCCTCCGCCGCTCCCGAGCCCGTCCTCCGACCCGCGCCGCTGGCAGCGCATCGAGGTGACGCCCGAGCACCTGAGGGGCGGGCCCGTACCGGTCCCCGAGGGGTACGCGACCCAGCTCGGCATGCGCCCCGGCACGCTCCTGTCGGTCACGGGCCCCGGCGACAACGCCATCGTCCTGGTCTGGCAGGGCCACCAGCCGGTCTTCGACTCGCTCCAGCCGGTCCTCATGCGCCTGAACGCCCGCCCGGGCGACCAGGTCTACGTCACCGTGGACGGCTACCGCCTCGAAGCTCAGCTGACCGGCTGAGCAGCGCGAGCCGCCGGCGAGGACTCCGACCGGCGCATCGGCATCCGAGCCCAGGAGTGCGCGGCGTCCCACGCCTCCCGGGACGCCATCGTCTGGCGCGTCCTGATGCCGACGACCCCGTTACGCGTGTCGAACGCCCCTGATTCGTCATGAGCGGGGATCAGCAGGAGCAGGAGACCGGGAACGGTGAGGATCGAAGTGACGATCAATGGGCTCATGATTCGGATCGTATGAGCGATTCGGACCGCTCGCGCCCGGGCCTTGCAAGCGACCTTCCGAAGGCGCACACGATCACGACCGGCCTCGCGAACGCACAGACCGCGAGCCGTATTGCGGCCTACGCCTGACCACGAGCAGTCTCGCGGACGCACGCCGCGAGCCGTCTTGCGGACGCGCACAACCACGACCGGCTTCGCGGACGCGCACAACCACGACCGGCTTCGCGGACGCGCGCAAGTACGACCGGACTCACGGACGCTCACGACCAAGGGGCGCTCTTCTGGAAGCGCACGCACGCAGCGGCGCCCGATCACGTCGCGGTCAACGGGTGTTCTCCTCTCCCGGAGGTCCCGGCCACGGTCGGCGAGTGGCGGCCCGCTTGGCCTCACCGCAACAGAAGGGGCGGGAAAGCCCCGGTCCAACCGCGACCACCCCCGACAGCCGGACGTCCATGGGGCACGCCGCAGAGGTGAAGCCCTCTACGGGAAGAGGTTGAGGCGGTGGGCGGTGGCGGCGGCCTCGCCGCGCGTGGCGACGCCGAGCTTGGCCAGGATGTTGGAGACGTGCACGCTCACCGTCTTGACGGAGATGAACAGCGCCTCGGCGATCTCCCTGTTGCTCCGCCCGCTGGTGACCTCCCGCAGCACCTCCAGCTCCCGAGCCGTCAACCCCAGCGGCGGCCCGTCCGCACCCTCCGGCCCGCTGCCGCCGCTGAGCCTGGCCCGCCGCCCGAACCCGTCGAGCTGCTCCAGCAGCGGCGTCGCCCCGAGCCGGGCGGCGAGCTCCTTCGCCCGGGCCAGCCGGGCCGCCGCACCCTGCCGGTCACCGGCCGCGAGCGCCGCCTGCGCCGTGCACACCAGGAACTTCGCCTCCGCGTACGGCTGCCCCAGCCCCGCCCACGCCTGCACCGCTCGCTCCCACGCCTTGACCTGCCAGGCGGCAGCGTCCGCAGCACCACCTGAACCAGCCGTCGCAGCGCCGTCTGACGCAGCCGCCATGGAGTCGTCCGAGCCGGTCGTCGCGGCACCACCATCGGCAGCGCCCGGCTCGGGCCCGGTCACCGCGACGAACGTGAGCCGGTGCGCCTCCTGCAGCTCACCCTCGACCTCCAGCTCCCGCGCCAGCTCCCGCAGCCGCCCCAGCAGCGCCGCGCCGAGCTGCGCCAGCGCCGCACCGAAGGGTGCGGACGGCGCGGCGGAGCCGACACTCGGCGGCGCCACCGTCACCATGAGCCGGGCGAAGCTCACCAGCAGCGGCCACGAGTAACGCGGGCTCTCCAGCAGATCCCGCTCCTCCATGACCTTGGCGGCCGCCTCCACCGCGCGCTCCATCTCGCCCCGGGCCCACAGCAGCGCCACCTCCCTGCGCAGGAACGGCAGCACCGTCTGATCCCGGTAGGTCCCCCGCGCGAGCACGCTGCGCGACGACCCCAGCAACTTCTCCGCCCGGTCGAACTGCCCGCGGGCAAGCGCGATGTCCGTGGCGAGCCCCTGCAGGTCCGCCCGGTAGGGTGCGGGCGGCGCGAGGTCGAGCGCGTGCTGGACCACCTCCAGCGCCTCGTCCCAGCGCCCCAGCGACACCAGCGGCTCGGCCAGGTTGATCGACAGGAATGTGCCCGACGTGCGCGCCAGCCCGTAGTGCTCCGACTCCGTGACCCCCTCGCGGGCGACCCGCGCGGCCTGCTCGTGCCAGCCCGCGCCCTCCAGCGCGTCGGACTCGGAGATGGCGCAGCGCATCATCGCGTTGTACGCCCCGCTCCCGGCGGCGATCCGCCGCGCCTCGGTGAAGAAGCCGAGCTGGGACTCCATGTCGGCGTAGCTGCAGCGCGCCCAGGTGAGGCTGATCAGCGCGTGGGCCTCGACGTTGCCGTCGCCCACCTCGTGGCCGATCTCCATCGCGAGCTGGGCCGTGGCGAGCTTCTCCGGCCAGTCCGCCGGCTGGTGGAGCATGCGCGACAGGCTCTCCAGGACCTGGCCGCGCAGCTTGGTGGGCTTGTCGGCGGGGACCAGCTCGGCCGCCCTGCGCAGGTCGTCGATGTAGCCGGGGCGGCCCAGGTCGTAGCGGGTCAGGCCGCGCTGGCGCAGCATGCGGGCCGACCTGATCGGGTCGGCGTCGGGGTCGAGCTCGTCGAGGGCGGCGCTGGCCAGGGCGATGGAGCGCTCGTACTCGCCGGCGAGGTGGGCGACCGTGGCGGTCTGCCGCAGCAGGGTGTGGCGGTCGGCGCCGATGCGCTCGGCCGCGTCGGGCACCTGGTCCCACAGCTCCAGGACCCTGGACAGCATCCTGAGCTGCTCGTCGTAGGCGGTGGACGTGCGGGCCGCGGCGGCCGCGCGCCACGCGCTGACCATGGCCCAGGTGGAGTCGTGGGCGGAGTGCCAGTGGTGGGCCAGCTCGATCGCGCCGCGCGGGGCGGGCAGGATCGACAGGTCGCGCTCGAGCGCCTCGGCGTAGCGGGTGTGCAGGCGGACGTGCTCGCCGGGCAGCAGGTCGTCGTGGAGCGCCTCGCGGATGAGCGCGTGCCGGAAGCCGTAGCCCTCGCCGTCGACGACGAGCACGTTGCCCGCCACGGCGGGCCGCAGCGCCCGGGACAGCGCGTTGTCGTCGAGCCCGGCGACGGCGGTGAGCAGGTCGTGCTCGATCCGCTGGCCGCCGGCGCTGGCCACCCGCAGCAGCTCCTGCGTCTCGTCGGGCAGCCGCTCGACGCCGGCGAGCAGCAGGTCGCGCAGCGACTCGGGCAGCGGGTCGCCGCCGTCGGACTCGCTGAGCAGCGCTTCGACGAACAGCGGGTTGCCCTCGCTGCGCGCGTAGATGAGGTCCATGGTGGCGGGGGACGGCTCGCGCTCCAGGATGCTGGCCGCCTGGGCGACGGCCTCCCTGCGGGTCAGCCTGCGCAGCTCGACCCTGGTCACCCACTCGACCCGGCCCAGCTCGGCCAGCAGCGGCCGCAGCGGGTGGGTGCGGTGCAGCTCGTCGGCGCGGTAGGTGACGACGGTCAGCAGGCGGCCCGCGGCGCGCTGGTAGCGCACCAGGAAGGACAGCAGGTCGCGGGTGGAGCGGTCGGCCCAGTGGGCGTCCTCGATGACGAGCAGCACGAGGCGCTCCTCGGCCAGCCGCTCGAGCAGCCCGAGCACCTGCTCGAACAGCCGCGCCCTGGCCTCCGCCCCCTCCTTGTCCGGCTCGCCGAACTCCGGCAGCAGCCGCGCCAGCCCGCGGGTGTTGCCGCCGGGCACGAGCGCGGCCACCCCGTCACGCCCCAGCTCGCGCACGAGCCCGCGCAGCACGGCGGTGAACGGCGCGAACGGCAGGCCCTCGGTGCCCAGCTCCAGGCAGCCGCCGACGAGCACCATGGCGTCCTGGGCGCGCTCGGTGAACTCCTTGATCAGCCGTGTCTTGCCGACGCCCGCCTCGCCGCCGACGAACACGGTGGACGACGCCCCGGCGCGCGCCCGCACCAGTGCGTCACCGAGAGCGGACAGCTCGCGGGCACGCCCGACGAACAAGGGGCTCACGGCATGGATACTCACGGACCCAAGGATGCCATCCGGCGGCGACAGAAACGTCCGCCCGCCGTGCCCGGCCGGCGTCGCTCAGGCGGGCTGACCAGGGCGGGGCGACCCGGCCAGCCAGGCTGCGCCCTCGGCGTAAAGTCGCTCCACGGCCTCGCCGGTCAGCCCCGGCAGGCCGGGCTTGACGGCGAAGCCGAGCTTGGTCTGCAGGTAGCCCAGATGGCGGTAGCCGGCCGGGAAGCGTTCGAGCAGCCCGGGGTCGAGCCTGAGCGCGGCGGCCGGGTCGACGACGTCGATGCGGTCCTTCTCGTAGATGGGCTGGCGCCGCACGATCAGCCAGTCCTGGCCGTGGCGGGCCAGGAAGTCGTAGAACCGGCCGGTGCACACCACGTCGGCCAGGACGCCGTCCATCTCGGCCCGCTGGCTGATCGTCATCTTGGTCTGCGCGACGGCGCGGTCTCCTGCGATGTCGCTGGTGTGGCCGCCCAGGAAGTGCAGGATGCTGACGCCGTCCTCGAAGCCCTTCTTGCTGGCGGCGATGAAGTCGGCGGCCGGGCCCTGGAACCACGTCGCGCTCATCCAGCCGTCCGGGTGCCAGACCGTGGCGAACCGCTCCCAGTCGCCGGAGTCACGCCACAACGCCCAGTTCTCGACGAGCTGCCTGATCTCGATCCGGTCCGCGCCGGTGGTCGTCATCTTCGTGCCTTTCAGCGGACGGCCGGCGCGACGCCCGGCCGAGGGGGGTGGCGGGTCGCAAGGTCCATGCGGGAGGTGGCTGTCGCGGGACCCGTGCGGGAGGTGGCTGTCGCGGGACCCGTGCGGGAGGTGGCTGTCGCAGGGCCCGTGCGGGAGGTGGCTAGCGCAGGACCTTGCGGAAGAACGTGGCCGAGGCCTCGTATTCGAGCGCGTGGTAGAACTCCGGCGCCCGGCGCGTCGCCATGGCCACGTAGCGGGCCTCGCGCGAACGGGCCCACCGCTCGAACTCCTCCAGCAGCGCCCGCCCGATCCCCTGCCTGCGCGAGCCCGACCCGACCATGGCCTCCTCCACCCAGGCGACCGGGCCGTTCGCGAAGAGCGTCAGGTGGACGAACCCCAGCAGGTAGCCGTGGATGTGCCCGCCTATGACAGCCGTGAGCAGCATGGCGTCCTCGTTCGCCAGCAGCTCGGGCAGTGCGGCGTCGAAGGCCTCGCGCTCCGGCCTGAACGTCAGGCCGAACTCGCGCGCCAGCGCGAACACCTCGTCCGCGTCCGCCTTCTCCGCCTTCCTGATCAGAAGATCGTCAGCCGTCATGTTTGATGACACTAGATCGTGCGCCGTTCCTCACGCAAACCCCTCCTCCGCTCATCTGATCGTCAGAGGTCGCCGAGGCCGAGCTGCCGGGCGATGAGCATGCGCTGCACCTCGCTCGTCCCCTCCCCGATCTCCAGGATCTTGGCGTCGCGGTAGAAGCGTCCGACGGGGAACTCGTTCATGAACCCGTACCCGCCGAACACCTGCGTCGCGTCGCGAGAGTTGTCCATCGCCGCGTTGGAGGCGACCAGCTTGGCGATCGCCGCCTCCTTCTTGAACGGCAGGCCCGCCAGCAGCTTCTCGGCCGCGTGGTAGTAGGCCAGCCGGGCCGTGTGCGCCCGCGCCTCCATGTCGGCGACCTTGAACTGGATGGCCTGGTAGTGGCCGATCGGGTGGCCGAACGCCTTCCTCTCCCTCACGTACTTCAGGCACTCGTCCACACACCCCTGCGCCAGCCCGACGCTGACGGCCGCGATCGCGATGCGGCCCTCGTCGAGCGTCTGCAGGAACTGGGCGTAGCCGCGGCCACGCTCGCCCAGCAGGTTCCCGGCCGGGACGCGGCAGTCGGAGAAGGACAGCTCGCGGGTGTCCGAGGCGTTCCAGCCGACCTTGGAGTACTTCTTCGACACCGTGAACCCCGGCGTGCCGCTCGGCACGAGGATCGTGGAGATCTCCCTGTCGCCCGTGAGCGCGGCGACGCCGACGACGCCGGTGATGCTGGTGCCGGAGTTCGTGATGAACGCCTTCGTCCCGTTGATGACCCACTCCGCGCCGTCGAGGACGGCCGTGGTGCGCATCCCGCCCGGCACGTCGGTCCCGCCGCCGGGCTCGGTCAGGCCGAACGCGCCCAGCTCCGCCCCCGAGGTCAGCCTGGGCAGCCAGTGCTCCCGCTGCTCGTCGGTGCCGAACCTGAAGATCGGCATCGCGCCCAGCGACACGGCGGCCTCCAGCGTGATCGACACGCTGGAGTCGACGCGGGCCAGCTCCTCCAGGGCCAGGCACAGGGCGAAGTAGTCGCCGCCCATCCCGCCGTACTCCTCCGGGAACGGCAGCCCGAACAGGCCCATGGCGCCCATCTGGCGGACGATGTCGTACGGGAACTCCTCGCGCTCGTAGAAGTCGCCGATCACCGGCGCCACCACGTCGCGGGCGAACGCCTCGACCGTCTTTCGCAGCTCTTCGTACTCGTCTTTGAGCATGTCAGCCTTTCGACAGCGCCTGTACGACGCGGGATGGGCTGGGCCGGCCGAGCAGCTCCGCCAGCCAGGTGCTGGTGGACACGAGCTTGCCCAGGTCGAGTCCCGTCTCGATGCCGAGGCCGCGCAGCATCCAGACCAGGTCTTCCGTGGCCAGGTTGCCGGTCGCGGACTCGGCGTAGGGGCAGCCGCCGATGCCGCCCGTTGACGCGTCCACCGTGGTCACGCCCGCCTTCAGCGCGGCCAGGGTGTTGCCGAGCGCCTGGCCGTAGGTGTCGTGGAAGTGCACGGCGAGCCGCTCGGGCGTACGGAAGGCCCTGATCAGGGCCGTCACGTGGCCCGGCGTGCCGACGCCGATCGTGTCGCCGAGCGAGAGCTGGTAGCAGCCGAGCCCGAGCAGCCGCTCCCCGACCGCCACCACCTGCGGGATCGGCGTCGGCCCCTCCCAGGGGTCGCCGAAGCACATCGACACGTACGCCCGCACGTTGACGCCGTTGTCCAGCGCCTTGGCCACCACCGGCTCGAACATGTCGAACTGGCTCTCCAGGCTCCGGTTCAGGTTCTTCGCCGCGAACGTCTCCGTGGCGCTGGCGAAGATCGCGATCTCCTCGACGTCCAGTTCGAGCGCCCGGTCCAGGCCGCGCAGATTCGGCACGAGGACCGGGTAGCGCACGCCGGGCCTCCTGTGCAGCCTGGTGAGCAGCTCGCCGGCGTCGGCGAGCTGCGGCACCCACTTCGGGTGCACGAAGCTGGTCGCCTCGATCACCTTGTGCCCCGCGTCGGCCAGCCGGTCGATGAACGCGGCCTTCACCTCGACGGGGATGACCGAGGACTCGTTCTGCAACCCGTCGCGCGGCCCGACCTCGTAGATCGTGACCTGCTGGGGAAGACCTTCCATGGAGTACGGCATCACGCCTCCTCGCTGGTGACGGCGGTGTCGGGGGCGACGACGGCCAGTACGGCGTCCATGCCGACCGGCTGGCCCGGTTTCACGGGCAGCTCGGACAGCACGCCGTCGTGGGGAGCGGTGACGGTGTGCTCCATCTTCATCGCCTCCACGATGACCAGCGGCTGCCCCTGGCTCACCCGCTCGCCCGGCTGCGCCTTGACGAGCAGGACCGTGCCGGGCATGGGGCTCCTGACCACGCCGTCGCCGGCCCCCGCCGCTCCCGGCCGGTCGCCGGGGTCGCCGATGAGGTGGCGGGTCACTGCCCAGGAGTCGCCGTCCCTGCCGAGCCACAGCGTGTCGCCCTGACGGGCGTGGAGATAGTGGCCGGTGCGCCCGCCGATCGTGACGGCGAGGCCGGAGCCGTTCGCCCGGATGGCCGCGGGGACGTCGCGCCCGTCGATCCGTACCTCGGCCGACTTCTCGGGCAGGCCGCGGACCTGGACCGCGTGGACGCCGTCCCTGGACTCCAGCCGCCAGGTCGTCCACGCGGCCTCGCCCAGCCGCCATCCGTCGGCGACGTCCCACGGGTCGTCGCCGCCGCGGGAGCCGGGAGGCGCGGCGTGGAAGACGAGGGCCGCGGCGGCGAGCACCTCCTCCGGCACGCCCACGCCGGGGACGAGCTCGGGCAGCGCCCGCTCGACCAGGCCGGTGTCCAGCTCGCCCGCCACGACGGCCGGATGCGCGGCCAGCGCGCGCAGGAACGGGATGTTGGTGACCACGCCCAGCACGGCGGTATGGGCCAGAGCGCGGTCGAGCGCGCGCAGGGCGGTGTCGCGGTCGGGCGCCCAGGCGACGACCTTGGACAGCATCGGGTCGAACTCGCTGCCGACCACGCCGCCCTCGGCCAGCCCGGAGTCCACCCGCACGACGGCACGGGCGCCCGGGCCGGCCGGACCGCCGGCGCCGGGGTGCGTGGTCGCGGGTTCGCGCAGGACGAGGACGGGTCCGCCGCTGGGCAGGAAGCCGCGTGCCGGGTCCTCGGCGTAGACGCGGGCCTCCACGGCGTGGCCGCCGAGCCGCACGTCGTCCTGCCCGAACCCCAGCCGCTCCCCCGCCGCCACCCGCAGCTGCAGCTCCACCAGGTCGAGGCCGGTGACGAGCTCGGTCACCGGGTGCTCGACCTGAAGGCGGGTGTTCATCTCCATGAAGTGGTAGGCCCCGGTGCCGCCGTCCACGATGAACTCGACGGTGCCCGCCCCCGTGTACCCCACCGCGCGGGCGGCCTCCACCGCCGCGGCACCCATGCGGGCGCGCGTCTCGGGGGTGACGAAGGGCGACGGCGCCTCCTCGATGATCTTCTGGTGCCTGCGCTGGAGGCTGCACTCGCGCTCGCCCAGGTGCACGACGTTCCCGTGGGTGTCGGCCAGGACCTGGATCTCGATGTGGCGCGGGTTCTCGACGTAGCGCTCGATCAGCAGCGTCGCGTCCCCGAACGCGGCCCGTGCCGTACGCCTGGCCGACTCGATCGCGTCGGGCAGCTCGGCGGCCGACCGTACCAGCACCATGCCCTTGCCGCCGCCGCCGGCGGACGGCTTGATCAGGGCGGGGAAGTCGGCCCATTCGGCGATCGCGTCGCCGGGCTCGGCCCCGCCCGGGACCACGGGCACGCCCGCGGCCGACACCGTGGCCTTGGCCCGGATCTTGTCGCCCATCGCCTCGATGGCCGCAGGCGGCGGGCCGACGAAGACCAGCCCGGCCTCCGCGCACCGCCGCGCGAACTCGGCGTTCTCCGCCAGGAACCCGTAACCGGGATGTACCGCCTCAGCCCCCGAGTCGCGAGCCGCCGCCACAATCGCCTCAATGTCCAGATATTTCGGCACCTGGAGGGCAATGTCGGCTTCGACCACGTGACGGGCGGTGGCGTCGGACGGCGTGTGCACGGCCACCGACGTGATGCCGAGCCCGCGCAGCGTGCGGATGATCCGTACGGCGATCTCGCCCCTGTTGGCGATCAGAACGCGGCCGAACCCCCGCGGACTGCCCGCCTCCCGCGGCTGTTCCAGCAGCTCAGCGCTTCGCGCGTTGGTCATTGCTTCGCTCACATCCGGAAGACGCCGTAACCGGCGGGCTCGAGCGGGGCGTTGGCCGCCGCGGACAGCGCCAGGCCCAGGACCGTGCGGGTGTCGATCGGATCGATCACCCCGTCGTCCCAGAGCCTGGCAGTGGAGTAGTACGGGTTCCCCTGGTGCTCGTACTGGGCCCTGATCGCGTCGGCGTCGGCGTTGCCGACCGTGGTGAGGACGTTCGCGGCCTGCTCGCCGCCCATGACCGAGATGCGGGCGTTCGGCCACATCCACAGGAACCTGGGCGAGTACGCCCGCCCCGCCATCGCGTAGTTGCCGGCGCCGAACGACCCGCCGATCACCACCGTGAACTTGGGCACCCGGGCGCACGAGACGGCCGTCACCATCTTGGCCCCGTGCTTGGCGATGCCGCCCGCCTCGTAGTCCCTGCCGACCATGAACCCGCTGATGTTCTGCAGGAACACCAGCGGGATCCGCCGCTGGTCGCACAGCTCGATGAAGTGCGCCCCCTTGAGCGCGGACTCGCTGAACAGGATGCCGTTGTTCGCCACGATCCCCACCGGATGCCCGTGGAGGTGGGCGAACCCGGTCACGAGGGTCGAGCCGTACTCGGCCTTGAACTCCAGGAACCGTGACCCGTCCACGATCCTCGCGATCACCTCGCGCACGTCGTACGGCTGGCGGGTGTCGGCGGGCACGATCCCGTACAGGTCCCGGGGGTCGTGCAGGGGCGGCTCCGGCCTGACGGTCTCCCAGGGCCGCTCGGCGCGCGGGGCCAGCGTGGAGACGATGTCGCGGACGATGGCCAGCGCGTGCGCGTCGTCGTCGGCCAGGTGGTCGGTGACGCCGCTGACGCGCGCGTGCAGCTCGCCGCCGCCCAGCTCCTCGGCCGTGACCTCCTCGCCGGTGGCCGCCTTCACCAGGGGCGGCCCGCCCAGGAAGATCGTGCCCTGGCCGCGTACGATGACCGCCTCGTCGCTCATCGCGGGCACGTACGCGCCGCCCGCGGTGCAGGAGCCGAGCACGGCGGCGATCTGGGGGATGCCCCGCGCCGACATCGTGGCCTGGTTGTAGAAGATTCGGCCGAAATGCTCGCGGTCGGGGAACACCTCGTCCTGCCTGGGCAGGAAGGCGCCGCCCGAGTCGACGAGATAGACGCACGGCAGGCGGTTGTGCAGGGCCACCTCCTGCGCGCGCAGGTGCTTCTTGACCGTGATCGGGTAGTACGTGCCGCCCTTGACGGTGGCGTCGTTCGCGACGATCACGCACTCGCGGCCGGAGATCCGGCCGATCCCCGTGATGATCCCGGCGGCCGGCGCCTGGTCGTCGTAGAGGCCGTTCGCGGCCAGCGGCGACAGCTCCAGGAAGCGGGAGCCGGGGTCGAGCAGGCCGTCCACGCGGTCGCGCGGCAGGAGCTTGCCGCGCTCGACGTGCCGCTGCCGCGACCGCTCCGGACCGCCGAGCGCGGCGGCGGCCAGGCGTTCGAGCAGCTCGGCGGCGAGCCGCTCGTTGAGCTCGGCGTTGCTCTTGTACGCCGCGGCGCCGGGCTCCGCGGCCGACTTCAACACCGGCCAATCGCTCATGAGTCCCCTCCCATGGCTCGGATGTTAGTCATCATTAACGTAACCGTCTAGCATGTGAGACGTGACCACCGTCTCTGCACCTACCCGCGATCGCGGCAACCGGCGCACGGAAATCCTGGAGGCGTCCGCCCGGCTGTTCGCCGCGCGCGGTTTCCACGGCGTCTCGATCGAGGACATCGGCGGCGCGGTCGGCGTTTCCGGCCCGGCCCTCTACCGCCACTTCAGCGGCAAGGACGCGCTGCTCGCCGAGATGCTCCTGGACATCAGCTCGCGGCTGCGCGAGTCGGCCGTCGCGGTCGCCACGTCCGCCACGGGCCCGCAGGAGACGCTGGACGCGCTGCTCAACGTGCAGATCACGTTCGCGATCGAGCAGCCGGCGCTGATCACGGTGCACGACAGGGAGCTGGGCAACGTGCCCGAGCCGCAGCGGCGGCAGATCAGGCGGCTGCAGCGCCTCTACGTCGAGGAATGGGTGACCGTGCTGGCCGAGCTGCACCCCTCGTGCCCGGCCGCCCGCCTGCGCGCGGCGACCCACGCCGTCTTCGGGCTGCTCAACTCGACGCCGCACAGCGCCGGTGAGCTCGCCGACCGGGACATGCGGCCGCTGCTGCACGCGATGGCGCGGGCCGCGATCGACGCCGCTGTTAACGCTCGCTAACACGGGGCTGTCCGCTCGCCGATATGCCTTGTCGGCTCAACTATCTAGATATATCGTCACGATATCTCGATAGTTGAGGAGCTTGTCATGCGAGAGCCCGACTGCTGGGACGCTCCGCCGCCCCCTCCCCCTCTCCCTCCAGGACCCCGCGTCTTCCCCGCGCCTCCCGGCCCGTTCCCCGGGCCGCCCGGCGCCCCGCCGATGCCGGCGTTCGGCATGGTCGCCCACTGGGAGACGCCCGCGCCGAGGGTCCGCCGCGGCGACGTCAGAGCCGCCCTGCTGGCCCTGCTCCACGAAGGGCCGCAGAACGGCTACCAGATGATCCAGGGCATCGAGGAGCGCAGCCGCGGCGTGTGGCGGCCCAGCCCCGGCTCGGTCTATCCGGCGCTCCAGCAGCTCGAGGACGAGGGCCTGGTGGCCGGGGACGAATCCGGCGGGAGCCGTACGTACCAGCTGACCGAGCAGGGGCGCCGGCAGGCGGCCAGACATGCGGACGACGCGCCGTGGGAGGAGGTCGCGCGCACGGTCCCGGCCGACCACCACGAGCTGCGCCTGCTCTGGGCCCAGCTCAACGAGGCCTTCTCCCACCTCGTGCACACCGGCGGCGACCGCCAGGTGGCCGAGGCGAAGAAGCTGATCGTGCAGACGCGCAAGTCCATATTCCGGATACTGGCGGAGGACTGAATGAGCGAGGACGCGGCCGTCGCCGTGCAGGGGTTAGCGAAGTCGTACGGGAAGATCGAGGCCGTCAAGGGCGTGGAGTTCGAGGTCCGCCCCGGCGAGGTGTTCGGCTTCCTCGGCCCCAACGGCGCCGGCAAGACCACCACGATCAGCATGCTGTGCACCCTGGTCAACCCGACCGGCGGCAGCGCGACGGTGGCCGGGCACGACGTCGTCAGGGAGCGAGACGAGGTGCGCAGGAACATCGGCCTGGTCTTCCAGGACCCCACCCTGGACGGCTACCTCAGCGCCGAGCAGAACCTGCGCTTCCACGCCGAGCTCTACGGCGTGCCCAAGAGCGTGGTCGGCGACCGGATCCGTCAGGTGATGGAGATGGTCGCGCTTTGGGACCGCAAGGACGCCAAGGTGATGACCTTCTCCGGCGGCATGAAGCGCCGCCTGGAGATCGCCCGCGGCCTGCTGCACTCGCCGCGCGTGCTGTTCCTCGACGAGCCGACCGTCGGTCTCGACCCGCAGACCCGCTCGGCCATCTGGGGCTACATCAACCAGCTGCGGCTCATGGAGGACATCACCATCTTCATGACCACCCACTACATGGACGAGGCCGAGTACTGCGACCGGATCGCCATCATCGACCACGGCGAGATCGTGGTCATCGACTCGCCGGAGGCGCTCAAGGCCAGCGTCGGCAAGGACCGGGTGCAGATCCAGACCACCGACGACGCCGCCGCGATCAAGGCGCTGGGCGAGCGGTTCGGGCTGGAGGCGGCCGTGCACGAGGGCGCGGTGACGTTCGCGGTGGCCTCGGGCGAGGAGTTCGTGCCCCGGCTCTTCGCCGAGCTGGGCATGCCGATCAAGTCGGTCAGCGTCTCCCGCCCGTCACTCGACGACGTGTTCATGTCCTACACCGGCTCCACGATCCGCGACGCCGAGGCCGGCGCCGACAACATGGCGTGGATGAGAGCGATGGCGAGGCGATAGTCATGGCGACAGAGGCCATCAGCGTCCGGGTGCCGGCCCGCAGCGCCGGTCACGACTTCCGGGCCGTCAAGGTCGTGCTCCACCGGGAGATGCTGCGCTTCGTCAACGACCGCACCCGCATGCTGTCCATGCTCATGCAGCCCGTGCTGTGGCTGTTCGTCATGGGCACGGGGCTGGGCTCGCTGGTGCAGGGGTCGATCCCGGGGGTGGACTACCGGACCTTCATGTATCCCGGCATGATCTCCATGACCGTGATCATGACGGGCATGTTCTCGGCCGGGTCCATCGTGTGGGACCGCGAGTTCGGCTTCCTCAGGGAGATGCTCGTCGCGCCGGTCTCGCGGGGGGCGATCGTGGTCGGCAAGTGCCTGGGCGGGGCCATCGTGGCCACCGGGCAGGGCGTCGTCATCCTCGCCATGGCGGGGCTCGTGGGGGTGCCGTACTCGCCGACGCTGTTCGTCACGCTGCTGGCGGAGATGTTCCTGGCGGCGTTCACGATCACGGCGTTCGGGGTGATGCTGGCGGCGCGGATGAAGAACATGCAGACCTTCTTCGGTCTCATGCAGATGGCGATCATGCCGATGATGTTCCTGTCGGGGGCGATGTTCCCGCTGGCCAACCTGCCGTCGTGGCTGCACGTGCTCACCGTGGTCAACCCGATGACGTACGCGGTGGACCCGATGCGGGAGGCGGTCTTCTCGCACCTGGACGTGCCCGCCCAGGTCAACGCGGTGCTGAACCCGGGGGTGAGGTGGTTCGACTTCCAGGTGCCGGTGCCGCTGGAGCTGGGCATCGTGGCGGCGCTCGGGGCCGTGCTGCTGGGGGTGGGGATCGCGGAGTTCAGGCGGGCGGAATAGGACAGGCTTTCGCATCTGACTGCGAGCGATCTGTTACGGAGGGTATCTTTCCCGATGTGCCGCGCGGCTCCCTTCCACCCTCCCTCCCAACGAGGAGCACATCCGAATGCTGGACCTCCAGGAGAAGCTACATGACCTCGAAAGCCGGGTCGTGGCTCTCGAAACGGCTACAGTGAGCGGCATGCCCGGCCATAGCATCGCCGTCCGCTTCACGTCACTCCATGACCGCGTCGACATCGTCGGGCGGAACGTCCTCGCCAAGATCGACAAGGTTCACAAGGAGACACAGGGACGTCTCACCAAGGTCGACGACCGCCTCGAAGGAGTTGATCAACGCCTCGAAGGGGTTGACGAGCGCCTCACAGGCGTCGACCAACGCCTCGAAGGGGTCGACGAACGCCTCACAGGCGTCGACCAACGCCTCGAAGGGGTCGACGAACGCCTCACAGGCGTCGACCAACATCTCGCAGGGGTCGACCAGCGCCTCGTTGATCTCAACGAGCAGATCCTGAATGTCCGAGAGGAAATGAGCGACAACTTCGCGCGGATGGAGCTACAGGTCGACAAGGCCTACCAGCGGCTTGGCGCGCACGAGGCTCGGTTCGATCGGATCGAGGCATTCATGGGCCAGCACGCCCGGCAGGTGGACGAGCGGTTCGAATCCGTGGACAAGGAGATCGCGGATCTCAAGTCCATCCTCCTCCGGATAGAGGACAAGCTGCCCGCCTGAGGCCGTACAAGGAAAGGCCCGGGGTGGTCCCCCGGGCCTGTTCCCGTCTCAGATGATCAGCGCTTCACGCGGACGTAGTCACGCCGGCTGGTGTCGCCGTACGTGTCCTCGTCCCCGCTGAACACGAACTTCCAGTAGCCCGAGTTCCAGGCCTTGACCCTGGTGTAAAGACGCCCGCTGTCGCTGGCCGTGGTCGTCTTCACGTACTGCCACTTCTTCGAGCGCAGCGGCTTGAAGTACAGCGCCACCCGGCCCGAGTAGCCCTCCCACGAGCCCTCGTCGTCGACCTGCAGCCGGCCCTTGAACTTCAGGTACCTGCCGCGCTTGACCGGCTCGGGGTAGGCGTTGAACTTGATCAGCCGGGTGTCCGCCTTGTCCACCTCGGGCGGCGGGGCGGGCTGGTCGACCTTGACCCAGTCGGCGTCGCTCACGGCGCCGTTGACGCCGCGCGCGCCCGCGAACTCGGCGCGCCACCAGCCGGAGGTCACCGCGGTGGCGGCGGCCTCGAAGCGCCCGTGCCGGCCGGTCACGTCACTGGTGACGTACTCCCACCTGCGCGAGCCGTCGGCCCGGAAGAAGATGCCCACGCGCTGCCCGGCCACGCCGTCGCGGCCCTCGACCCGCAGGGCGCCGGTGAAGGTGAGCGTGTCGCCCTTGTCCACGGGCTCGGGGCGGGCGTCGAAGCCGACGATCCTGCTGCCGAGGTTCCCGCGCCTGACGTCGACCCGGTCGGCGTCACTGACGGAGGCCGTCGCGGTGGATGTGCGGGCGAACTCGGCCCGCCACCAGCCGGTGGCGTTCGCGTGGACGGCGGCGCTGAACCAGCCGCCACGGCCGGTCGTCAGCTTGGTGACGGCGCGGTAGTCGTCCGAGCCGCGCTCGCGGAAGGTGATCGCGACGCTCTGTCCGTCGTACCCCTTGCCGTCGGCGAGGAGCCGGCCGGAGACCTTGATCACATCACCCTTGTCGACCAGATCGGGGCTGGCGTCGAAGTCGGAGATCTTGGTGACGAGTGCCTTGGCGACCTCGAACGTGCCGGACGTGGACTTCTCCCCGTCACCGTGGGCGGTGGCGCGGAAGCTCCACTTACCGGCGGTCTTGCCGTCGAAGGACTTGGTGCCCGTCCACTTCGTCCATTGGCCGGCCGGCGCGGACGTGAGGGCGACCGGGCTCTCGACGCTCGGGCCGGGCGGCTTGAGCTGCAGCTCGGCCTTGCCCGCGTCCTTGGTGGTGAAGCTGAACGTGACGGTGACCGCGCTGTCGAAGACGACGACGGGCGAGGCCGGGCTGATGCTCACATCGGAGATGCTGGGAGCGGGGGCCGCGTTCGCTGCGGCAGGAGGCAGGGCGAGAACCCCTGCACCCAGTGCTACAGCGAGGGCGGCGACACGAAAGCGTTGTAACATGCGGGTTCCTTTCTGGACACCCCAGTGGTTCAACGCGGCATTGAGGGTGCCACGTGTGTCATATAAGTAGACGTACGCGCGCCCCATAAGGTTGGGAATTCTGACAAACCGTTATAGCCAGCTGTCAAACGGACCGGTCCACAACATGTCACCGGTGTCCAGCAGACGGCGGCCCCGATCAAAGACATAATCGATGCTGTGGCGCGCGACACTGTAGAGACTCATTTCACCCAGGCGGTTGCGACGCTGAAGGCGGGCCCCGCGCGAGATCCGGGGCTGCCGATCCACGAGGGCACCTCCCTGACCGGCGAGCAGTGCATGCGGCTGTTCCAGCGCCAGCTCGACAGCCGGCTGCTCGACATCGCCGCCCGCTGGCTGCGCGAGCGGGACGAGGGCTACTACACGATCGGCTCCGCCGGCCACGAGGGCAACGCGGCCGTCGCCGCCGCCCTGCGGCCCAGCGACCCCGCGCTCCTCCACTACCGTTCAGGCGCCTTCTACCTGACCCGGTCGGAGCAGGCGGGACGGGTGCCCGAGCAGGGCATCCGCGACGTGCTGATGGGCCTGACCGCGGCCGCGGAAGAGCCGATCGCCGGCGGCCGGCACAAGGTGTTCGGCCATCCCGACCTGGCCGTCATCCCGCAGACCTCGACGATCGCGAGCCACCTGCCGAGGGCCGTGGGCGTGGCGTTCGCCATCGAGCGGGCGCGGTCCCTCGGCGCCAGGTCGAACTGGGAGGAGGAGGACGCGATCGCGGTGTGCAGCTTCGGCGACGCCTCGATCAACCACGCCAGTGCCCTGTCCGGCTTCAACACCGCCTCCTACGCGACCTTCCAGGGGCAGGCGCTGCCGCTGCTGTTCGTGTGCGAGGACAACGGCATCGGCATCAGCGTCCGCACGCCCAAGGGCTGGGTGGAGGCGGCCGCGCGGCGTCCCGGCATCGAATACTTCGCCGCCGACGGCTGCGACCTGGCCGACGCGTACGACGCCGCGGTCCGCGCCGTCCAGCACGTACGCGAGCACCGCTCCCCCGCCTTCCTGCACCTGTCCACGGTGCGGCTGATGGGCCACGCCGGGTCCGACGTCGAGTCGGCCTACCGCACGCAGCGCGAGATCAGGGCCGGCGTCGAACGCGACCCCCTCGTACGCACCGCGGCCCTGCTCGTGGAGGCCGGGCTGGACACCCCGGAAGAGCTGCTCAAGAGATACGAGACCGCGCGCGAGCACATTCTGCGGATCGCGCTGGAGACGACCCGCAGCCCGCGGCTCGGCTCGGCCACGGAGGTCATGGAGCCGATCGCGCCGCGCAGCCCGGAGCTGATCGCCAGGATCAGCCCGATGGCGGCCCCGGCCTCGGTCAGGGAGAAGGCGTTCGCCGGCGCGCTGCCGGAGGACGAGCGGCCGCAGACGCTCTCCCAGGCGATCAACCGCACGCTGGCCGACGCGCTGGCGGGCTATCCGGAGATGGCGGTGTTCGGCGAGGACGTCGCCAAGAAGGGCGGCGTCTACGGCGTGACCAGGGGGCTGCAGAAGCGGTTCGGGCCCGGGCGGGTGTTCGACACGCTGCTCGACGAGCAGGCCATCCTCGGGCTGGCGCTCGGCGCGGGCGTGTCGGGGCAGCTCCCGGTGCCGGAGATCCAATACCTGGCCTACCTGCACAACGCGCTCGACCAGATCAGAGGCGAGGCGGCCACGCTGTCGTTCTTCTCGCGCGGCTCCTACGTCAACCCGATGGTGGTGCGGGTCGCCGGGTACGCCTACCAGAAGGGGTTCGGCGGCCACTTCCACAACGACAACGCGGTGGCCGCGCTGCGCGACATCCCCGGGCTGGTCATCGCCTCCCCGTCGCGTCCCGACGACGCCTCGGCCATGCTGCGCACCTGCCTGGCGGCGGCCAGCACCTCCGGATCGGTGTGCGTGTTCCTGGAGCCGATCGCGCTCTATCACACGCGTGACCTGTTCGACGAGGGCGACGGCGGCTGGCTGGCCCCGTACGCTCCGCCCTCGCGGTGGGCGGAGACGCACGTGCCCATCGGGCGGGCGCGCTCCTACGGCGACGGGCGCGATCTGACGATCGTGACGTTCGGCAACGGGCTGCGGATGAGCCTGCGGGCCGCGGTGCGGCTGACCCAGGAGGGGTACGGCTGCCGCGTGCTCGACCTGCGCTGGCTGGCGCCGCTGCCGCTGGACGACCTGTTGCGGGCGGCCGAGCTGACCGGCAACGTGCTGATCGCCGACGAGACCCGGCACTCCGGGGGCGTCTCGGAAGGCATCGTCACGGAGCTGGTCGACGCCGGGTTCACCGGATCGATCGCCCGGGTGACCTCGGCCGACAGCTTCATCCCGCTCGGCGGCGCGGCCGATCACGTGCTGCTGTCGGAGTCGGAGATCGAGCAGGCGGCGCGCAAACTACTGGGCTGAGCGGGCCACCGCGCCTCTGATGCAGGTCGGCTTGGACCAGGCGACCGTCGTGCTCTCCGAGATGCGCAGCGGGACGCCGACCAGGAAGCAGTAACCGGCGTCCGGGTCGAGGCCGGCCACGCGGGTCGAGGTGGTGCCCTGGGTCAGGGCGGTGATGGCCTGCTCGCCCTTCTTGACCGGGGAGCGCTGGAGGACCACCGGATAGCGGCGGGCGTCGGCCGGGAGCGTCCAGCGCAGCTCGACCAGGGCGCCCTGGTCGGCGGTCACCTTCAGCGCGCGCGGGGCGAGTGCCGTCACCGACCGCTTGTCGATGGGCTGGGTGTTCTCCGTGCCCGGCGTGGCCTTCTCGGAGGCGGTGACGGGCTGGGCGGGTGGCGACTGCTGGAGCGACAGGAACACGGCCAGCACGGTGCCGCCGATCGCGACGACCCCGACCGCCGCGCCGATCAGCACGCCCCTCTTCCGCCCCGGCGCTCCCCCGGGATGCGTCGCGCCGGCCGGCGGCCCGGCCATCGTGGAGCTGCGCGAGGTGCGGAAGACCTACGCCGGGCCCGTGCACGCGCTACGAGGGGTGGATCTCACCGTCGTCCGCGGCGACCTGCTGGCCATCGTCGGGCCGTCCGGATCGGGCAAGTCGACCATGCTGCACATGATCGGCACGCTCGACCGCCCGACCACCGGCGTCGTGCGCGTCGCCGGGCACGACGTCGCCACGCTGTCGGACCGCGAGCTGTCGGCGCTGCGCTCGCGTCACCTGGGGTTCGTCTTCCAGCAGTTCCACCTGGCCCCGGGTGTCAGCGCGCTGGACAACGTGGCCGACGGCCTGCTCTACACCGGCACCAACCGCCGCATACGCCGCGAGCGCGCCGCCGCCGCCCTGGAACGGGTGGGGCTCGGGCACCGGCTGGGGCACCGGCCGGCCGAGCTGTCCGGCGGCGAGCAGCAGCGGGTCGCGGTCGCCCGCGCCGTCGTGGGCGACCCGCCGCTGCTGCTGGCCGACGAGCCGACGGGCAATCTGGACTCCACCGCGGGCGCCGACGTCCTGCGTGTGCTGGCCGATCTGCACGAGTCCGGCACCACGGTCGCCGTCATCACCCACGACGCGGAGATCGCCGGCTGGTGCCCCCGCCAGGTGCGCCTGCGCGACGGCCTGATCGTCGACGGCCACGAGCACGACAACCTGGGCCCGGTCGCGCTGCTGAAGGGAGCCGGGCGATGACGGCCTCCCGACGGCGTGCCCGCACGGGACGGGACGAGACCGCCGCGGGTCCCGCGAACACCCGAACGGACCCTGCGGACGCCGGGGGGACCGGCGCGCCGCTGGCGCCCGGCCGGCTCGGCCCCGGCGACGTGCTGCGGGTGGGCGCCGCCGGGCTGCGTGCCCGCCCGGCGAGAGTGATCCTCTCCGCGCTCGGCATCGCCATCGGCATCGCCACGATGATCGCCGTGATCGGGATCTCGGCTTCCTCGCGCGAGCAGCTCCTGCGCCAGCTCGACCGGCTCGGCACGAACCTGCTGACCGTCGCGCCCGGCCAGACCATGTTCGGGGAGGACGCCAAGCTGCCCACCGGCGCGCTGGCCATGGTCGAGCGCATCCGCCCGGTCCGCACGGCCGCCGCCACCGGCGGCGTCGAGGCGACCGTACGGCGCAACAACCACATCCCTGAGTCCGTCACCGGCGGCATCTCCGTCCAGGCCGCCAGCACCGGCCTGCTGACCACCCTCGAAGGCGCGGCGGCCAAGGGCGCCTGGCTGAACGCGGCCACCGCCGAGCAGCCGGCCGTCGTGCTCGGCTCGGTGGCGGCCGAGCGGCTCGGCCTGACCAGGACCGGGGTGCAGGTGTGGATGGGGGGCCGGTGGTTCACGGTCGTCGGGATCCTCGGGCCGATGCCGCTCGCGCCGGAGATCGAGCGCTCGGCCCTGGTCGGGTTCCCGGCGGCGCGGGAGCTGCTCGGGTTCGACGGCTATCCGACGACCATCTACGAGCGCTCGTCCGACGCGGCGGTGGAGTCGGTGCGTGAGGTGCTGCCGCGCACGGTCAACCCGGAGAACCCGGAGGAGGTGACGGTCAGCAGGCCGTCGGACGCGCTGGCCGCCAAGGCGGCCGCGGCGGGCGCGTTCACCGGCCTGCTGCTCGGGCTGGGCGCGGTGGCGCTGCTCGTGGGCGGCGTCGGGGTAGCCAACACGATGGTCATCTCGGTGCTGGAACGCCGCAAGGAGATCGGCCTGCGCCGCTCGCTGGGGGCCACGCGCGGGCAGGTGCGCCTGCAGTTCCTGTCGGAGTCGCTGCTGCTGTCGGCGCTCGGCGGAGTGGCCGGGTCCGTGCTCGGCGCGCTGGCCACGACCGCGTACGCCCTGTGGCGCGACTGGCCGCCGGTGGTGCCGCCGTGGGCGCTGGGCGGCGCGATCGCCGCCACGCTGCTCATCGGCACGGCCGCCGGGATCTACCCGGCCATGCGGGCCGCCCGCCTGTCCCCCACCGTGGCCCTGGCCACCACCTGAAGCGGGCCGCGCGTCACGACGCCGCGACCGCACCGGTCGCGGCGTCGTAGTCGATCCCGAGTACGGGCGCCAGCTCGCGCAGGCACTCCTCGAACACCGGCCCCAGGTCCGAGTAGGCGAAGTCGAGCTGGTTGAGCACCTCCATGCACAGCAGCCCGTAGAGCCTGATCCAGCACGTCAGGAAGACGTGCACGGCCTCCACCGGCACCCCGGCCGCGTGCTCGGCGGCGAAGTCGCGCAGCTGCTCCCTGATGGCCGGGTCGAGCCGCTCCGGGGCGGGCAGCGGGAACGGCCTGGTCCGCCACAGCTCTGCCATCTCCTCGAAGAAGACCTCGCCGAAGGCGTGCCCGGCCATGTCGCGCGGTGAGCCGGGCCGCGGGCCGCCGCTGATCGGGCTGGCGAACATCCACCCGAACTCCGCCCGGTGCGCGATCGCCCAGCCCCGCATCGCCCGGCACGTCGCCAGCAGCCTGCGCCCGTGGTCGCCCGGCGGGCAGGCGTCGCGCGCCGCCTCCATCTCCGCCGTCAGCTCGCGGAAGAAGTCGACGGTCACCGCCGTGACCAGCTCCTCGTGGCCGGCGAAGTAGTGGTAGAGCGCCGGGCCGCTCATCCCCATCTCCCTGGCCACGGCGTTGATCGTCACGGCGGCCGAGCCCTGCTCGATCAGCAGCCGGCGCGCGACGGCGCGGATCTCCGCCAGCGTCGCCTGCCGAACCCTCGCCCGCCTGCCGGGGCCCTGCGCGGCCATCGTCCACCTCTTCCCCTGGACATCCCTGAACATCCGTTGACATCCTAGGGCATCTATGTTTCCTTAATGGCTCTAAGTAAATCTACTAGCCGTAAGGAGTTCTGCATGGCCCGCAATCCGCTGGCGAGCGCGCTCGCCAAGTACGTCATGGAGGCGAAGGTCACCGACGCCGGGCTCGTCACACCCACGATGCGGCGGATCCGGCTGGTGGCCGGGGTCCCGATCGCCTTCCCCTACCGGGCGGGGCAGCACATCAGGGTCCAGCTCAACGACCCCCTGTCGGTGCGCGGGATGCTGCGGCCGGCCGACACGCTGCGCACGTACACGATCTGGGACTTCGACCGCGAGGCGCGGTCACTGGAGCTGCGGGCGCACCTGTACGGCCCCCGGGACGGCACTCAGGACGGCCGCGCGGGCGGCATCGGGCTGCGGTGGGCCAGGGAGGCGGCTCCCGGGGACACGGTGACGTTCTGGTGGCCGCAGGGCGACTTCTTCACCCGCGACGATGCGCCGTTCCACCTGTTCGCCGGGGACGAGACGGCGAGCGCGGCCTTCGGGCCGATGCTGCGCGACCTGGGACCGGGCGCCGAGGTGCACGGGGTGCTGGAGAGCGAGTCGGCCGAGCACGACCTGCCCATGCCGGGGCCGTACGAGCTGCGCCGGGCGCACCGGCGCGGAGCGCCCGCCGCCTCCTCGAAGACGCTGCTCGACGCGGTGGCCGCCCTCGACCTGCCCGGCAACACGGGGGCCGCCTACCTGGCGGGCGAGGCGCGGACCTGCCAGATGATCCGCGACCATCTTGTACGGGAGCGCAACTGGCCGCGCGCCTCGATCAAGGTCAAGCCGTTCTGGGCGCCCGGCAAGCGCGGCCTGCACTGACCTCCCCAAATAACCGGTCGACTCTCCCCCGTCGCCTCGTGCCGCCTGATGACGCCGTGCCCGGCCGCGGGGCATGCCAGAGCTGCCGCGGGCGCGCGGCCTGCCGGTCGTCGAGCGAGTGGGCGATGCATCCCGGGCTCGGGAACGCTGAACTGCGGGCGGCCGATCCGGACGGGGTGGCGGGTGCGCTGGAGCGACTACGAGTCCCTCATCTCACCGGAGGCTCGTGAGCTCCTCCGGCGGGAGGACATCGTCGTGATCGGCTACGAGACCCTGCGGGGTGTGGACGAACGCGTGAGGCCCGCCCTCGCGGCCCGAGGGTCGGAAGAGTGCCAGAAGAGTGCGGGAAGAGTGCGGGAAGAGTGACGGTCAGAAGGTCGCGGCCAGAGCCAGGGCGGCCGCGGCCTCGTGGCGGAGAACCATGATCAGAAGTGTGGCGACCAGCGTGGCGATGAGCAGCCAGCTGATCAGGATGATGACCGTCGAACGGCGTGGGCGGCGCCTCGGACCATCGGCGTCCTGCCCCTTGGACCTCGCCTCGCTACGACGCACCCGCTCGTTGAACGACTCCAGTCGTGCGACGAGTCGCGGATCGTCGTCGACGAGGTGCTGCTCGATCTGGGCCAGCATCCGCTCCTCGTCCTGCGACCAGGCCATAGGCGCACCTCCCGCACGCAAGCTCTGTGGCGTCTTTCTGCCCAACCCTGAAGATCATTAGCCCCGGGATGACCAGCTAATTGCAACCTCTTTTCGGTTTGCGATCAAGCTCGAATATTTGTTCTAATCATGGGATGCGCTGGGACAACCTGCGTCTGGCCGAGGCCGGCCAGGCCGATCCGGCCGCGCCGTTGTTCGCCCGCGGCGCGGTCACCCGCACGTTCGACACCCCGGAGTTCGCGGGGATGACCTTCTATGAGATCCAGGCCAGGTCCATCATCAACCGGGTTCCCGGGGCCAGCCGGGTGCCGTTCGAGTACACGATCAACCCGTATCGCGGGTGCGGTCACCGCTGCGTTTACTGTTTTGCCCGAAAAACGCATGAATATCTAGATTTGGATGCCGGTGCGGACTTCGACGCCAAGATCGTGGTCAAGGTCAACGCCGCCGAGCTGGCCCGCAAGGAGCTGGCCGCGCCGCGCTGGGGTGGTCACCACGTGGCGATGGGCACCAACGTCGACTGCTACCAGCGCGCCGAGGGCCGTTACCGGCTGATGCGCGGCATCCTGGCCGCGCTGCGCGACGCGGCCAACCCGTTCTCGATCCTCACCAAGGGCACCCTGATCCTGCGCGACCTCGACCTGCTGACGGAGGCCGCCGACGTGACCGAGGTGAGCGCCGGCGTGTCGGCCGGGTTCCTCGACCAGGAGGTGTGGCGGTCGGTCGAGCCGGGCACGCCCAACCCGCGCCGGCGCCTGGAGGTCTGCGCGACGCTCAACGACAACGGCATCGCCTGCGGCGTGCTGATGGCGCCGATCCTGCCCTACCTCACCGACTCCCCGGCGCAGCTGGAGGCCACGGTCAAGGAGATCGCCCTGTCGGGCGCCACCCACGTGACCCCGATCGTGCTGCACCTGCGGCCCGGGGCGCGCGAGTGGTGGCTGGGCTGGCTGTCGCGCGAGCACCCCCGGCTGATGCCGCGTTACCTGGAGCTCTACGGCCGGGGCGCCTACGCGCCGAAGTCCTACCAGCAGCGCATCAGCGCCCAGGTCAGGGAGCTGGCCGAGCGCCACGGCGTCGGGCGGGCCACCCCGGCGACCGCCCGCCGCCTGCCACCCCGCCGCAACCCGGCGGCCGGGCC
>NZ_VCKX01000188.1 GCF_005889725.1 Nonomuraea zeae
GACAGCGGCCGGGCGGTGCTCGGCGGGGGCGGCTAACAGAGGCTGTTCCAGTTGATCGCCTTGCCTGCGGCGGCCTTGATCAGCCGGCAGGCGATGGCGGCCAGCCCTCCGGTGAAGCCGCCGACGATGCTGCAGACCGCCATGCCGAACAGCTGGTAGACCGCATAGACGGCCTGGGCGCGCAGGCAGTTGAGGCCGTCCAGGGGGCCGGCGTCCGGCGGCATCGCGGGCGACAGGGGAATGGCCTGGATCTGCTCGGGGCTCAGCCCGGCCGCCAGCTCGTCGAGCAGGCTCTCGGTGTCGTCGCCGAACTGGGCCAGTACCTGGGCCACGGCCGGGTGCTCGCGCAGCGCCGCCTTCTTGTCCTCGCCGGTGGTGATGGTCATCTGATGCTCCTTGTGTCGTCCGTTGAGTCGATCGTTCGGGTTCGCGGTGCGCGTGGTTCCGGGGGACCGCGCGGCCCGGGAGGGTCGCTGGGGGCGGGGAGTGGTGCACGTCGCCGCATGGCTGCTCGCTCCTGTCTGGCTTCGACGGACAGCAAAGCCGGGCCGGAGAGGTGTCCAACAGGGCTTCGGACGGACTCGACCGCTTCCGGTCCCGGCCAGACGGGCCCGGACGGACATAGACGGGCCCGGACGGTCACAGACGGCCGCGGATGGACGCGGACGGACGCGGACAGCGGGGCACCGCTCGTGGACATCGCCGGACACGGTGGGTAATCGTTCGTACACTGTCGGGCGGAATGATGGCTCCGGGCAGGGAAGGGCGGGGCGAAAGAGCAGATGAGCGCGGATCCGGACGGCGGCGGCGATCCTCGCGGCGACGGCCCGGGGGTAGGTCCGGCTTCGGTCCCCATCCATCAGGGGCCCGACGCGGTGACGTGTCACCAGGACCTGGTCAGGCTGCTGAACCTGCAGTTCGCCCAGGCCGACGCGTCCCTGCGGGAGCTGCAGGCGCGGGCCGACAAAGCGGGCGGGGCCCGGCTGCCGCGCGCCACCTGTGCCGACATGCTGGCCGGGCGGCGCTTCCCGAAGAAGGCGGTGATGGTGGCGTTCCTGCGGGCGTGCCGGGTGCCCGGCGATCAGCTCCCCGCGTGGGAACGAGCGTGGGATCGGCTGCGGGTCACCCGGCTGCCCGTCCACGCGGAGAGCGAACGCCCGGACGAGACCCCCGGCGCACCGGGCGAGGAAGAGCCGGCCCCCATCAGCGCCCGACCCCCGACCCGCGCCTGGGGCCGGCGCCGGGCCGTCCTGTCGGCCGTGTCGGCCGTGCTGGGTGTCGCGGCCCTGGCCGGCGTCGTCGTCGCTCAGCGGATGGCGTCACCGCGCGCCGCGTCCGGTGGATCCGCCGCCGCCGACCCCGGCCACATTCTCAGCGACGACGGCCGCGCGTTCGGCCCGGGCGGATCGAGCTGGTTCACCGTGACCGTCGACCCGGCCAACGCCGGCGTGCGGCTGGTCCGCCGCATGGACGCCGGCGTCGCCATGCAGTACGCCGTCATCACCGTCAACGGCCGCCCGGCCGCGATCTGGCGGCCGCTGCCCGGCGACGCCACCTACAAGTGGCGGGACCAGGTCGTCACCATCCCGCGGGCCCTGACGGAAGGACGGCGTACGCTCGCCATCGGCAACACGTTCATGTCCTCCTCCTTGGGCTTCAACGAGTTCCGCTACGTCGTCGAGCAGCACGTGGGCGGCTCCTGGGCCGTCGCCGACACACTCGACGTCGGCCTCCGGCACACCGCGAGCGAGGCCGCCCACGGCTACCGGATCATCGGGCAGGGGTGGGCCGACAACCAGACGTTCGCCTATCCGCCGCGGGAGGAGGACTGGCGAGTGGAGTGACCGCGGCCCGCCACGGTCACTCCGTACGTCAGCCTTCGGCCGCCGGCCGCTCGGCGCGCTCGGCCCGCAGGCTCGTGATGGTGACGCTGAGCAGGACCGTGACGATGACGCCGAGCGAGGCCGGAGTGGGGATCTCCGGCACCCAGGCCCAGATGCCGTGCGCCCAGTGCAGGAGCAGCTTGATCCCGATGAAGGCCAGGATGATCGCCAGCCCGTAGTTGAGATGCCGCAGCCGGGCCAGCGCGCTGCGCAGCACGAAGTACAGCGCCCGCAGGCCGAGCAGGGCGAAGGCGTTCGTGGCGAAGACGAGGAAAGGGTCCTCCGTCACGCCGTACACCGCGGGCACCGAGTCGACGGCGAAGACGATGTCGGTGGCGAACACCGCCACCGTGGCCAGCGCCAGCGGGGTGATCGCCAGCCGGCCCCCTTCCCGCACGAACAGGCGGAAGCCGCGGTAGTCGCCGGTGACCGGGACGAAGCGGCGCAGCAGCCGCACGCTCCGCATGGAGTCGATGTCGACCGTGTGCGACTCTCCCTTCCTGGCCTCCTTGAGCACCTTTCCGGCCGTCGCGAGGAGCACCGCTCCGAACAGCAGGAACACCCACGTGCCGCTCTGGAGGGCGGCCGCCCCCAGCGCGATGAAGATCGCCCGCAGCACCAGGGCCCCGACGATCCCGTACAGCAGCACCCGCTGGGTCAGCTCGGCCGGCACCGCGAAGGCGGCCAGGAGCAGCATGAACACGAACAGGTTGTCCACCGACAGAGACTTCTCCACCACGTATCCGGTGAAGAACTCGACCGCGACGGTGGTGCCGAACGCGCCCCACAGATAGCCGGCGAACACCACCGGCAGCACCAGATAGAACACCGACCACGTGACGGCCTCGCGCAGCCCGACCTCGTGCGGCCTCCTGGTCAGCACGATGTCGACCACCAGCAGCAGGAGCAGGCCGGCGACGGTGACCGACCACAGGGTGACAGAAGCGACGCTGCTCGGGGCAGACGCAGCCGAAAGCATCCCCGGTGACATGGAACCTCCTCGAACGTGACTCAGCCGTTCGAGGTCTCCTTCACCCGGGGGTTGGCGGGCGGCCGTCCGGGGACGTCGGTACGTCCGTACTGACCGGATCGGCACTTGCGAAGTACTCCCCTCGCTAGGCCCGAGCGTAAACCAGATCCGGACATTCCCAAACCCCAAGATTCCGGAGAGCGCCGCAGGAAGGCAGGCGGCTACCCCTTCCGAGGCCCCAGCCGCTGCCGTCCGCCCTTCAGGCGCTCGCGCAGCTCGAGATAATCCGCACCGTCGCCGGTGATCCTGACATAGTCCTTGAGATCGAACTCCGCCTGATCGTTCGCGTGGTCGTCCGCTATGGCGTTGAGGCCGCGAGCCTCGTCCGTGGGCTGGATGAAGCCCATCGCGTCGAGCCGTTCGAGCTCGAGCTGGAGCTTCCGGTCCTCGCGGAATCTGACTCGCACGGTCTGCTGCTCCTTGAGCCTGCGCAGATGGTCCCACTCGTACTTGGTCACGAGCCCGGTCAGCGCCACCCGCAGCGCGTGGACCTCGGATTCGAGCGAGTCCTGGCGCTCCTCGTACGCGGCGAGCCGCGCGCTGAATCCGCCGGGCCCGATCGTGAAGTCGGTGATGGAGTAGGAGGAGGCCGAGAAGGCCGCGACGGCGAGCAGCGCGACGGCCAGCGCGATCTCCGGGAGCTGCAGCCGGTCGCCGGCGGCCACCAGCCCGAAGGGGACCGTCGCGAGGTAGGCGAGGCAGGCGATCACCAGCACGACGACGCAGGCCACGCCGAGCCGGCGCAAGGGCGTCGCCGGTTTCCCCCGGCGGGCCGGCCGCGAAGCCTCGCCCTGATCTCGTCCCGGCCGGTCGCGGGCCCCGTCCATAGCGCCGTCCATAGCACCGTCCGTGATGTCCATCCCGGCTCCCTGTCTCCACGCGGATCTTCGAGGGCCGGATCGCGCCGCCGGCCCTCGACGCCCATGCAACACCCGGACCCGCGCCTGTTCCAGCGCGGCCGGCCCGGTCCGCGTCAGGTGATGCGGACGCGCGGGTCGAGCAGGCCGTACGCGAGGTCCACCAGCAGGTTGGCCACGATGACGGCCGTCGTGGCGAGGATGACCACCCCCATGATGACCGGCAGGTCCCCGCTGACGAACGCCTGCACCACCGCCTGGCCCACGCCCCCGAGCCCGAACACCGACTCGGTCACGACCACGCCGCCGATGAGCGTGCCCACGTCCACGCCGAGCTGCGTCACCACGGGCGTGAGCGCGGCCCGCAGCCCGTGCCGGTAGATCACCCGCTGCTCCGGCACGCCCTTGGCGCGGGCGGTGCGGATGTAGTCCTCGCCGAGGACGTCCAGCAGTGAGCCGCGGGTGAGCCTTGTGTAAGAGGCGGCCTGCACGGTGGCCAGGGTGATCCAGGGCAGGATCAGGTGGCGTGCCCATTCGCCGGGGTTCTCCGAGAACGGCACGTACGAGTCGGGCGGCAGGATCGGCGCCCCCGCCATGGAGAGCTGGAAGAACAGGAAATACAGCAGGAGCAGCCCCACGACGAACGTCGGCATCGACACCCCCGCCAGGGCGACCAGCGTCACCGCCCGGTCGAGCAGCGAGCGGGCCCTGGTCGCGCTGAGCACGCCCGCCCCCACGCCGATCGCCAGCCAGAGCACCGCGCCGCCCAGCACCAGCGAGAACGTCGGCGGGAAGTCCCCGGCGAGCAGCCTGCCGACGGACTCGCCGGAGAAGTAGGACTGTCCCAGGTCCCCGTGCAGCAGCCGCCCGAGGTAGGAGCCGTACTGGACGAGCACCGGGAGGTCGAGGCCGAGGTTGTGGCGGATCAGCTCGACCTGCTCGGGCGTGGCCTGCCGCCCGGCGAGCGTACGGGCCGGATCGCCGGGCGCGACGAAGAACAGCAGGAACGTGCCCAGCGTGACCAGCCAGAGCACCAGCAGGCCCAGCAGGACCCGGCGGAGGAGGAACCTGTGCAGCATCAGCCCTCCAGACGAGAACGACGGCGCTCACGGCGCGAGCTTCCACGTGCGTCTCCGGGCGCGTCTCCACGTGCGTCTCCGGGCGCGTCTCCGGGCGCGTCTCCATGTGCGTCTCCACGTGCGTCTCCGGGTGCGTTTCCGCGTGCTTTTCTGCGCGCGTTTCTGCGGCGGCCGAACAGGCGCTCCATGCGCGGGTCGATGGCGTCCCTGACGCCGTCGCCGACCAGGTTGAACGCGAGCGTGGTGAGCAGGAGCGCGACGGCGGGGCAGCTGAGGTACCACCAGGCGACCCGGTAGAACCCCTGCGCCTCGCTGAGCAGATTGCCCCAGGACGGGGTGGGCGGGGTGATGCCCAGCCCGAGGTACGACAGCGTCGATTCGAAGACGATGGCCACCGGCACGAGCAGGGTGGTCAGGACGATGACGGGGGCGAGCAGGTTCGGCAGGATGTCCACGAACATGATCCGGAAGTCGCCCGCGCCCATCGACCTGGCCGCCTCCACGTACTCGCGTTCCTTCAACGTCAGCGTCTGCCCGCGGACGATGCGGGCGATGGCCGCCCAGGAATAGAAGGCGATCACCCCGATCGTGGCGCTCAGCGACGGCCCGGCGATGGACACGACCGCGATGGCGAAGATCAGGTAGGGGAACGACAGCACCACGTCCATGGCCCGCGGCAGGATCGTGTCGACGACCCCGCCGTAATAGCCGGCCAGCAACCCGACGACCACCCCTACCAGCGCGGCCATCCCGGTGGCGACCACGCCGACGAGCAGCGAGACGCGCGCCGCGTACAGGACGCGGACGAACAGGTCGCGCCCCAGCCGGTCGGTGCCGAACCAGAACTCTCCGTTGGGGGCCACCGGAAGCCCTTCGTCAGTGACGCCGGTGTCGCGGAACTGCTCGTCGGGGTCGTGCCCGTTCCAGGCGGCGATGAGCGGCGCGGCCAGGGCCAGGGCGCACAGCGCCAGGACGACCAGCCCGGACGCCAGCGCCACCCGGTCGGTCACGATCCGCCGCCAGGCCAGCTGCCAGGGGCTGCGCCCGGTGACGGCATGGTCGGTGACGACGTCGGGTCGTAGCTCGGTGAGGGTCATGCCGGCCTCCCCGCGGTCAGGTCCTCGCCGGCGGAGACGGGGAAGTGGCAGGCCACCGGATGCTCCTTGGACTCCAGTACGGGCTCCGCGGACGCGCAGACCTCCCGCGCCTTCGGGCAGCGCGGATGGAAGCGGCACCCGGAAGGCGGGTCGATGGGGGAGGGCACGTCGCCGGTCAGGATGACGCGCTGCCGCCGCTCCGCCTCGTCCGGGTCGGCGACGGCGGTGGCCGACAGCAGCGCGGCCGTGTACGGATGCCGCGGCGCGTCGTGCAGCTCGTCCGCGCCCGCCAGTTCGACGATCTTGCCCAGGTACATGACCGCGATGCGGTCGCTGATGTGCCGCACCACCGACAGGTCGTGCGCGATGAACAGATAGGTCAGCCCGTAGTCGTCCTGGAGGTCCTTGAGCAGGTTGAGGATCTGCGCCTGGATGGACACGTCGAGCGCCGACACCGGCTCGTCGCAGATGATCAGCCGGGGGCGCAGCGCGAGCGCCCGCGCCACGCCGATGCGCTGCCGCTGCCCGCCGGAGAACTCGGCGGGGAAGCGGTTGTAGTGCTCGGGGTTGAGCCCCACCCGCTCCATCAGCTCCTGGACGGTACGGCGCAGCTCCGGCCCGCTCGCCGCCCGGTGGATCACCAGCGGGTCGGCGATGATCGAGCCGACGCGGCGGCGCGGGTTCAGCGCGCCGTACGGATCCTGGAAGATCATCTGGATGTCGCGGCGGAAGGCCCGCATGCGCCGTCTGGGCAGGTTCGTGATGTCCTGGCCGTCGAAGCGCACCCGGCCCGCCGTGACCGGGTGCAGCCCGGCGACGCAGCGGGCGAGCGTGGACTTGCCGCAGCCGGTCTCGCCGACCAGCCCGAGCGTCTCGCCGGCGGCCAGCTCGAATGCGACGCCGTCCACTGCCTGCACCCGGCCGATCGTGTGCTTCACGAGCAGGCCGCTGGTGATGGGGAAGTGCTTGACCAGGCCGTCCACTTCGAGCAGCATCACGCCTCCTTCGCCCGCAGCCGCAACGCCTCCGCCGCCGCGCCCAGCCCGACCGCCTCGTGCGGCAGCCAGCAGGCCGAGGCGTGCCCGCCGGAGCCGGTGACCGGGGCGAGCGGCGGCCGCTCGGCGGCGCAGACCGGCATGGCGTACGGGCAGCGCGGGTGGAAGGCGCAGCCGGAGGGGATCGCGATCAGGCTGGGCGGGGAGCCCGGGATGGGCCGCAGCCGGCCGCCCCGGTCGCCGCTGCTGCCCGGGATCGACTCCAGCAGGCCCTTCGTGTACGGGTGGTGGGGCCGGTAGTAGAGCGTGCGCCGGTCCGAGCGCTCCACCACGAGCCCGGCGTACATGACCATGACCTCGTCGGCCATCCCGGCCACCACGCCGAGGTCGTGGGTGATGAGCACGAGCGCGATGCCGAACTCGGCCTGCACCCGCGCGATCAGCTCCAGTATCTGCGCCTGGACGGTGGCGTCGAGCGCGGTGGTCGGCTCGTCGGCCACGATGAGCTTGGGGTTGAGCGCGAGCGCCATCGCGATCATCGCGCGCTGCCGCATGCCGCCGGAGAACTGGTGGGGGTAGTCGTCGGCCCGGCGCTCGGGGCGCGGGATGCCGACCAGGCCGAGCAGCTCCACCGCCCGCCGCCTGGCCTCGGCCTTCGAGGTCTCCGGGCGGTGCACCCGGATCAGCTCCTCGATCTGCCGGCCGACCTTGTAGAGCGGGTGCAGGCTGGTCAGCGGGTCCTGGAAGACCACGCTGATCTCCGCGCCCCGGATGCGGCGGAGCTGGTCGCGGTCGAGCCGCAGCAGATCGACGCCGTCGAACAGAGCGGTTCCTGAAATGTCGGCACCCGGGGTGAGGCCGAGGATGGCCTGGGTGCTCACGGTCTTGCCGCTGCCGGACTCGCCGACGATCGCCAGCGTCCGGCCTGGTGCGATGGTGAACGTCAACCCGCGCACAGCCTGCACCACGCCGTCGGACGTGGGGAAGGCCACCCGGAGGTCCGTCACCTCAAGCAGGCTCATGTGTCCTCCTCGAGGTGCCCGGCGGGGCCATGGGGCGGCCCGCCGGGCACCGCCGGTCACGGGGTGTTCGGGCTCAGCCAGAGGTTGGTGATGTCATAGAGCTGGAACGCCGGCAGGTACAGCGCGTTCCGCACCCGCTTGTTGTGGTAGATCGGCGTGTTCTGGTTGTTGAACGGCACGATCACCGCGTCCGCCATCACCGCCTGGTCGGCCTGGTGCCACAGCGCCGCCGCCTTGGTGGTGTCGGTCTCGGTGAGCGCCTGCTCGATCAGGCCGTCCACCTTCGGGTTGCGGTAGCAGCCGTAGTTGCTGGTGCCGGGGTTGCAGTTGGTCTGGAACAGCGGCTGCATGGTCGAGCGGCCGTTGTTGCCGTACCAGTCGGGCACCCAGCCGGGGGCCGAGATGTCCCACTTGCTGGCCTTGGCGATGGAGGTGTTCTGCAAGAACGCGCCGTAGTAGTCCCCCTGGCGGACCGGCAGGCCCTTGACCGTGATGCCGCACTGCTTCAGGTCCGCCGAGTACGACTGGAAGTTCGCCGGGTGGTTGCCCGCGTTGCGGTAGGCGCCGATCAGGGTCAGCCCGTTCGGGTAGCCCGCTTCGGACA
The DNA here is from genome assembly GCF_005889725.1 of Nonomuraea zeae. Classification (GTDB taxonomy): domain Bacteria; phylum Actinomycetota; class Actinomycetes; order Streptosporangiales; family Streptosporangiaceae; genus Nonomuraea; species Nonomuraea zeae. Next base: position 8,568 of record NZ_VCKX01000188.1, read on the forward strand.
GCAGCTGCCTGCACCTGGCCGGGTCGCCGGCGTCGCCGGGCGTCGGGTACGGGTTGTACTCCTGGTAGCCGATGTTGCCCGGCGGGATCGCGGTGTGCAGCGGGGTCGCGACGTCGGAGCCGCCGTAGATCTTGGCGATGGCCACCTTGTTGATCGCGTACTCGATGGCCTGGCGGACCTTGAGCTTGCCCATGGCCCCGCTTTCGTTCTTGCTCTGGAGATTGAAGACGAGGTACGGGTTCGTCACGGCGCCGGGGAAGATGTGGAAGCCGGGGTCGCCGCGCTTGAGCCGGGGAATCTGCGAGGTCGGCACCGGCAGGTCCCATGCCAGGTCGGCGCTGCCCGCCTCCAGCTGCTGCTGGACGGCGTCGGGCTCGGCGACGCCCATCTTGACCTCGACGGCGTTGACGTACTGGTGCCGGATCGGGTCCGACTCCTGCTTCCAGGCCGGGTTGCGCTCCATCCTGAGCGACTTGGCGGCCACGTACGAGCTGATCCGGTACGGGCCGTTGGAGATCACGTGCCGGCGGAAGGCGGCGTCGTCGGGGACGTACTGGTCGTACTCCGCCGGGGCCGCCGAGGAGAAGTTCAGCGACAGGATGTTGAGGAAGTCCCCGGCGGGCTGGGTCAGGGTGAAGACGAGCGTTCTGTCGTCCTTGGCCTGGACGCCCGCGATGTCGTGCTCGTTCTGGTACGCGGCCAGCGCCGGCGCCGTCGGCTTGGCCTTCTTGAACGTGTCGGCGTACGCGGCGCAGTACCCCGCCATGCCCTTGATCGTGCTCGTGTAGTAGCCGGGCGCGCCGGAGCCGGCGACCGGGTTGCACAGCCGCTTGAAGCCGCGCACGAAGTCGCCGGCCGTCACTTGCCTGGGAGGCTGGGTGTCCCACTGGACGCCGTCGCGCAGCTTGATCGTGTAGGTGAGCTTGTCGGCGCTCAGCCCGCCGTTGGCCGCGGTCGGCAGCTCGGCGGCGACGTCGGGGACGAGCTCGAACCCCTTGGTCGTGTCGACCCCCGGCGGCACGCCGCGCAGCGCGAAGAGCTGGCGGGCGTAGCCGCGGATGAGACCGCTGGTGACCGTGTAGTAGGCGCTGGCCGGGTCGAGGTGGTCGACGTCGCCGCTGCCGACGAGCCGCAGGGTGCCGCCGGGCACGGGTTGGCCGGCCGGTGAGGACGCGGGCGCCCCCGAGGGCCCGGATCCGGTGTCCGTCGCGCATGATGTGATGGCGATCAGGGTTGCCGCCGCCACGACGGTGATGGTGAGATGGCGCAAGCTGGCCATCTGTCCTCCCTCGTGCCGAGATGAGTTCTTGTGGCTGGCCGAGGTGGGGCGTGCGCCGTGGCCGCGGGGCGCGCCCCACGTTTTCTGTCACGATCAAGTCACGCGGCGGGTGGGCTGTCGAGGACGGTTATGGAACCGATGGCGACTAGCGACGCCTTGTTGATATTGATTTGATGGTCATAACGTCGCTGTTTCGCGATAAAGCCAGTTAAGGCGTGATGACGACGTCGCGGGTCGCCCCGGCCGGGCCGGAAAGTGACGCGAAGAGGCGCAGGGTGCCGCCGGGCGCGCGGCCCCGATCCCGGGGACGAGGTGGAGCTCGCCGGTGCTGGTGCCGTGCGAGCCGTAGGTCTGCGAGCGCACAGGGAGGGGAATCCGTAACGATGACTATTCATTCAATGTATAGTCTCGATCATGTCGACCGGTCACGTGCTGCTCGGCCTCCTCGCCGAGCGCCCGAAGCACGGTTACGAGCTCAAGAAAGAGCATGATCAACGCCTGGCGGGCGCCAAACCGCTGGCGTACGGGCAGGTCTACGCCACGCTGCAGCGGCTGGAACGCGACGGCTACGCGGAGGTCGCCGAGACGCAGCAGGAGGGCGGCCCCGAGCGGACCATGTACGCCATCACCGACGGCGGGCGCGCCGAGCTGGCCCGCTGGCTGGACACCGTGGAGCCGCCCGCCCCCTATGTCGCCAGCTCGCTGTTCGCCCGGGTCGCCGTCGCGGGACAGGCCGCCGACGGCTATCTCGTCAAGCAGCGCCAGGCGCACCTGGCCCGTATGCGGGAGCTGACCGCCGCGAAGGCGTCCGGCGAGCCCGCGCAGGTGCTGGCGGCCGACTACGCGCTCCAGCACCTCGACGCCGACCTGCGCTGGATCGAGACCGCACTGTCGCGGCTGAAGGAGGACAGCAATGCTTGAGGCCAGAGCCCTGGTGAAGTCGTACGGCCGGACCAGGGCGCTGACGGGGGTCTCGCTCGACATCGCGGAAGGGGAGATCCTGGCGATCACCGGGCCGAGCGGATCGGGCAAATCCACGCTGCTGCACTGCCTGGCCGGGATCGTCCGCCCGGAGTCCGGCGAGGTCGTCCTGGACGGCCGGCGGATCGACACGCTGCCCGAGGCGGAGCTGACCAGGTTACGGCGCGAGAGCTTCGGCGTCGTCTTCCAGTTCGGCGAGCTGGTGCCCGAGCTCACCGCGGCGGAGAACGTCGCGCTGCCGATGCTGTTCAACCGGCACGGGCGGCGGGAGTCGATGAACGTCGCGGCGGACTGGCTGGCCCGGCTGGGAGTGTCCGACTGCGCGGGCCGGCAGCCGGGCGAGCTGTCCGGCGGGCAGGTCCAGCGGGTGGCCGTCGCGCGGGCGCTGGCGACCGGCCCGGGCGTGATCTTCGCCGACGAGCCCACGGGAGCCCTCGACACGCTCGGCGGCGAGCAGGTGATGAGCGCCCTGATCGACGCGGCCCGCACCAGCCGCACGACCGTCGTCCTGGTCACCCACGACAACCGGGTGGCCGCCTACGCCGACCGGGAGGTCGTCCTGCGCGACGGCGCCGTGCTGGCGGGGGTCGGCCAGTGATCACCATCCTGCGCCTGCTGAACAGGCGACGGTCGCGGATCGACCGCGTACGCGCCCGGCTGATCGCCGCCGGCGCCGGAGCGGCGACGTTCCTGGTCTGCACGGCGGTCAGCCTGGCGGACTTCGACGACGAGGGCGGCTCCCTGACCGGGCTCGCGCTGGCCCTGCTGGCCCTGCCGGTCGCCGGCCTGGTCCACCAGGCCAACCGGCTGGCCACGGCCACCAGGGAGCGACGGCTGGCCGGCCTGCGGCTGGCCGGGGCCACGCCCGGCGAGGTGCGCCGGCTCGGCGCGCTGGAGGGCGGCCTGCTGGCGCTGGGCGGCTCGGCGGCCGGGGCCGCGGTCTACGCGCTCACCCATCTCGCCGGGCCGCTGGAGCAGGTGCCGGTGGTCATCGCGGGGGTGACGCTCGGCGGAGCTCTGTCGGGGGCACGCGCCGGACGGCACGTCGTCGCCTCCCCGCTGGGAGTGGTCCGCCGTTCGCGCCTGCGGGGGCCGCGAGTGCGCGACCTGCTCCTCGTCGTCGCCGGTGTCGGCCTCTTCGCTCTCGGAGGCGTGTTCAAGGGCCGTTTCGCGCTGGGCGGGGCGTACGGGGCGGCTGTGGTCATCGCGGCCGGGATGGCGTTCCTGCTGTTCGGCACGACCCTGGCCGCGACGTGGCTGATCAGGGCGTACGCCCGCCGGGTCGGCCGGCGGACGGAGTCACCGGAGGTGCTGCTGGCCGCACGGCTGGTCGAGGCCGATCCGCGGGCGTGGGCCAGAGCTCTGTCCGTGGTGAGCCTGACCGTGTTCATCGGCGCGGCCGCCGGGGCGCAGCAGGCCGGCCCCGGTTATCACCAGGCCCACGCGCTCGTGGACCTCGCGCTGCTGGTGGCCCTGGCGACCTCGGCGGCCGCCCTGGTGGTGCACCAGGCGGAGGAGCTGCTCGATCGCCGGCGCTCGTTCGCCGCGCTGGTCGCCTCCGGGGTGCCGGCGCGGGCGCTGGGCGGGGTGCTCGTCCGGCAGGCGCTCATCGCCGCGCTGCCGGTCTGCGCCTCGGCGGCCGTCCTCGGGGTAGTGGTGGTGATCGTGCCTCTGCTGGGCGTCTACCAGGTCCAGTGGCTGGGCTGGGCGGCCGCCAGGGCCGTGGCCATGACGGGCATCGGGGTTCTCGCCGCGATGCTCGTGGCCCTGGCGGCTCGCCCGATGCTGCGCGAGACCTCCCGGCTGGAGCAGCTGCGGGCTTGACCGATGGACGGCTCGGCCGCCGCCGGGAACGGTGAACGGCCTTCCCGGCGGCGGATGCCACCGTCCGGCCGGGGCTCACCATCGGCCGGGGCTGAGACCGCCGTGAACCGGGAGAAACCAGAGCAGGACGAATCGGGCAGCCCCTGGTCGGGCGTGCGCGGCGGAGGACCTTTGGTCGGTTCCTACAATTGAGATCGGGTAGCCTGCGCTGTCTGCTACATGGCGTCGCCGGCCATTAGGCGGAAAGGTGCAAAGTGCGGGTCCGCCTTGTCGCGGCGCGCAAACAGTGTCGTCTACAGGAGGGCTCGGTCGGGTGTTCAGTCGTGTCGCCATCGTCAATCGTGGTGAGGCCGCCATGCGGCTCATCCACGCCGTACGGGACATCGCCGCGGAGACCGGGACCAGGATCGAGACCGTCGCCCTGCACACCGACGTCGATCGCACGGCCACGTTCGTGCGCGAGGCCGACATCGCCTACGACCTGGGGCCCGCGTCCGCGCGCCCGTACCTCGACCTGAAGGTCCTGGAGCGGGCGCTGGTGGAGACCGGGGCCGACGCCGCGTGGGTCGGCTGGGGCTTCGTCGCCGAGGACCCGGCGTTCGCGGAGCTGTGCGCGCAGATCGGCGTCACCTTCGTCGGGCCGGGCGCGGAGGCCATGCGCAAGCTGGGCGACAAGATCGGCGCGAAGCTGATCGCCGAGGAGGTCGGGGTGCCGGTCGCGCCGTGGAGCCGCGGCGCGGTCGAGACCCTGGACGCCGCGCTGGCCGCGGCGGCCGAGATCGGCTACCCCCTGATGCTGAAGGCGACCGCGGGCGGCGGCGGGCGCGGCATCCGCGTGATCACGAGCGACGCCGAGCTGGCCGACGCCTACGAGCGCACCAGCCAGGAGGCCGCGCGGGCGTTCGGCAGCGGCGTCGTGTTCCTGGAGCGCCTGGTCACCGGCGCCCGGCACGTCGAGGTCCAGGTGATCGCCGACGGCCACGGCACCGCGTGGGCGCTCGGCGTCCGCGACTGCTCGGTGCAGCGGCGCAACCAGAAGGTCATCGAGGAGTCGGCGTCGCCGGTGCTCAGCCCGGAGCAGACGGCCGAGCTCAAGGCGTCGGCCGAACGCCTGGCCGTCGCGGTCGGCTACTGCGGCGCGGCCACCGTCGAGTTCCTCTACCACCCCGGCACCAAACTGTTCGCCTTCCTGGAGGTCAACACCCGCCTGCAGGTCGAGCACCCGATCACCGAGGCCACCACCGGCTTCGACCTGGTCAGGGCGCAGCTGCGGGTGGCGTCGGGCGGCCGGCTCGAAGGCGGCCCGCCGGTGGAGCGCGGGCACGCCGTCGAGGCCCGGCTCAACGCCGAAGACCCCGACCGCGACTTCGCGCCCTCCCCGGGCCGCATCGTCCGGCTGGACCTGCCCGCCGGGCCGGGCATCCGCGTCGACACCGGCGTCAGCGAGGGCGACACCATCCCCGCCGACTTCGACTCGATGATCGCGAAGATCATCGCTTACGGCCGCGACCGCGACGAGGCGCTCGGCAGGCTGCGCCGGGCGATGGCGCAGACCAAGGTGATCATCGAGGGCGGCGCGACGAACAAGAGCTTCGTCCTCGACCTGCTCGACCAGCCCGAGGTGATCGACGCGAGCGCGGACACCGGCTGGATCGACCGCGTCCGCGGCGAAGGCAGGCTCGTCTCGCACCGCCACTCCGCCGTCGCGCTGGCGGCGGCCGCGATCGAGGCGTACGAAGAGGAGGAGCGCGCCGAGCGGCAGCGGCTGCTGTCGACCGCGTTCGGCGGACGCCCGCAGGTGCAGCACCAGAGCGGCCGGCCGCTGGACCTCAAGCTGCGCGGCGCCGGCTACCGCGTGCGGGTCGCGCGGATCGGCGCGCACCGCTTCCGCGTCGGCGTCGAGGCGGGCGGCGACGTCCGCACCGCCGACGTCGAGCTCGACCGCTTCGACCGGCACACCGGGCAGGCCATCGTCAACGGCGCCCGCTACCGGCTGCTGACCGGCACGCACGGGCCGATCCACCTGATCGAGGTGGACGGCGTGGCCCACCGGGTCAGCCGCGACGAGGGCGGCGTCGTCCGCTCGCCCGCGCCCGCGCTGGTCGTCGCCACGCCGGTGAAGGTCGGCGCCGAGGTCGAGGCGGGCGCGCCGGTGCTGGTGCTGGAGAGCATGAAGATGGAGACGGTCCTGCGGGCGCCGTTCCGGGCCCGGCTGAAGGAATGCGTCGTGTCCGTGGGCAGCCAGGTGGAGACCGGCGCGGCGCTGCTGCGGCTGGAGCCGCTCGCCGACGACGACCCCGAAGCCGCCCGCGCCCCGGTGGCCGAGACCGTCGAGCTGGACCTGCCCGCCGCGCCCGATCGGATCCCGGTGCCCGCCCGCCTCGCGCGCGGCCAGGAGGACCTGCGCGGCCTGCTGCTGGGCTTCGACGTCGACCCGCACGACGAGCGCCGGGTGCTCGACGACTACCTCGCCGCGCGCAGCGCGGCCATCTCGGCCGGCCAGCCGCCGCTGGCCGAGGAGCTGGAGATCGCCGAGGTGTTCGCCGACCTCGCCGAGCTGAGCCGTAACCGGCCGGTGGGCGAGGACGGGGGCGGCGGTGCGGGCCACCTGCACAGCGCCCGCGAATACTTCCACACCTACCTGCAGAGCCTCGACGTCGAGCGGGCCGGGCTGCCCGCGGCGTTCCAGGCCAAGCTGGCCAAGGCGCTCGGCCACTACGGCGTCACCGGCCTGGAGCCCGCACCCGAGCTGGAGGCCGCGGTCTTCCGGATCTTCCTCGCCCAGCAGCGCGCGTCCGCTGACGTCAAGGTCGTGACGGCGTTGCTGCGGGCCTGGCTGCGGGAGCCGCCGCCGGACGAGACGCTGCGCGAGCCCGCCGGGCTCACGCTGGAGCGGCTGGTGGCCGCGACGCAGGTCCGCTTCCCGGTGGTCGCCGACCTCGCGCGCGGCGTGGTGTTCGCCTGGTTCGGCCAGCCGCTGCTGCGCCGCAACCGCGCCCGCGTCTACGCCGACGTGCGCAAGCACCTGCGCCACCTCGACGCGAACCCGGACGCCCCCGACCGCGCCGAGCGCATCGCCGAGATGGTACGCACCACCGAGCCGCTCGTGCGCCTGCTCGGCCAGCGGCTCATCCGCGACGACCTCGACAACGCGATCATGCTGGAAGTGCTGACCAGGCGCTACTACGGCAACAAGGGGCTCACCGGCGTCCGCAGCCGCGAGGCCGCGGGCTGCACGTTCGTGGTCGCCGAGCGCGCGGGCTCGCGCGTGGTCTCCGCCGCGGTGAGCTTCGCTGCGCTGGGCGGCGCGCTGCGCGGGCTCGCCGAGCTGGCGGGCGGCGAGGACGCCATCGTCGCCGACATCTACCTGTCCTGGGAGCGGCAGCCGGAGGACTCCGAGGCCATGGCGGCCGCGCTGCACGAGATCGTCAGCGCCCACCCGCTGCCCGGCCAGGTCCGCAGGCTCACCGCCACCGTCGCGGGCAGCGGCGGCGCGGTGATGCACCACCACTTCACGTTCCGCCCGTCGGCCGACGGGATGGCCGAGGACCGGCTGATCCGCGGCCTGCACCCGTACATCGCGGAGCGGATGCAGCTGGAGCGGCTGAGCAAGTTCGACCTCACCCGGCTGCCGTCGTCCGACGAGGAGGTCTACCTCTTCCAGTGCGTGGCGCGCGACAACCCGTCGGACGACCGCCTCGTCGCCTTCGCCCAGGTGCGTGACCTGACCGAGCTGCGCGAGCACGACGGCAGGCTGGTCGCGCTGCCGACGGCCGAGGACACCATCGCCACCTGCCTCGACTCGATCCGCCGTGCGCAGTCGCGGCGGAAGTCGAGCCAGCGCTTCAACACCAACCGCATCGTGGTCTACGTCTGGCCGCCGAGCGAGATCACCCGCGCGGAGATGGAGATGATCGCCGGTCGGGTGCGGCCGACGACCGCGGGCGCCGGGCTGGAGGAGATCCTGTTCATCGCGCGGCAGCGCGACCGGGCGACCGGCGAGCTGACCAAGATCGCCGTGCGGATCTCGTTCGACGCCACCGGCGGAGCCGAGCTGACCGTGGGCGAGCCGTCGTCCGAGCTGGTCGAGCCGCTCGACGACTACCGGCAGAAGGTGCTGCGCGCGAGCAGCCGCAACACGGTCTACCCCTACGAGCTGACCGGGCAGCTGGGCGACTTCACCGAGCACGACCTCGACGAGGACCACGCGCTGGTGCCGGTCGAGCGGCCGAAGGGACGCAACAGCGCGGCGATCGTCGCCGGCGTGGTCACCACGCCGACCGAGCGGCACCCGGAGGGCGTCACCAGGGTCGTGCTGCTCGGCGACCCGACCAAGTCGCTCGGCGCGCTGTCGGAGCCGGAGTGCCGGCGCGTGATCGCCGCGCTGGACCTGGCCGAGCGGATGCGGGTGCCGCTGGAGTGGTACGCGCTGTCCGCCGGCGCCCGGATCTCCATGGAGTCGGGCACCGAGAACATGGACTGGGTGGCCGCGGCGCTCAAGCGGATCGTCGAGTTCACCCAGGACGGCGGCGAGATCAACATCGTGGTCGCGGGCATCAACGTGGGCGCGCAGCCCTACTGGAACGCCGAGGCGACCATGCTCATGCACACCAAGGGCATCCTGGTGATGACGCCCGACTCGGCGATGGTGCTCACCGGCAAGCACGCGCTCGACTTCTCCGGCGGCGTGTCGGCCGAGGACAACTTCGGCATCGGCGGCTACGACCGGGTGATGGGCCCGAACGGGCAGGCGCAGTACTGGGCGCCCGACCTGGCCGCCGCGCGCGAGGTGCTGATGTCGCACTACGACCACACGTACGTCGCGCCGGGGGAGAAGGGGCCGCGGCGGGCGGTGACGACCGACCCCGCCGACCGCGACATCTCCGGCTTCCCGCACGTCGTGGCCGGCAGCGACTTCACCACCGTCGGAGAGATCTTCTCCGCCGAGGCCAACCCGGACCGCAAGAAGCCGTTCGACATCCGGACCGTGATGCGGGCGCTGTCCGACCAGGACCACCCGGTGCTGGAGCGCTGGGCGGGCATGGCCGACGCCGACACCGCCGCGGTCCAGGACGTGCATCTCGGCGGCATCCCGGTCTGCCTGCTCGGCATCGAGTCGCGCTCGGTGCCGCGGCGCGGCTTCCCGCCCACCGACGGCCCCGACTCCTACACCGCGGGCACGCTGTTCCCGCGGTCGTCGAAGAAGGCCGCGCGGGCGATCAACGCGGCCAGCGGCAACCGGCCGCTGGTGGTGCTGGCGAACCTGTCGGGCTTCGACGGCTCGCCGGAGTCGATGCGGAAGCTGCAGCTGGAATACGGCGCCGAGATCGGCCGGGCGATCGTGAACTTCCGCGGGCCCATCGTGTTCTGCGTGATCTCGCGCTACCACGGCGGCGCGTTCGTGGTGTTCTCCAAGGCCCTCAACCCGAACATGACCGTGCTCGCGCTGGAAGGCTCGTTCGCCTCGGTGCTCGGCGGCGCCCCCGCCGCGGCGGCGGTGTTCTCCGGCGACGTCAGCGCCCGCACGGCGGCCGACCCGCGGGTGCGCGACCTGGAGGCACGCGCCGCGGCCGCCTCCGGCACCGACCGCGCCGCGCTGACCGCGGAGCTCGACGAGCTGCGTACGTCGGTCCGCGCGGAGAAGCTCGGGGAGGTGGCCGCGGAGTTCGACCGGGTGCACGACATCCGGCGCGCGGTCGAGGTCGGCTCCGTCGACGCCGTCATCCGCGCCGCCGAGCTGCGCCCGCGGATCATCGAGGCCATCGAGGCCCGCCTGGGCTGAGCCCGCGGCTCACCCGTGCGGACGGCGGCGTCCGCACGGGTGAGTGCCGTGGTGACCTGCATGCCTGAGATGGTAACGAACGGTTCGATCACTGCTAGCATCAGAGATCGTATCGATCGGTTCGATCTGAAGGAGCGACTCATGGCGACCTACGTCCTGATCCCCGGCATGTGCCACGGCGGATGGTGTTTCGAGGAGCTCACCCAGGGGCTGCGCGGCCTGGGGCACAGCGTGTACCCGCTGACGCTGACCGGTCTCAGCGAGCGCAGCCACCTGCTGCACGGCACGGTGAACCTGGACACGCACATCCAGGACGTGACCGCGCTGCTGGCGGCCGAGGACCTCCAGGACGTCGTGCTGGCCGGCCACAGCTACGGCGGGATGGTGATCAGAGGGGTCGCCGACCGCATGCCCGGCCGCGTGCGCGCCCTGGCATACCTGGACGCCGTGGTGCCGGAGGACGGCGACTCCTGCTGGAGCCTGGTCTTCGAGCGGGAGCGGCAGTGGTACACGGACGTGGTGGACAACGGCTACGCGGTGCGGACGCTGCCGTTCTTCGACCCCCGGGCCACGCCGCACCCGCTGGCCTCGCTGCTCCAGCCGCTCCGCCTCACCGGCGACCGCACGCGGCTGCCGCGCCAGGTCTACGTGTACGCCGCCGCCTGGGACGGCGAGTCCCCCTTCACCCCCATCTACCAGCGGCTGCGCGAGGACCCTACGTGGACGACGCACGCCCTGGACAGCGGGCACAACCTCATGCGCGACGCGCCCCAGGACCTGCTGAAGATCCTGCTCGACGCCGCGGAGCCCGGCCCCGCCGCCCAGTAGCGGCGACCCCGGGCGGACGCCGGGCCGCCGGGAGGCTGGCACCATGGGGTGCATGAGGCCGGCGACAGAGGACGACAGGACCGCCGTCGAGCGACTGGTCCACGACGCGTACGCGCCGTGGATCGAGGTCATCGGCATGCGGCCGCTGCCGATGGAGGCCGACTACGCCGCGCTCATCGCCGACGGCCGGGTGCACGTCACCGACCGGCTGGACGGGCTGATCGTGCTCGTCCCCGAGGACGGTGTCCTGCTCGTGGACAACGTCGCCGTACGCGTCGGCGCGCGGGGCAGGGGCATCGGGCGCGGGCTGATGGCCTACGCCGAGGAGGAGGCGCGCCGGCTCGGCCTGCCCGCGCTGCGCCTCTACACCAACGTCAAGATGACCTCGAACATCGCCCTGTACGAGTCCCTCGGCTACGTCGAGACCGGCCGGGCCGGGGTCGAGGGGCGCTCGGCCGTGATGATGCGCAAACAGCTCACCACCTCGGGGACTTCATCGACCGAGCGGTGACGGCCGGATCCCTGCCGCGAGGCGTGCGGCCGGCGTCGGTGCGGAACGGGATCGTGCTGGAGGACGGCCGGGTCCTACCGCAGCGAAGCGAAGAAGCGGTGCAATTCCTCCGAAACTTGAGCCGGTTCCTCGTGGGCCATGAAATGGCCGCCGCGCCCAGGGACGCGGTAGTGGCGAAGGTCGGCGAACAGCCGCTCGGCCAGGCTGCGCGGGTAGCCCGTGAAGGCCGGCTCGTTGCTCAGCGTGACCGCCCCCGGCGCGAGGATGGGCGGGACCGGCCGGTTGTTGGGGTAGTCGTAATACTGGCGGAAGGACGAGCCGATCGTGCCGGTGGCCCAGTAGAGCGTGGCGATCGTCAGGAGCGTGTCCTTGTCCCAGCTCCGCTCCAGGTCGCCGCCGCAGTCGCTCCAGTCGCGGTACTTGTCGGCGATCCACGCCACCAGCCCGGCGGGGGAGTCGTTGAGCGCGGCGGCGAGCGTGTCCGGGCGCGACCACATGATCTCGCTGTAGCCCTGGTCGCGGACGTCGTAAGCGGCCAGGTGATCCAGGTAGGCCTGCTCCTCGGCGGTGGGGTCGGGGACGTCGGGGATCACCGCGCTGGTGACGTGCACGCCGGCGACCTCGTCCGGATAGAGCGCGCCCAGCCACTGCGTCACCCCGCCGCCGATGTCGCCGCCGAAGGCGCCGAAGCGCTCGTACCCCAGGGTCCGCGTCATCAGCGTGTGCCACGTCTCGGCCACGCCCCTCCGGGTGAAGACCCCCGCGGGCAGGTCGGAGAAGAGGAAGCCCGGCAGCGAGGGGATGACCACGTCGAACTCGTCCGTCAGCAGCGGCGCCACCCGCAACATCTCGACGAAGCTGCTCGGCCAGCCATGCGTCAAGATCAACGGCAGGCCGCCGGCACGGTCGCCGCGCAGGTGGACGAAGTGCACCCCACCGGCTTTGAAGTGCGGGAAGCTGTTCAGCCACGTCTCGGCCGCACGCCAGTCGAACCCGTCGGCCCAGTAGCCGACCAGCTCGCGCAGATAACCGGGATCGACTCCGGCGGCCCAGTAGGTGGCGTCGGAGGCCGTGGTGAAACGGGTACGCCTCAGCCGCTCGCGCAGGTCGGCCAGCACGTCATCGGAGACGGAGATGCGAAAGGGCTCGATGTCGATCACAGCGGCACGATACGGGCCCGGCCGAGATATCGGCAAAATCGCCGCATGCCGATCCGACCCTCGCCCATGACGCACGTCATAGCCGCGGGCGGTCACATGACCTGATGGCCCCGGGTCAAGGCGGTGACTCGTGGTGGCCCTGGCTCGGCGCCGCCAAGGTCGCGGGGGCAGCGGGCCTGCCGGCCGGCCTGGCCGTCCCCGCGATCGGCGCCGATGCGTGGCAGGGCGCGGCGGCTAGGATCACGGGCCCAGACCCCGCTTGACGGTGCCGTCCACCTTGCCGGTGGGGCCGAGGACCTTCCGGACGTTCCGCGCGTGCAGGAGCTGGTCGTTGACGTACAGGGACAGGTGGTCCACCGCCCAGTCCCCGCTGAACCAGTAATACGGGCTGAGCTGCTCGCTCAGGCTCGCCGGGACCACCTGGCGGCGCAGGGACCAGGGCTTGCCGAGCAGGTCGCTCAGCCGGGGGCCGGCCGGGTTCACGCGATAGAGCTCGGGCGTCAGGTCGTAGACGTTGATGTCGCCGGGATGGTTGCGCCCGCCGAACAGGTGCGTGGCGCCGCGCTCCCACAGCGCGGACAGGTCGTAGTCGTGGCCGTCGACGGCGAATACCGCGTTGTCGGCGGTCGCGCGCGTGTTGCCGGTTCTGATCACGAGCTGGAGCTTGCAGACGCGGTCGTTGTCGCCGACGGGCCGGCGCCAGCGCTTGATCGCGTCGAGCGCCGTCTTGGTGAGCCGCCGGAAGTGGATGTAGGAGAAGTCATACGACAAGTCGTAACCTGCCAGGACCGTGCCCTCGAAAAAGGCGAGGTGGGAGACGATGCCGACGGCCCGGTGACCGCCGCCGGGCAGCTGGAGGTGGATCGGGCCGCCGCTGGCGCCCTGGCGCATGTCGGTCTCCGTCGAGCCGCGGGTCTCGTCGTAGGGCTGCAGCGTGATGTCGGCGGTGTACATCTGCGAAGGGCCCGACGTCGGATATGGCGGACGGGCCGGATAGCCGGTGATCTTCGCGACCTGGCCGCGCATCTGGTGGTCGTCCAGAGCCGCGGGCCTGAATCCGCCGGGGTCCCAGCCGGCCGGGGCGTTCACCCTGAGCAGGGCATAGTCGTCCACGCTCTGCCCGTACAGGTAGTCCTGCTCGATGCCGCGGATGCTGGTCTGGGTGTTGGCCAGCCAGTCGAGCGGCACCTCCGCGTCCGCCAGCCGCACCGTGGACGAGGCGTACGGCTTGGTCGTCCCGCTGGCGCCGGGCGAGATCTCGAACGACGACATCCAGCCGTCCTCGTTGCACACGTTGTGCGCCGCCGTCACCACGTAGAAGTGCGTGCCGTCGGCGGGGATCAGCCAGCCGGTGCCGTGGCCGGTGCCGCCGCCGGGCGTGGTGACGCGCACCAGGCAGACCCACTTGTAGGGCGTGATGTTCGTGTTCGGCACGGGCGGCGGCGGCGCCGCCGCGGCAGCCGCCCGCCGGCGCGGTTCGGCGGGGCCGGGGTCGGGCTGCCGGGTGGGGATCCGGACCGACGTCCCGGCGATCTTTGCCGGGCTGCGGCCCGCGACGGCCCGCTCGGGCTGAGCCGAGTGCTCCACGTCGATCGTCCGCAGGCCCGCGCCGTACCCCGAGACCGTGTCGCAGGAGGGCAGGAACGCCGTACCCGGCAGGCCCGTGGGCCTGAGGGCCACCGGGCCGGAGTCCACGGAGGTCAGCTCGGCGCCCGCCCCGTCCTTCAGGACGACCTTGAGGGTGTAGGTGCAGGTCAGCTCCGGGTCGGCGGCCATCCACTGGCAGACCTCGACGGGCGGCGCGGTGTCGAGGAAATCGGGCCGGTAGCCGGCGGCCACCAGGTCGATGCTCTGCCGCTTGACGGCCTGCCCGGAGGCGACCGCGAACGCCGTCGTGCCCGCCGACTGAGGGCAGGCGACACCGGATCCGGACTCGGTCGTCCAGGTGCCGGTGCCGGAGGCGGTCCAACCGGTCAGACCGTCGGCCCCGCTCGGGTTGGTCACCAGCTCGGACGGGCGGAAGGCCGGGCTGAGCAGCACGCGCACGCTGGAGCCGGTGACCCGGAATCCGTTCGCGGCGTTCGCGGCCGGGTCGCTCGCGCTGTGCTCGAACTCGACGAAGCGCACGCCGGGGCCGTAGTCGCGGAAGGACAGGAGCGCCTGCCGCCAGTCGGCGCGGCCCGGCAGGCCGGGCCCGGAGATGGGCGGCAACGGCATCGTCGTCGTGCGCACCTCCTTGAGCACGGCCCGCGCGCCGTCGAGGAGCCGGGCCGTCAGCGCGTACGTGCTGCCGGTCACGCCGAGGGCGCAGACCCAGTCGCACACGTCGATCTCAGGGGCGGTGTCGAGGTAGGCACCGGTGAGACCGGCGGCGATCAGATCGATCGTGGCGGACTTGCGGCACGGCCCGCTCACTCCGTCGGCGGCGAACGCTGACGTCCAGCCCAGCGCGTCGGCCACGCCCCGGAGGGCGCGCCAGCTCCCCGCGGTCACGTTCCACCCGGTCAGGCCGCTCTCGCCGGAGCCGTTGGCCAGCATCTCCATCCGCAGGTTCTGGCCGGTGGCGCCGAACTGCTGGGCCAGGGCGATGAGCACGGCCTCGGCGTTGCCGCCGCGCACCTCGCCGAGGAGCGCGGTGGCGGCGTCGAGGGGAAGGCCGAACACCGCCGCCGTGGCCGCGGCCAGGCTCATCGCCGGGGTGGCGGGAGCGGCGGCCAGCACCGTGGCGAACGGCCTGAACGCGCCTCTGAACATCTCGAACGGGTCCGGAGGCGCGCCGTTCCCCGGCGACAGGTGCGTCGCGAGCGCCGACAACGCGGCCGACGCGGGATCGGCCTGCGGCGCGGTCGTCAGGGCCGCGCCGCCCGTGGCCGCCGCCGAGGCGGTGCAGGTCAGCGTCCACGTGCCGGGCTGCGGCGCGTGCACCAGGATCGCCAGCGGGCCGCCAGGGCCGGTCACGACGAGCGCGCCCGCGGTGTCGGTGGCGGTGCCGTAGGCGACCCCGTCCGGGCCGGTGAGCGCCATCGCGATCCCGGCGGGCGGCCCCGTCACGGCCGCGTACAGCAGCGGTGTCCCGGCCAGGACCTGGATGTGCCCGGTCAGCGGGCCCTGCGTGCCGTCGGCGGCCATGCGGCAGCAGGCGAATCCCGCCTCGCCGGTGAGGGTGAAGCCGTTCATCGGAACTCTCCGAGCAGGTGTGGGCGGGTGCGCACGTAGTCCAACATCTGCGACTTGAGGTTGATCTGGAAGACGTCGCAGGTCGGGATCTTCCAGTCGGTGTATCCCGCTTCGATCAGCGCGGGACGGGCCCACTTCTCGAGGGACGGGACGTCGGGCTGGTAGTGGCCGGAGGAGTTGGTGAGCAGGATCTCCCCCCTGGCCGAGTCGACCCGCATCATGCCCGCGGTCCTGGCGCAGCCGCCGCTGTTGAGCATGCTGTGCCTGACGTAGAGCTCATGGCCGGCGGCCCGGTCGTACATCTCGCGGTAGCGGAACACCTTCGACTCGTCCACGACGAAGATGTAGTAGCCGTCGGGGATCTGGTGCACCGCCCGCGGCTGCAGCGTCCTGCCGCCGACGGCCTCCATCGGGCCGTAGAACTGCAGGTGGTAGATGTCCTCCGCGAGCGGGTCCATGGCGATCTTGTACATGCCGTCCGGGCACTTGTTCCACCACCACCAGTGCAGCGCGAAGCGGCTCATGCCATAGCCGAGCGGGACCATCGCCGCCGCCGCGCCGAGCGCGCCGAGCCCGGTGCGGAGGTAGCCGGCCGGCAGCGAGTCGTGGTAGCGCGAGGCCCACGAGTAACCGGGCCAGGCGTGCTCGATGTAGTGCCGCGACTTCACCAGGTGCAGGCGGCCCAGGGTCCAGGCGGCGTCGAGCTTGTTCTGCAGCCAGCCCTGGCCGCCGTCGCCGTAGGCGGGGCCGGGCGGGGCGGCCGGAGCCTGGG
>NZ_VCKX01000189.1 GCF_005889725.1 Nonomuraea zeae
CATCCAAGACGGACAGGTGATCCTTCACAGCTCCTGACCACCACTCACCGCGAAACCCCAACCATGATCACCAGGTCGGGGTTCGCTGCCGCGTGCCCAGCTCAGGAAGGGATTTTCGGGGCAGATTTCTAAGGCAGCTGCATCATCACCGAGCCCCGGCGATGATCGCGCGGGCGGCCTCGGACTGCCGGTCCTTCGCCGCCTTCAGCGCCTCGAACTCCTCGGGGTGCGCGCGGACGACCTCCCCCTGGATGCGCTCCTCGGCCGCGGACCAGACGGAGACGAGAGCGGTCTTCGCCTTGCACCGCACGTCCGCCTGCGCCGCGCGGATCTCCTCCTCCGTGGGCGGACCCTCGCCCTGCCACCGCTGGTCGGTGACGGCGGCGAGCGGGTCGGCATAGCGCAGCCCCTCTGCCCGCATGCACGCGCTCCAGGACCGGAAGGTCTGGACGACCTTCACATCTCGCCGGGACTGCTCGAACGTCTGCGTGATGAGCTTGTTGAACAGTGCCGTGTCGACCTGCGGCGCCCCCTGCTCGATGCGGTCCCGCGCCTTCCGGAGGCAGCCGCCGGTCTCGTCGTACACGGCCTGCCGCTCCTTCTCCGGCAGGTGGGCGGCACGGCTCTCACGCGCCGCGGCCCGCCGGGCCACGGACGGGCGGTCAGGAGCGACGTGGTAGCCGTACAGGCGCGCTACCTCCGGCTCGACGACACCGTAGCGTCGGCGGTTGGGCGGCTCCAGGTCGCTCGCCACCGCCGGCGGCAGCGGTTCCCACGCCATGCCCCTCCCCCGCATGCAGTCGCGGACGAGGAGGTCCTCGGCGCTCTCGAGGAGCGAGATGTCCGCCGGGGAGAAGTTGTACCGGTCGAAGGGCACCGAGAGCTCGCGTGCCTCCGCGCCGGGTGCCGGGACCGGGGGCGGCGGTTCCGAGCAGGCCGTGACCGTGGCCAGGAGGACCGCGACCGCTCCCCCGAGCCAGGCGGACCTCTCGTACCGGCAGAGGTCGTCGTGGTGACGGGAGCCGGTCATGAGCACCTCATTCTGATAGGGCCGAAACCGACCAGGATCGCAACCAGCCACGGTTCCGTCGAGTCGCCAAGGGCGGGATCGGCCGCACCAGATCACCTGCGATCAGGAGACGCTACGGGCTGACCCGCTTGATGGAGCTCGTCAGGTTGTCGAAGCCGTTGTTCGTCAGGTCGCTGTCCGCCGACCTCGGGGCGGCCGCGTAGCCGTAGGAGCCCGAGCAGTTGGCGCTGTTGTAGAACTGAATCCGGCCGGCCGAGGGATTCCTCATGGAGCTGGCCTTGTTGTTCAGCGTGGTCACGTTGGCGCACGTGTTGTTGGAGGTGAAGAGGAACTCCTGCTCCACGCCGGCGTAGTCGTCGTGCTCGTACAGGCAGAAGCTGGCGCCGCAGGAGCTGGCGAGCCGCTGGGCGTCGGCCTGCGCGGTGGCGCCCAGCCCCATCACGCTGGTCAGGGCCAGCGCCACGACACCGGCTCTGCGTACCGTCGTTCTCTTCATGGACGACCTCATTTTCGGCTGAGTGTAATTCGCCCAAGATCATGACAGGTGATCCGAAATTGCGCTACCGGTCCAGTCGAATGGCAGGGCATCCCCCAGGCCACGCGATCAGGCATCCTCCACCGGGGTGTAGATGACCACGTGCAGGTGGGTCTGGCCGGCGGGGGCCAGCCGGTGGTGCTCGAAGCGGAGCCTGCCGCGCTCCGGGTGGAGGAAGACGCGCTCGCGGGAGGCGAACCCCTCGATGTCGTGACTGCTCCAGCCGTCCCGGAACGGCCGGCTGACCGCCAGCAGCCGCTGGATGACCGGCGTGCCGGTCAGATCGCCGACCGCCTCGGCGCGGAACTCGGCCAGGAAGCGCCGGCTGGTCACCTCCCAGTCCGGGAGCAGCCGCCGGACGTAGGGGTCGGTGAAGACCAGCCACAGCAGGTTGCGGTCGGCGGGTTCGACGGTGGCCACGTTCGGATACAGCTCGGCGTAGGCGGCGTTCCAGCCGGTGATGGTCCAGTCGGGCGCGATCGCGTAGGCGGGGAACCCGGCCAGGGCGTCCATGAGCCGTTGCACGTGGGCGGGGGCCGCCTGCGTGGTGGCGGGCCCGGCGGCGGGAGGCGCGTACCCGGCGAGCGACAGGACGTAGGCGTGCTCGGTGGCGGTCAGCCGCAGGGTCCGCGCCAGGGCCTCCAGGACCTGCCGGGAGGGCTGGATGTCGCGGCCCTGTTCCAGCCAGGTGTACCAGGTAAGGCTGACGCCGGACAGCGTCGCGACCTCTTCCCGGCGCAGTCCTGAGCTGCGGCGGAGCCCCGCGGGCGGCAGCCCTGCCTCGGGTCGGCGTCAGGCGCCGGCGGCGGGTGCTGAGGAAATTGCCGAGCTCTGCCCGCCGCTGTCCCGCTTCCTGCACTGACACAGGATAAGTGCTGGTAGTGGAAGTAATAGCACAGGCGGTGTCTTCGCTCCTCACGCCGGAGCCGGGAGCATCGACCCATGCCACCACTGAGATCACGTACGGTCACCCATGGGCGCAACATGGCCGGAGCCCGCGCCCTGATGCGCGCCTCGGGCGTCCCGGCGGCCGACATCGGGGTCAAGCCCGTCATCGCCGTCGCCAACAGCTTCACCGAGTTCGTGCCCGGCCACACGCACCTGCAGCCGGTCGGCCGCATCATCTCCCGGGCGATCGGCCAGGCCGGTGGGATCGCCCGCGAGTTCAACACCATCGCCATCGACGACGGCATCGCCATGGGGCATGCCGGCATGCTGTACTCGCTGCCCTCGCGCGAGCTCATCGCCGACTCCATCGAGTACATGGTCCAGGCGCAC
Organism: Nonomuraea zeae; assembly: GCF_005889725.1. GTDB lineage: Bacteria > Actinomycetota > Actinomycetes > Streptosporangiales > Streptosporangiaceae > Nonomuraea > Nonomuraea zeae. The sequence goes on from NZ_VCKX01000189.1 coordinate 2,844, forward strand.
TGCGCGGATGCGCTGGTGTGCGTCTCCAACTGCGACAAGATCACACCGGGGATGCTCATGGCCGCGCTGCGGCTGAACATCCCCACGGTGTTCGTCTCCGGCGGCCCGATGGAGGGCGGCCAGGGCGGGCTCGACCTGATCACCGCGATGGCGGCCTCGGCCGATGAGCAGGTCTCCGAGCGGGAGCTGGCCGCCATCGAGGAAGCGGCCTGTCCCACCTGCGGCTCCTGTGCGGGGATGTTCACCGCCAACTCGATGAACTGCCTCACCGAGGCGCTCGGCCTCGCGCTGCCGGGCAACGGCTCGACCCTGGCCACCCACACCGCGCGCCGCGCCCTGTACGAGAGCGCGGGCCGCGCCGTCATCCGGCTGGCGCGCCGGCACTACGCCGAGGACGACGCCTCGGTCCTGCCGCGGGCGATCGCCTCACGCGCCGCCTTCGACAACGCGATGGCACTCGACCTGGCCATGGGCGGCTCCACCAACACCGTCCTGCACCTGCTGGCCGCCGCGCACGAGGCCGGGCTGGACTACACGCTGGCCGACATCGAGACCCGCTCGCGGCAGGTGCCCTGCCTGTGCAAGGTCGCGCCGAACGGCCCCTACCTGATGCAGGACGTGCACCGAGCGGGCGGCGTCCCGGCGGTGCTCGGCGAGCTCGACCGTGCCGGGATGCTCCATCGCGACGTCCACGCCGTCCACGCGGGCTCGCTGAACGACTGGCTGGCCGACTGGGACGTCCGCTCCGGGACCGCCACCGAGCAGGCGTTGGAGCTGTTCCACGCGGCCCCGGGCGGCGAGCGGTCCAGCCAGGCGTTCTCCCAGTCGAAGCGCTGGCCTCACCTGGATCTCGACGCGGCCGCCGGCTGCATCCGGGACGTCGCCCACGCCCACTCCTCCGACGGCGGCCTCGCGGTGCTGCGCGGCAACCTGGCCGCGGACGGAGGCGTCGTCAAGAGCGCCGGCGTGCCGGACGAGCTCCTGACCTTCTCCGGCCCGGCCGTGGTGACCGATTCGGCGGAGCAGGCCGTCGAGGCCATCCTGTCCGGGCGGGTCCGTCCCGGCGACGTGCTCGTCATCCGGTACGAGGGGCCACGGGGCGGGCCGGGCATGCAGGAGATGCTCCACCCCACCGCCTATCTCAAGGGGCGGGGCCTGGCCGGCCGGTGCGCCGTGGTCACCGACGGCCGCTTCTCCGGCGGCAGCTCGGGCCTGGCCGTCGGGCACGTCTCCCCCGAAGCGGCCGCGGGCGGCGTCATCGCACTCGTCCGTGACGGCGACGTCATCGGCATCGACGTCCCCGGCCGAGGTCTGGAACTCCGGGTGCCCGCGGCGACGCTCGCCACGTGCTCGCCGATGACGCGCCCGCGCCGGTCGTGCGGCCAGTACATGAGGATCCGGTTGCGCTTGGCGTACCACTGTTCGGACGGCTCGATCGGGAAGCCCTCGGCGGCCAGGTCGTGGCCGGTCATGTAGAAGTGGAACGAGGAGTCGGCCCAGAATCCGGCGTCGCTGACCGTGAGCACGGGGTCGTGCACGGAGAACATGTGGCCGACCTGCTGTTCGTAGAAGCTCTGCACCTCTTTGCCGGTCAAGGTCACGCTGGCCCCGTCGAGATCGAGGAAGTAGACCGGCTCCTCGACCATCATGTCGGGCGCGAACATCTCGGGCCAGCGGCCGGTGAGCTCCAGCAGGTAATGTCGCCTGACCACCTCGAGGATCTGCCGGCGCAGGGGCTCGCGCGCGGATCTGATGAGGGCGTCCAGCGCCCGGGGGATGTTCGTGAGGTCTGCTTTGGCCATGATGGCCCCCTTTCTCCTCCTGCCATGGAAGGCCACGCCCGTCCCGCTCACCAGCGCCACTCAGCGTCGGGGTGCGGGCACGAGTGGCATCGCGGGGCGGTGGAGTTCGGCGGGCTTTCGCACGAGCGGGAGCGCCGGCCCGGCTCGCCACGACAGTGGAAGGCGCTGTCACCCACGCCTTCGCCATGAACGCCTACGGCCGTAGGATCTCTCAGGTAACTGTCTCTTTTGACCGATCAATCAGCACTTGTGGTGGCGCGATGCCACCACCTCAGCACGGATGAGGCCAGATGCCGGCAGATCCGCCCAGCTCACCCGCACTGCGCGCGTCCGACGCGGACCGCGACCGGGTCATCGAACTGCTGCGCACCGCCGTCGCCGACGGCCGGCTGGACCCGGCCGAGTTCAATGAGCGGCTGGACGCGGCGCTGGCCGCCCGCACCATCGACGCGCTGATCCCGCTCACCGCCGATCTGACCGCGGTGCCAGGCAGCGGCAGCCTCGCGCTGCCGCTCGCCGGGTTGCCGGTCGAGCCCGCCGCCGAGCTGCTGACCATCAAGGAGCGGCACGGCTCGGTGCGCCGTGACGGCCGGTGGACGCTGCCACGCCGGCTGGCGCTGCGCACCTCGTGGTGCGACGTGCTGCTGGACCTGACCAGCGCGGTGCGCAGCGCGCCCGAGCTGGTCATCGAGCTGCGGGTGAACGGCGGCAACGTGGAGCTGGTCCTCGCGCCGGGCATGGTGGTGAACGCCAACGAGCTGTCGGTACGGCACAGCCACGTGGCCATCAGCAGGGACGCGGGCGACAGCACGCCGGAGACGCTGCTCGTCCGCCTGGTGGGCCGGATGCGGCACGGCCGGCTCGGCACCCGGTGGCAGGCGCCCCACCAGTGACGCCGCGGGAGCCCGGACACCGCGGGCCCGCGCCCGGTCCGGGCACTCCCCGTGTTCTCCCCGCGAAACCGGGTTCGCTACGCCGCACCCGGCCGGTCGCCGCCCCGCGGAGCGCGCAGCCCGGCGATCACCATGTGGATCAGCAGGTCGTAGCTCTCCTCCAGGTTCTCCGGCAGGCCGAACGCGCCCTCGGTCTCCAGGACCGCGAAGCCGTGGGCGACCGCGCGCAGGCAGCGGGCCGCGTGGATCGCCGCGGAGTCCTCCATCCCGTAGGCCCGTAGCGTGGCGAACAGGATGGCGAGGAGCCGTTCCCCTGGCTCCGCCGTGTGCGGCTCGGGGCTCTGGATGAGCGCGGCGTAGCGGTTCGGGCATCGTCGTACGTACGCCCGCCATGCCGTCATCAGCGCACGGACCGCCTCGTCGGCGGAGCGGCCGAGCACCGCTTCGCCGGCCTGGTCCGCGAGCTCGCTCATGACCCGCGCGGACACCAGCGCGCGCAGCTCGGCGAGGTTGCGCACGTGCTTGTACAGGGACGGCGGGGCGACGCCGGCGGCGGTGGCCACCGCGGACAGCGTCAGCGCCGCGGAGCCGTCCTCGTCGACGATGCTCAGCGCCAGATCGACGATCGCGTCCGCCGACAGCACCGCCCTAACCACGGGAGCCGGCCCCGAGGAACTCCAGGATGACCGCGGTGACCTCGGCGGGGAACTGCGCGTGCGCGTAGTGGCCGGCTCCCTCGGCCATGTGCAGCCGGGCGATCCCGGGCGGCATGCCGGCCACGATGCCCTCGGCCTCGGCCCTGGGGTCGGCCCAGTCGGGATCGAGCGTGCCCACGATGATCAGGGCCGGGGACCGGACGTCGCCGAGCCGGGCGCCGGCGTCGGCGGGCGAGGACAGGCCGTACCGGCTGACCACCGCCATCCGGCCCGGCCTGCGCAGGTCCGCCTCCAGCGCGGCCACGTGCTCGCCGAACCCGGCGGGCTTGGCGCCAGGGTAGGCATGGTCGAGGTATCGCTTCCACAGCCTCACGCTGCGCAGCAGGTTGGCGCCCATGAGCAGGGTCATGCCCTTGCGGTAGCGGGCGTTGGACATGATGCCGCCCAGGCTGACCTGCTGGGCGCGGGTGAACGGGCTGATCTCGACGATGGCGCTGACCAGGCCGGGCTCCTGGGCCGCGGCGATGGTGGCGGCGCCGCCGCCGAAGGAATGGCCCACGATCACCGCGGGGCCGCCCAGGTGCCTGATGAGGGCGAGGAGGTCGCCGGCGACGTCGGTCCGCGTGTACGACGGCCAGCCGGTGCTGGACTCGCCGTGGCCGCGCAGGTCCGTCCGCGCGACCCTGTACCCGGCCGCCACGAGCTCGGCCGCCATCTCGCGGAAGGCCGCCCGGTTGTCCCCCATGCCGTGGGCGAGCACGACGAGCGGGCCCTGGCCGGTCACGTCGTACGCGAGCCGGCCGCCGTCGATGTCCAGGAACTCCGTCTCCATTTTTATGACCATAGCCAGTAGGCTAATGCCATTAGCCTGGCACGTCAAACCGGGCCCTACCCGGGCTCCACCGTGAAGTCGATCTCGAAGGAGCGGTTCCAGGGGAACCTGACGCCGTCGATCGTCCAGCCGGGCGCGAACCCGTGCAGGATGCGTCCGAGCCTTTCGCGGGCCGCGACGGCGTCGGGCCCGGCGGCGCGGACGATCGCCTGATAGCCGTAGTCCTCGGTCAGGCGGTGCAGGAGGAGGCGGCGGGCGGCCGTGGGGTCGAAAGTGTTCTCCCGGGTGCCGACGACGGTCGCGACGGCGGCGGGCAGGCGGGTGTTGACCGGGCGTTCGTCGAGGGGCAGGAGGGCGATGCGCATGCGGTGAGACTTCCTACTGGGGTCCTGCTGGGGTCTACTGGGGGTCGCGGTAGATGGTGAGCTGGTAGGAGTAACGGTCGCCCCGGTAGAGCGAGTCGGCGCGCTCGATGGCCCGGCCGCGGTGGTCGAAGCCGATGCGCTGCACGAGGAAGGCCGGGGAGAACGGCGGCGCGTCGAGCGCCCGCGCGTCGTCGGGGTCGAGCACGGTCGCCTTGATCGTCTGCTCGGCCCGGTGCAGGACCAGCCCGTAGCGGGCCGACAGCACCTCGTACACCGAGCCGTGCAGCTCCTCGGGCGACAGGTCGTCGGGCACGAGGCCGGCGGGCAGGTAGCTGTGCTCCAGGCACATGGGCTCGTCGTCGGCGGTGCGGACCCGGCGGATGTGCAGGACCAGCGACGACGGGCTGATCTGCAGGGCGTAGCCGGTGTCGGCGCCCGCGGGGACGCGCTCGGAGCTGACCTCCAGCGACCCGGGGCGCAGGCCGCGTGACCGCATGTCCTCGCTGAAGGAGGTCAGCTCGACGGACTTGCGGATGCGCGGCTCGCTGACGAACGTGCCGGACCCCTGGATGCGGTAGACCCGCCCCTCCCGTTCGAGCTGGTCCAGCACGCGCCGCACGGTGAGCCTGCTGACCGAGAACTCCTCGGCCAGGCTCCGTTCGGTGGGGAGCTGCGCGTGTGGAGCCAGCTCGTCGAGCAGGAGCTCCACCAGGTGCCGGCGGAGCTGCTCGGACTTGGCCGGCGGAGGATCCGTCTTCATGGCCCAGGAGTCTAACTCGAAATTGGTGTACTCCAATATCTTGACCCTGCTCCCTGGGTTGGCCTATACCAATCAGAACGAATTCGGCATTTCCCGAGGAGCAAGAGATGAAGATCGTCAAAGTGGGCATGCCCATAATGCTCGCCGCCACCCTGGTGGCCTGCTCGGGCAACGCCGCCGAACCCGGAGCGTGCCGGACGACCTGATCGCCGCCGCCCGCCTCGACGGCGCGAACGAGCTGCGCATCTACTGGTCGATCGTGCTGCCGCTGGCCCGGCCCGCGCTGGTGACCTCCGCGGTCTTCCAGTTCGTGTGGACGTGGACCGACTTCATGAACCCGCTCATCTACCTCAACGACAGCGAGAAATACACCTTGTCCATCGGCCTGTACGCCTTCTTCGCCGAGCACGACATCGCCTGGGGGCCGCTGATGGCCGCCTGCGTGCTGTTCACGATCCCCGCGCTGCTGATCTTCATCCTCGGCCAGCGGTACTTCGTCGGCGGCATCTCCACGGGGGCGCTCAAATGAACGAGCTGCGCGGCGGGCTGATCGTCTCCTGCCAGGCCCCGGCCGGGCACCCGCTCCGCGACCCGGAGGTGATCGCCCGCCTGGCCGAGTGCGCCGTGCTCGGCGGAGCCGCGGGGCTGCGGGTCAACTCGGCCGAGGACATCGCCGCGGTACGGCGCCGTACGGACCTGCCGGTCATCGGCCTGCACAAGGTCAGGCACGGCCACCGGGACGTGATCACGCCCACGCTCGACCTGGCGGCGGGGCTGGCCGAGGCCGGAGCCGACATGATCGCCGTGGACCTCACGCCGGAGACCCCCGGGCCGGGGCTGAAGCTGATCGAGCACATCCACGGCCTGGGCGTGCCCGTCATGGGAGACGTCTCGACCCTCGAAGAGGGGCTGAGCGCCTGGGAGGCGGGCGCGGACGTCGTCGGCACCACGCTGTCCGGCTACACCGCGCGCCAGCTGCCCACCCCGCACGACCCCGACCTCCACCTGGTCGGCGCGCTCGCCTCCCGAGGGGTGCGGGTGATCGCCGAGGGCCGCTACCGCAACCATCACCAGGTACGGCAGGCGTTCGCGGCGGGCGCGTGGGCCGTGGTGGTCGGCGGCGCGATCACCGACCCGATCTCCATCACCCGGCGGCTGGCCGCCGCCGCACCGCGATGACACCGCTCGCGCTGGCCATCGACATCGGCGGTACGAAGATCGCGGCCGGGCTCGTCGCGGCGGACGGCACGCTGGCCGGGCGGCGCAGGACCGCCACTCCCCCGGGCCCGTCGATCCTCCGGACCGCCTTCGAGCTGGCCCGGCCGCTGGCCGCGCACGCCGTGGCCTGCGGGATCGGCACCGCCGGGACCGTCGATCCCCTGGGCCGCATCGCCTCCGCGACCGATCTGCTCACCGGCTGGGCGGGCACCGACGTCAAGGGCGAGGCCGAGCGCGCGCTGCGGCTGCCGGCGGTCGTGCTGAACGACTGCCACGCCGCGGGCGCGGCCGAAGCGCGGGTCGGAGCGGCCCGCGACACGCGTACCGCGCTGATCGTCGCCATCGGGACGGGCATCGGCGGGGCGGTGTGTACCGAGGGCCGGGTGCGGACCGGGGTCACGGGGACGGCGGGGAGCATCGGCCACCTGCCCGCCCCGGCGAGCACGGGCGCGCGCTGCTCGTGCGGAGCGCTCGACCACATCGAGGCGCACGCCTCGGGACCGGCGATCGAGCGCGCCTACCTGAAGGAGACCGGTCAGGCGCTGCCGCTGGCCGAGATCGGCCGGCTCGGCTCCCACGTGATCGCCGACGCGGCGGCGCTGATGGGGCGGGTGCTCGCCGGCGCCGCCAACCTGATCGACCCCGACGCGATCGTCATCGCGGGCGGGGTCTCGATGCTCGGCTCGGTGCTGCTGGGGCCCATGGAGGCCGCCTACCGCGCCGAGACCCTGCCCGGCCCGTCCGCCGCACCGCTGCTCCAGGCCACGCTCGGCGAGGACGCCGGGCTGGTCGGGGCGGGCCTGGAAGCCCTGTCCCATCTCGAGAACGGATCGTCATGCGCCGATTGTTAGCCATCCTGTCCCTCGCGGCCGGTCTGCTGGCCGTCGCCCCGCCCGCGGGTGCGGCCACGTGCGCCGCCGCGCCCCGTTTCGCCGGGTCGTTCCTGCAACCCGCCCTCGGCGACACCTGGAGCGCGTGGTCGGGGCGGCCCTGTCCGCCGCCGACCGGGCCGGCATGACCGTCTACCTGGGCCTGCAGGTCAACGACATCTGGAACTTCACCACCACCGCCAGCCAGAGCCCGATGGCCGCCTTCTACAAGAAGGTCGCCGACCACCTGCACGCGCTCACCCCCGGTAAGCCCGTGGTGGTCTCCCCCTTCTTCAACACCGCCGGCGGGCTCACCACCGCGCAGTGGCAGAGCATGTGGACCACGATCCTGACCACGAGCCCCATCGACGTGATCGCCCTGCAGGACGGCGTCGGCGCCGGGCACGCCACCGCGCTCTGGGCCGACACCGAGACCTTCAACCTCGACTTCCAGCCGATGGGGACCAAGGGCATCGTCGCCGACATGGTGGCCGTGCAGCCGTACGTGAGCTCGTACTGGAGCTTCTCCTACGATCACTACCAGAGCCCGCTGCAGGTCGCGGCCATCCACGACCAGACCTACCGCGACTATCTGGCCACCGGCGCCGTGGAGTCGACGGCGCCGACCGCGCCCGCCGGCCTCACCGCGACCGCCTTCACCGACGCGGGGCTCGACCCGTCCACGGCCTACGCCTACACGGTTCGTGCCTTCGACGCGGCCGGCAACCAGTCCGCCGCGAGCGGCTCGGCCTCGGCCACCACGCCGGCCGCGCCGAACAACCCGGTCAATCTGGCGGCGGGCCGGTCGTACACGGTGTCGCTGGCCGCCTCCTCGTCCTATCCCGACAGCGGGGGCGAGCTGACCAACGGGACGTACGGCACGCCGTCGTACGGCGACGCCGCCTGGCAGGGACGCAACACCGGCTCCCCCTACTCGATCACCGTGGACCTCGGCTCGCAGAAACTGATCAAGGAGCCGCGGAGCGACTGGCTGCAGACCAGGAGCGTCTACATCTTCCTGCCGAAGAAGGTGACCTACGAGGTGTCGGCCAACGGGTCGTCCTTCACGACGGCCGGCTCCGTGGCCGCGCCGGCGGTCGGCGACGCCGACCAGTCCCGCGGCTACCGGCTGCTCGGCCTGAACACCACCGCCCGCTACGTCCGGATCACCGTCGAGCCGGCCGGCAGCGCCCCTCCTCACCGCCTTCGGCCGAAGGGGGCTACCGGGACCCTTCGGCAGGCGGCGCCGGCAGGGTGGACAGGTGGTCCTGGAGCTCGGCGTGCCGGAACTGGTAGATCGGGCCGACCGCGCGCAGCAGGCCGAGCCGGTGGGCGTCGTCCAGGAAGGACATCAGCGCGCGAGGAGAGCGGCCGGCCAGGGCCAGGCGGGTGGTGGCGATCAGGTAGGCCATCCACGCGTGGTGACGGCCGGCCGCGAGCCCGGCTGTGAGGCCGAAGGTGAGCGCGTAGGACAGGCCGACGGCGACCCCGAAGGCGACGGTGTCGGTGACCCCGGCGGCGATCCCGCCCGCCAGGCCGCCGGTCAGGGCGGCGGTGGAGCCGATGGTGGCGGTGCGCACGAGGTTGAGCGTGCGGTCCGCGCGCCAGCTGGACAGGGGCGTGCTGGCCCGTCCCGCCGGGGAAGGGGCCTCGGCCCAGGCGGCGAACCCGGCGGCGAAGCCGTAGGCGAGACCGACGGCCAGGCCGGAGACGACACCGGCGACGAGCGTGGCGGCGACGGCGCCGACGGTGAACCACATCATGACCACCATCGCCAGCCCGGTGCCGAGGCCGAGCAGCAGCCCGCGCACCGGCCTGAACCTGGGCCGGAACCGGCGCCCGCGTAACCTGAGGTCGGCGAAGCCCGGTGGCTGCCGCGCCCAGGAACGCGCCGCGAACGCGATCACCAGCCCGGCGGTGAGCCCGAACGCCAGCCCGTAGGTCACGCCGTGGGCCGGAAACGGCGCGAAGCCCTCGGCGAGCCCGGTCCCGATGGTGGAGACGGTCGCGATCGCGAGCGCGATGACCAAGCCCAGGGCGAGCCGGATCGCGGGCGTGACGGCATGGGTGCTGCCGGCCAGCCGCCACCAGGCCAGATCCCGCGTGCGGGGCGTGCCGTCCGGGTTGCGGGGATGGGTGAGGTGCCGGGCGAGGTGGCCGAGCACGTGCCGGACCTCGGCGGGGTCGTGGCGGCGGCGAGGGCGGAACAGGTCGGCCGGCCGGGCGCTGGGCGGGCGGGTGTCGATCAGCGCTGTGATGAGCCGGTCGAACAGGTGGGCGCGCAGCTCGGCGGGGCCGGGAAACCGGGCGGCGTCGAGCAGGGCCGCCGGGTCGGCCTGCGGGGCGATGTAGACGGCGCGCAGCAGCCACAGCCCGAGCGGGGTGGCGGTGACCTCGGCCAGCGTGCCGAAGGGGCCCGCGCCGCCGGCCGGGGCGGTGGCCAGGCCGGTGAGGATCCGCTCCCACACCGGTCGCGGCCGGCCCGGCAGGCAGCGCCGCAGGTAGCCGGCGGCCGCGGCCGGCTCCAGCAGGTCGGGCTCGATGACCACCGCCGAGGTGAGCACGTCACCGGCGCCCTCGACGGCGCTGCGGTAGTCGCGGGTGCGGCCGGTCACGACGATCTGGTCGCTGGCGCTGAGCGACCGGTTGAGCGTGGTGATCACTGCGGCGCGGGCCGCGGTGGGGAGCTCGTCCAGGCCGTCCAGCACCGGCAGGACGTGTCCGCGGGCCGCCAGGGCGGCGGGTGCTTCGGAGCCCAGGCTGGTGGCTCGCAGCGCGGGATAGTCCTGCGCGAGCCGCGCCGCCAGCCAGTCCTGCATCAGCGGGAAGGCCGTGGTGTCCCAGTCGGCGACCGGCAGCAGCACCGGCACCGGCTCCTCCGCGTGATCGTGCCGGGTGGCCAGGAGCTCCAGCAGCAGCTGAACGGCCAGGGTGGTCTTGCCCGTGCCCGGCCCGCCGAGGATCACCAGGCGCCGGCGGCGCATCGTGCGCAACCGGCCGGCCAGTGCGGCGATGTCGTCGCTCGACGCGGTCAGCGGCAGCGCGGCGGGGGTCAGGTTGGCCGGGTGGTCCATCAGCCCCTGGTCGCCGGTCAGCCGCCAGCGCACCGGGATGGGGTCGGGGTCGTCCAGCGATCGCAGCGCCGACTCCGTGCGCCACTGCTGCCCTACGAGCCCGGCCAGCACCTCCTTGGCGGCCGCTATCGCCTGCGCCGTCACCACCGGGGGGCCGGTCCTCTTCCGTACGTGGAACGCCGCTCCGGTCGGCGGGCGTTCGGAGGCCGGGTCCGCCGGGTCGTGGCCGTGCGGGACCTGCTCCCCTACGCCACCGCCGGGCCCGGCCGGTGGCCCCGGCAGGGAACCCAACCGCCTGGCCGCCTCGCCGGCCAGCCGCCTGTCGCTGCGGACTCCGGCCAGCCGCACCAGCAGCTCCCAGTAGGCCGCGTCCCAAGCATCGGGGTCGCACAGCTCGGCGGGGAGCCTGCGGCCGGACTGCCGGGCGATGCGCAGGCAGGTGTCGACGAAGACCTCGACGTGCTCCTGCTCCGGCCGGACAGGCCGGGTCTGGCTGATCATCCCGGCGATCGTGCTGCGTTTCAGCGTCAACGGCGGCTGCCCGGCACGACGGCGCGGCGTCCGGCCGCTGGCCGCCTCCAGCTCGCGGACCGAGACCGCGGCGGCGTCCTTCAACGCCCGCAGCCGCCGCGCGAACGGCAGCCGGGGATCCGAATCGTCGAGCACCTGAGCACCTCGCCCCAGCCGGCCGCCGACCCCACCGGGTGTCCGGCGGCACCGGACACCCCTCGCGCCTTGAGCATAGGCCACCACCTGCGGCTTCGCGGCGTGCTTTGACGAGCTGTCCGGGTCCGTTGCCGGACGGCCGCCCGGACGCCGAACGTCGATCCGAGATTCCACACATCCCGGTCGCGGCCGGCGGGCGATCCCGCCGTCCCGTGGCCCGCACGAGAGGAACGGCTCCATGAAGCATCCCGCTCCCTGGCTCGTCATCGGCGGCCTGCTACAGGCCGTGGCCGCCTTCAGCGCGGCCCTGATCTCCCCGCTCGGTTTCGGCGGCCCGTCGCCCGCCTGGTGGACGGTGTTCCTGGCTCTCATGCACGTGCCTCAGGCGGCCGGGCTCTTCCTGCTGGCGCGATCGGCGCAGGCCGGCCCCGGCCTGGCCGGCCGGGCCGGCTTCTGGACGGCCGCCGTGGCCGTGGCCGTGTTCGTCCCGGCCGAGCTGGTGGCCCTCGTGTCGGCGGACGCGACCGGCGTGATCTTCGCGATCGCCTCCCCGCTGTCCGGTCTCGGCCTGCTGGTGGCGGGCGCGGCCACCGTGCGCCGTGGCGGCCGGCCGGGCATCGGGCGCTTCGCCCCGCTCATCACCGGCCTGTACGTCTTCGTGGTCCTCATGCCGTCCCTGGCGCTGCTCGGGCCGGTCGCCGCCGTGCTCGCCATCGGCGGCTGGGGCCTGTGTTTCGCCCTGCTCGGCGCCGCCACCCGCCATCGGCTTCCGGCGCCGGCGCGCCCCGGCACAGAGAGCGAGTGATCTCTCATGCTCCGCACTCCCCCGAGCACGGCACCACGGCGCCGCAGGCTCCGCACCGTCCTCGTGCTGGCCCTGGCCCTCCTCGGCCTCCGGCTCCTCGCCCAGGCCGGGGCCCAGCTCATCTGCGTCCGGATCCCGTACGCGGCCGTCGCCGCGTTCTGCACGCTGGCCCTTTCCTGCCTGTACGACAGCGCCCGGCTCCACCTCGTCAACGCGTACGAGGTGGGGGGGTGCCTGATCGTGCGGCCCCGGGTGGGCCGGCGCGGTGTCCGGAGTCCGGCGGCTGCCGCCGGGAGGGCCTCCCGGACTTACAGGCGGGTGACGATGGGCTCTCGCCGGAACCGTCCGGCGACCGTGACGAAGACGGCGACGTCGATCACGAGGAGCGCGGCGGCGGCCACACCCGCGATCAAGGTGTCGAACAGCATGAGCCCGGTGGCCTGACCGGCGATCAGCGCGAGGACGGGCACGACGATGAGGACCACCGTCCCCTGGGCGCCCTGCATGGTGGTGGAGCGCCCGGAGATCGCCACGATGAGGCAGGTCGCCAGGAACGCCACGAGCGGTGCCAGCGCGAGGATGATGATCGCCCAGGTCCAGGTGGGGAAGAAGACGCCGCCCATCAGCGCTGCCCCGAGCGTGTTGACGAGGACCGTGTAGACCAGGAAGGACGCCCAGGTGAGCAGGACGGAGGGGATCACGGAGGCGAGCACCTTGCCGAGCACGAGCTCGCGGTCGGTGAGCGGCGTGTAGAGGAGTCCCTCGATGGTTCCGCGCTCCTTCTCCCCGACGAAGCTGGAGCTGGCGGTGAGGCTGGCCACGATCACCGGGATCAGGAGGAAGAACGGGGCCATGAAGTAGACGATGACCGCGTACACCATGAGCTGTCCGGAGGAGTATCCGGCCGGCAGGGCCTGCTCGGGCAGGTTGTCGAGGAAGCCCTGCAGGCCGGCGACCGTCGTCGTCAGGGCGGCTGAGTTGTTCCCCAGCAGGAGCACGGCCGCCGGGATGATGACGACGAACATCAGCGGCACGATGACGAGCGGCGCGATGACCTGCTTGTTGCGGGCGAGCTCGCGCCAGTCCTTGCGCATCAGGGCCTGGACGCGGTGGCGGTTGATCATGCTGCGCTTCCGTCGTTGATGGTGGCGAAGTAGAGGTCCTGGATCGTGGGCCGGCGGGGGATGACGGCTCGGACCTGGATGTGGCTGTGCACCAGCGCGGCGACCGCCGACGAGATCGGCTCCTGCTTGTTCAGGGAGAAGCTCAGCAGTCCCTCGACGGTCGAGAACTCCACCGCTCTGCCGACGGCGGAGGTGATGACCTCGCGTGCCGAGGCGGGATCGCCGCCGACCTCCAGGAGGTAGCGGTGTTCCGGCCAGCGCCGGCGCAGCAGGGTCCGGACCTCGCCGGTCACGGCGAGGCGGCCCCGGTTGAGGATGCCGACGTCGTCGCAGAGCGTTTCGAGGCCGTGCAGCTGGTGGGTGCAGATGACGACGGTGGTCCGCAGGGTATTGATCATCTCGCGGACGTAGCCGATCAGGTCGATCGCCGCCTCGGGGTCGAGGCCGGCGGTCGGTTCGTCGAGGAAGAGGAGGTCGGGCTCGTGCAGCACCGCCCGGCCGACCGACAGCTTCTGGCGCATGCCCTTGCTCAGCTCCCCGGCCAGCGAGCCGACGCGGTCGGACAGGCCGAGCACCTCGAGCACCTCTCCGATCCGCCGCTCGATGACGCGCGGGGCGAGCCCGTACAACTGGCCCCAGGTCCGCAGGTTGTCGCGGACGCTGAGATTCTCGTAGAGCCGGGTGTCGGTCTGGACGCCGATTCTGGCTCGCAGCGCGTCGGCGTTGGAGCGGCTGAGCGTCTGGCCGAACAGGGTCACCGACCCTCGGGTCGGGGTGAGCAGGCCGGTCAGGAGCCGCACGGTGGTGGTCTTGCCGGTTCCGTTCGGCCCCAGCAGCCCGAACGCCCGGCCGGCGCGCACCTCGAACGTCAGGTCGGATACGGCCTCGCGGCTGCCGAAGTGCTTGGTCAGGCCCGTCGCCGCCAGCGTCTGGTCAGTGCTGCTCATGTCGGTTCACCGTTGCGTGGAGCGGGGGCGTGCATGATTCGGTTTCTCTCTTCTTCATTCCGTTGATGAGGCTCGCGGCGGTCTCCGGGTCGGGGACCGTGACCACGAACGTCCGGCCGCTGCGCAGGGTGACGGCGAGCGCCGGGCCACCGGCCGTGATGAGGCCGTGCCGCCGGCGCAGGCCGATCCGCAGGCCCCAGCCGCCGAGGTCCGCCCAGGGCCGGACGCGGAGCACCTCGGCGTGGTGGATGTCGCCGAGCGCGTACGCGAACCGCGGGTCGGGTGATCAGCGGCCGGGCCTGGATGCCGGTCGAGTCGATCGCCACCCGCCATGGCCCGAGCAGCGCGGCCACGACCGCGAGGACGACGACCCCGCGGCCGGCCTCGGCTCCGGTGCGCACGGACCACACCTGCCAGGCGATCAGCCGAACGACGGCCCACAGAACATGCGACCGTCACCGTGCAGAGCGCGGCCAGCAGGACGAGAGCGCTGGGGACGCTGACCCCCGCAGCCGTGATCAGGCCCGCGGCGGGATCCTCCGAGGACGCCCGCCGGCGCTCCAGCAGGGCCCTCATATGTACGACTCCTTGACCAGGCGCGACAGCGTCTCCGCGGAGATGCCCAGCTCACGCGCCTCGCTCACCAGCCGTCCCACGGCGGCCGACAGCCGGCTCAGCTGCTCGGCCTGGGCCGTGACCGTCGCCCCGCGCCCCCGCCTCAACTCGATCAGTCCTTCGTCGCGCAGCCGCTGGTAGGCGTGCAGCACCGTGTTCCGGTTCACGTCGAGGGAGGCGCACAGCTCTCTCGCCGTCGGCATCCGCTCCCCGCTGCGGATCGAGCCGTCCGCGATCCCGGAACGGACCGCGGCGGCGATCTGCTCGAACAAAGGCGTGCCGTCCGCGTGGTCGATGGTTATCAACATCGGCGACCTGAACCCTCCTCGCACCACCCCGAAGCTGTCCTAATAGTCCTACCACAACTAGGACTATCCTGGATCCGGGCGCGGGCCGGGGCCGATGGGCGCGGGGCCGCCGGCTACCCGAGATCGGCGAGCAGGTCGTCGAGGGCCTTGCCGAGGGCCGCGGAGTTGGCAGGGGTGAACCAGGTGGTGCGGATCCGCTCGTTGCTGCCGTTCGGGGTCTCGTGGTCGGCCGCGAGCTGGTGCAGGGTCCGGGTCTCGTCGCTCAGGGAGCGGCCGACGCCCTGGAAGACGCTGCGCACGTAGTGGTCCGCCGCGCCGGCGGGGATGCCGTGACCGGCGGCCCACGACGTGAGCGTGGCGAGGTAGGAGTAGTGGGTGGTCAGCGTGCCCGTCAGCGCGGAGAAGACGTTGAAGGCCGCCTCGTCCTCGACCGGCTGCGCCCCGCCCAGGTGCTCGAAGAGAGAGTCCACCACCGGGTGCGACGGGCACGTCACCGTAACGGAGCCGCGCTCACGTACGGGCGGCAGGGGGATGGCCCGTACCACCGGGGCGTCGGTGGCCAGGGCCTGGCGCAGCTCGTCGATGCCGACGCCGGCCATCACGTTGACCACGATCTTGTCCGCGTCCACCCTCAGGCCGGCGAGTGCTTCGTGGCGATCCCTGGCGCGCAGGGCGATGATCACCACGTCGGAACGGTCCACCACCTCCTGGTTGCCGGCGCACACCCGCACGCTCTCGTAGCGCTCGGACAGCTCCGCGGCCGTGCGGGCTCCCCGGGGCGAGAGGAACACCTCCGGCGGCTCACCGGCCCCGTCGCACAGGCCCATCACCAGAGCCCTGCCGATCTCGCCAACCCCGATGATGCCGATGCGCTTCACTTGCGTCTTCCTCCATGGTGCGTGGTGGTGGTGACCCGCGCCGGGCCGAGGTGCCCGCGAGGCCGTCATGACGTGCTCAGCCAGCTCAGGACCGAGGCCAGGGAGCCGTCCCAGTTGCGGCCGATGAGGTCGGCGGCCCTGACCAGGTCCGCCTCGTCGAACGCGGCCAGGATCTGCTCGTGCAGCGGGGCCGCGTGGCTTTCGCGGTCGCCATCGCGCATGAACGCCAGCTCGTAGCGCGCCACCCGGACCCGGAGGGCCGTGATCATCGCGCGCAGGCTGGCGTTCGGGCACGCCGACACGATCGTGTCGTGGAAGGCGGTGTCCAGCCGCCACCGCTGGACGGGATCGCCGGTGGCCAGCAGCTCGGCGTCGATCGCGCGCAGCGCGGCGAGGTCGAGTGCTCGTGCCGGTGAGGTGGACACCGCCAGCCGTTCGAGCGCGGCCAGGATCGGGTACAGGTCGGCGGCCTCCGCGGGCCGCAGGGGCCGCACGGTGAACCCCCGCGCCGGCGTGGAGTCGAGCACGCCCTCGGCCTCCAGCCGCAGCAGCGCCTCGCGCACGGGGGTGCGCGAGACGCCCAGCGCGCGGCTCAGCTCCGCCTCGGTGACCGCCCGGCCCGGCTCCAGCTCGCCTGCGGTCACCAGGTCGACGACTCGTCGATAGACGGCGGCGCGCAGCGGCGCCGGCCGCTCGATCGGCTCCCTGTCCAGCATCTGCCTATCGTATACGATACGCAGCTTGCCCGGCTCGACCCGCGACCGCACTGGTGTCAGGCGACACGAAAGCGTCAGTAGAGAGTCACGAGAATGTCAGAAGACCCAGATCACATTGGCTTCTCCTGCTGGTCGAGCAGCAGGGCGTCGTGGAGGTTGCGTCGATCTCCAAGCTGAAGGCAACGTCGGGGCTGAGTTTGAGGTCGATGGCCGTCGTCGCTGATGCTGTAGGTGAGGAGTCCGGCGGCTTGGGCGCCGCTGATGGTGTCGGGGTGGCGCTGAGCGAAGGTGAGCGCGTCGCTGTTGTTGCGGGCACCGATGCGGTAGGCGATGTAGGCCAGGGCGGGGGTCGGGCCGTGTTGTCGCAGCAGGAGCCTGTGGAGCCGGTCGCGTGCGCCGGCTGGTAGCGCGCGTGGAGGAAGGGCGAGCTCGGCGCTGGCGTCGTCGGGGATCAGCTGCAGGTACTGGCGAGCGAGGGTGAGGTGCGGCAGGGCGGCCTGGACGCGCTTCAGCGACCAGCCCAGGACGTCGGCGATCTGCCGACGGGTGAGGGGATGACCCAGGGCGGAGGCCAGGAGGGCACGAATCCGGTCGGCGTCGTCGAAGGTAGCGCGTTCGGCGGTGAGGTGTGTGGTGTCCGGCGGGTCTGGGCTTGGCCGGGCTTCTTGCGCCGGCTCCAGCCAGGTGGGCCAGGCCAGGTTGAGGGCGTGGGTGATGCGGCGGATCGCGTGCAGCGGAAGGTCGTCCAGTTCCGAGACGAGCGTGAGCTGCTGGAGGCGGTGGTAGGGCAGGCCGAGCATCTCGGACAGTTCGTAGCAGGTGAGACCATGGTCGCGAGCTCGTTGCAGGAGCCATGGCCGAGCGGGGGCGGGTCGGGGGTGGTCATGTCCACCTCGGCAGGGACAGATCGAGGCCGGTGGAGGGACGGATGAGGTTGCGCAGGACCAGCCGGCGCTGCCACATCCACAGGGTGTTGTGGTCGTGCTCGGCCAGATGCCGGTCTTCCTCGCTGCGCCAGGCGGGGTGATGGCTGGTGCCGGCCAGGCCACGGGTGGCCAGGGTCCGCACGTCGGGGCGGCGTTTGCCGCTGTGGAAGTAGCCGGTGGTGCCGTGGCGGGCGCCCTGTTTATGCCGGAAGTGGTGGTGGGCTCGCAGGGCGGGCCGGGCGTGTGGCGGGACGGGGACGCGTACGCCTGCGATACGGGCGTGGCTGCCGGAGGGCTCGACGTCGTCGAGGGGCAGCTCGTCAGGGTGCCAGCGGTCGGTGTGGTGGCGGGAGCCGAAGGGGAACAGCAGGTAGAGGATCGCTGCGGCGGCTTCCTGGGTGCTGGTCGACCGGTTGATCACTGTCACGGTGGTGGGGGCGAGGCGGTGGCCGAGGCCGTGGTCGTGTCCGCGGGGGTGGGGCTGATGGTGGAGCAGGATGCCCTCGCATAGCAGCCCGGCTTGGGCGGCGCGGAGCCGGACCAGGCATTCGCCGGGTGAGGCGACGTTCATGCGGGCGGCCAGGCGCACGCTCAGCGGGAGCGCCAGCGTGGCCACGATGGCCTCGTTGCTGGTGAGCTGTTCGGCGCGGACGTCGTGGACCCATTGGCGGGCGTCGTGCAGGGCGCGGATGTACAGTTCGTCGACCCGGGTCATGACTTGGTCGCTCAGGTTGCGGGCGCAGGCGGCGCGGAAGGTCAGGAAGCTGTCGGCGGGCAGGTCGCCGGGGATGTCCAGCCGAGAGCGCCAGGGGTCGGGAGTGTGCTGGCGCCGGTGGATGGTGTTGAGCAGGCCGGACCCGCCGACGGTGAGGTGGCAGTCGGGGGCGGTGAACCGGTCGATCACGGTGTGGTGCTTGCTGGCGCTGGCGTCGATCAGATACAGCCGGGGCCGGTAGGGCGGGGCTGGGGCGGTCAGCTCGCGTATCGCCTCATGCAGGCTGGCGGGCATGGTGTGGGCGCGGTTGATCACTATGGCGTGCAGCCGGTAGCCGAGCGTCCAGGACACGGCGGTGGGCCAGGCCGTCGTGGGCAGGCCTGCGCTGGAGCGCGGGGGCAGGACTTTTCCCAGCGCGTCGAGCACGCTGTAGGTCAGGTCGCGGGGCGAGGCGACGTAGGGCATGGAGTTCAGGACCAGGATCCCGGCGTCGGGGTCGTTGAGCCGGCGCAGCCGTGCTTGAGTGGCGGGCGCGTCTTCGGGGTCGCGGATCACCGTGACCTGCAGCAGGTCGCCGGTCGGGGCGCCGCGCTGGGTGGCGTCCCCCGGCACGGGCAGGCCGGGCAAAGCCGCGGGCGCGGGCGTGTCAGGCACTCTTGCCGCCTCCCGCGTGCAGGGCGAAGGCGTTGGTGACGATCTCCTCATCGAGGGCTGTGCGGCCGGTGCGCTGGGCGAGCAGGTGGACGGTGGAGGAGAAGGAGGCCCAGTTGCGCCAGATGCCGTGGGCCAGCCGGTCGTCGACGTAGTGCAGCAGGTCGTCGTCGGCGCCCTCGTACATCGGGTGGTAGCCGCGGATCACCTGCGGGACGATCGCGCGCTCCAGCGGTGCCATGGCCAGGCGCCGCCAGACCCGCGAGGCCAGCATCGGCTCGCGCGACAGGACCTCCCAGCAGCCGTTCCCGCCGACGTACAGCAGCCCGAACTGGGTGTTGTCATCATCGTGCAGGTGCCGCAGCGTCTCGATGCCGTCGCTGCTCAGCCGCTGCGCCTCATCCACCACGACCAGCCGCGGGAGCCGGGCCAGCTCGGTGATCAGATCCCGGGTGACGTGGAAGCGGCTGTTGGAGCCCTGGCTTCCGGTCAGCACCAGATACAGCCCGTCGACGACCTGGCGCATCGTCGGCCTGGGGGTGAAGGACACCGTCACCACCTCGGGCGCCTCCAGCCGACCGGTCCCGGCGGCCAGCGCCTCGGCGCAGGTCCGCACCGCGAACGTCTTGCCCAGGCCCGTGTTGCCGTGGATGACACCGACCGCGTGGCAGGCGGCGACGTCGGTGACCACGTGCCGGGCCAGCTGCAGTTGCGGGGTGGAGATGATGCGGGCCCCGGGCGGGCCGGCCTCGGGCAGCCTCACCATGGTCGGCCCTTCTCCCGCACGTCCATGGCGGCCAGGTCGACCGGCTCGATCGGCCCGATCGGCCCGATCGGGCGCAACCCGAGCAGGCTGGTGGAGGCTTCGCGCCGCAGGTCGGGCGGCGGCGGGCTGGCGGCGGCCTGCCGGTCGGCCTCGGCCGGGGAGACGCGCCGGACGCTGTCGGTGGCCACCGAGTCGGCCGACAGCGTCGCCAGCCGGCGGCGGCCGCGCTTGCGGGCCGCGCTGCGCTGCGCGGCGGCCTGCTTCTCCTGGGCGCGGGCGGCGGCGTAGAACTCCTCTTCCTGCTCGGGACTCAGCGCGTCGCGCGGCAGGCAGGTGGCCAAGAACTCCCCCTCCAGATACACGTGGATCTGCCGGTCGTCGTGCGGCATGTAGCGGATCTGCACCCGCTGACCGCAGCGTTCGCGGATCAGCCCGCCCGCATCCACCCAGTGCAGGTTGCGGAACCGGATCCCGTGCGGTCCGATCGTGCGAGGCTCACCGGCCAGCAGCAGATGTCGCAGCTGCTCCCCCGGCACGTCCTGCACCGGCGTCGGATCGGCCTGCCACGCGTGCTCCGGCGTGCATCCGAGCTCGCTGTGCGCGTGCCCGGTGTTGTAGGCCGCCACCCAGTCGCCGAAGATCCGCGCGAAGGTCTCCAGCCCCAGCGGCAGCGCGGAGGGCTCAGCCCGCTCACCGGCGGGAGCGTCCTCGGCGGCCTGGCCGTAGGCCTCCCGGGCCGCCAGCCGGTCATCGAGCGGTCCGTCCAGCGCGCCGTTGAGGCGACGTGGTCCTTCGGTGTAGCCCGGCAGCGTGCACAGCAGCATCTGGTCCACGGTCAGACCGCCGACCATGCGCAGGGTCAGCGCTACGCGGGTCTGCATCGCCAGCGCCGGGTGGCAGCAGGTGAAGATCAGCCGGATCCGGTCGATGGCCTTGCGGTTGGCGGTGGTGGTCAGCCAGGCGCCGGGGTTGGGGGGTATACCGTCGGCCGGCCACCGCTCGACGGCGGTCGCGAACGCCTCGGCGGCCGCCTCCTCGGCGAGGTCGAGGTCACCGAAGCGCCTGTTCAGGGCGGCGACCACCCGGGCCCACTCCTCGTGGTGGGCCCGGGTGACCGCCTCCTAGACGTCGCTCACTGGAACGGCCGTACCTCGATCTTCCGATCGCAGACCTTCGAGGCCTCGGCGGCGAGCTTGAGCGCCACATCCAGATCGGGGGCCTCCCACACCCAGACGCCGGCGAGGTACTCCTTCGACTCCACGAACGGCCCGTCGCTGAACACCGCCTCCTCGCCCCGGTTGTCGATGACCGTGGCCGCGTCGGTGTCGGCAAGTCCGCCTGAGAAGACCCAGTAGCCCTCGGCGATCAGTTGTTCGTTGAACGCGCTGATAGCGGGCCGTCTGTCCGTGCTGCCAGGATCGCTCTTGTCATCGATCACGGAAACCAGGTACCGCATTTGAAGATCAACTCCTGTAGTGTCAAGACAGCGTGGTCCGGTGGTCAGGGACTTCAGGCCGTCGCATACTGCGGGCGCCCAGCCGGCTGGTAGACCTGGATCGACACACCCTTGGCGTCGACCCGCGATTCGACCAGGTCGAGCGCAAGATCCGGGCCCGCGTCGGGGAACAACCGCGCGCCCTGGCCGACAACCACCGGAACGGTGATCAGAATCATCTCGTCGACCAGGTCGTTCGCCAGCAGCCACTGGATCAGGATGCCACTGCCGTGCACCTGCAGCTCACCCCCGGGCCTAGCCTTCAGCTCACTGATGGCCGCCGCGAGGTCACCGCCGAGAACGGTCGTCTCCTGCCAACGGGGGGCGGTGAGCGTGGCCGAGGCAACGTACTTGGGGGCCTTGTTCAAGGCCACGCCGATGGGATGTGCACGCATCTGGTCGATTGCCCCCCAAGAGCCGGCGAACAGCTCATAAGTGCGCCGGCCGAACAGGAACGCCTCCGCACGCTGGTAGGTCTGCGTGATGAACGTCCTGGTCTCGTCATCACCCTTCCCCAGGGCCCATCCGCCGCGCTCGAATCCGTTCCTGCGGTCATCCGACGCGGCGCCGTTTCCCTGCATCACTCCATCGATGGTGACCTGAGTCATGGTCGTCAGCTTCATATCGCGGTTCCTTTGCCTTGGCGCCGCCTCCTTGCGGGCGGCCTCACCTCTGCCACGAACACCACCGCCCCGATCCGACACCGCCTCCCGGATTTCTTTGCAGAATTTCCGGGACGCCGGTTGTCAGCGATCCGACTGCACGACGGCTTCGCGGCGACTGCGCTCCACCACCTTGATCGCGCCCGGGTGTGTCCAGTTTTCGGTGTATCTCAATTTGCTTTAGTTAGCGGGTGGTCGGGGTCAGGCGGCCTTCGAAGGTGATGGCGAAGGCGTTCAGAGCGGCCTTCCAGCGGGTGATCCAGCGTTTGCG
>NZ_VCKX01000018.1 GCF_005889725.1 Nonomuraea zeae
AGAGGTGTATAAGAGACAGGTGACGGGCAGCGGCGCGCCCCCGAACGCGTTGGAGAAGCGCAGCCGCATCCGCCCGCCGCCGGCCGAGACGCGGACGGTCTGCCGCAGCGTGCTGACGGCCAGCATCAGGCCGTCCTGCGCGTACGGTGCGGGCGGCAGGTTGCCCGGCTCGGTGAGCTGCGGCATCGCCGTCCAGGAGCTCACCCAGCCGGTGCGCGCGCGGGTGATGTCCAGCGCTCCACGTCCTCTCGTCCCAGCCGAAACTTTCGGCGAAAGAGTAAAAGGTATCAGCAGGGAAGTTTCGGAGCGGCGGCGGAGTGTCGGTCCATCCTGCTATATACCAGGTACGCGTTCAGGCCGGATTCTTCTAGGTTCGTCCTGACCATGCGACCCCCAAGGAGATGTTCACTGTGCAGAAACTCCTCGACAGACGTCCTCTGCGTGCCGGTGTCGTCGCGGCCGTCGCCCTGGCCGGCGGACTGCTGACCTCCTCCCCGGCCGGCGCCACCGCGGTGACCGGCGAGCGGGCAGTCGCCGCTGTCACGCTGACGGCCGACTCGGCCGCCGCCCGTCCGAGCAACGGCCGGATCCTGTACGACCGCCTCAGCGGCGGCGAGGGCACCCTCAAGATCAAGAACGGCACGTCCAAGGACGGGGTCGTCACCCTGGTCAAGGGCCGGACCAAGGCGATCAGCATCTACGTCCGCGCGAAGTCCACGGCGAGCATCAAGGACGTCAGGGACGGCACGTACCGGATCTACTTCACCACCGGCTACCGGTTCAGCGTGTCGAAGGGCCGCTTCGCGCGCGCCGCCACCTACCAGCGCTTCAACGACCGGCTGAAGTTCACCACGACCTCCACCCGGCGCACCATCTGGACGCTGACCCTCAACCCGGTCAGGGGCGGCAACGCGCGTACCAGCTCGGTCAACCCGAAGGACTTCCCCTCCTGATCTGAGGGGTTCACGTGCGAACGGCCACGGGCGGATCCGCCCGTGGCCGTTCGCACTTGGTCGTCGAGTAAAGTGTCGTCGCCTGCGGTGCCGTCACTTACCGGGCCGTCACTTACCGGGCCGTCACTTACCGGGCCGTCACTTACCGGGCCGTCACTTACCGGGCCGTCACTTACGTGGTCTGCCGTAGAGGCCGACCGCCAGGGAGACGCCGAGTGCGGCGAGCGCGACCTGGATGCCCAGCTCGATCCAGTCGATGCCCCCGGTGTCGGCCACGCCGAGCGCGGCCGCGATCGCGGTGCCGATCAGGGCCGCGACCACGCCGATCACGATCGTCAGCCAGATGGGAATGCGCTGCCGGCCCGGGATGACCAGCCGCCCCAGGGCGCCGATCACGATGCCGATGATGAGGCCGGAGATGATGCCGGTGATCTCCACTCTGAACTCCCCCAAGTCGGTGGTCCGCCTACCCAGTACAACGAAGCTCTTCCTGACCCGGTTCCTGGGCGGTTCCTGACCCGCTTTCTGGGCCGGTTCTGGGCGGGTTCCTGTGTCGGCACGGTCGGGGGCCGTTGCTTCGATACGTTGGGGCATATGGCGACCGCCCATCCCGAAGCCCCCCAAGCCGTGCAGACGACGCCTTCCCGGCTGGCCTGGCTGGACGCGCTGCGCGGCATCGCCGCGCTCGCGGTTGTCGGCGAGCACCTGACGACCTGGGCCATGCCGTGGTTGCGGCCCGTCACGTTCAACCTGGGTGTCTACGGCGTCCTGGTGTTCTTCCTGGTCAGCGGCTACATCATCCCGACCTCTCTGGAGCGCCACGGTGACCTGCGGGCCTTCTGGATCGGCCGCTTCTTCCGCCTCTACCCGCTCTATCTCGCGGTCATCGCGTTCGTGCTGGCCCTGTCATGGTGGATCCCGGTGCGCGAGGAGGTGCCCAGGGACGCCTCGTCGGTCGCCGCGCACGCGACGATGCTGATGGACGCCGTGGGCAGCGGGGCCGTGCTGAACACCATGTGGACGCTCTCGTACGAGATGATCTTCTACTTGCTGGTGGCGGCGCTGTTCGCCGCCGGGGTCCGGGACGGGCGCGGCGTCCTGCCCGTCGTCTTCGGGCTGCTCTGCGCCGCCGCCGCGCTCGCGTTCTCCGGATCGCCGCTGTCGGGCGGGTGGCTGGCCTGGGTGTCGCTCGCCGTGTTCGTCGCCGGGCTGGCCTGCGTGATCTCCGGCCGCGGGCGTACGGCCGGAGCCTTCGTGCTCGGCGTCATGGCGCTGGCCCTGGTGCTGCTGAGCAGCCGGGTCCCGTGGTTCGGGGCGGCGATCCTGGCCGTCATGTTCGCCGGCACCGCCGTCCACCGGTGGGAGCGGGGCAACGGGCCGCTGTGGCCGCTGTGGCTCGCGGCGGCGCTGGTGACGCTGACCCCGCTCTGGGCGCTCAACGCCGGCTGGTGGTGGGTGCAGCCCGAGGTGTGGGCTCTGACCGTGGTGCTGGCGGGCGTCACCTTCGCCGTCGCCATGCTCTGGCGCTCCCGCCGCGTTCCCGCCTTCCTCGCCTGGCTCGGCGCGATCAGCTACTCCCTCTATCTGGTGCACCTGCCGATCCTCCTCGTGGTCATGGAGCTGGCCGGGGAGATGCGCTGGGCGCGGCTGCACCTGCAGATCGGCATCAGCGTGGGCTTCCTCGTCGTGCTGCTGCCGGGGAGCTGGCTGGCGCACCGGTTCCTGGAGCAGCCGATGCAGCGGCTCGGACGCCGCCTGATCGGCCGCTACACCGCCGCCGTGCGCCCGGCGACCTGACTCGGGGTCACGGCGCGGCTGGTGCCGTCGTACCGGAGGTCAGGGCCGCCTGGACGATGCGGAGCGCCTCGCCCGCGTCGATGCCGACGCTGGCGATCACGGCCGCGTAGTCGGCGGCGGCCCGGCGGGCCCGCTCCCGGCCCTCCTCACCGGCGGCCGACACGAACGAGCCCGCCCGCCCGCGGGTCTCGATCAGCCCCGCCTCCTCCAGCTCCCGGTAGGCCCGGCCGACCGTGTTGACGGCCAGGCCGAGGTCGGCCGCGAGGTGGCGGATGGTCGGCAGCCGGGCGCCCACGGCCAGCGCACGGTCCTGGATCTGCCGGGCGAGCTGGGCCCGCAGCTGCTCGAACGGCGGCACGGGCGAGGCCGCATCGATGATGATCATCGGACGCTCACGGTCCGCCGGGCCACCGTCACGCACGACGGTGTCCTGGCATGGAGCGCGATGCACGCGGCCAGGCTCAGGACCAGGTAGGCGACCGCGGCGACATTCCACCAGCCGGGCGCGGTGCCGAACAGCACCACCGGCAGCGACCACTGTACGTTCGGCGTGGTGAGCTCGCGGGCGTCTTCGACGCGCATGAGGACGTCGGCGGTCAGCGACTCCTCGTCCTCCGCCACGACCGGGAAGCTGAGCAGGTGGCGCAGCTGCATGGCGGTGATGGCCGTCGCGCCGAGCAGACCGATCAGCACGACGACGGCCAGTTGCCGCACGGTGGGCTCGGGAACGGTCAGCGCGCCCGCGGCCAGCACCATCGCGCCGGCGAACGTGGTGACGGCGAAAATGGCGTACGGCCGGCCGAGCAAGGTCCGCCAGCCGGGCTGGATCGGATGGGTGGCCCTGCGCGACAGTGTCGCGGCCGCCCGCTGGTCGACGCGTCGCACCCAGCGGTCGAGCAGCGACTGTGCCAGCAGCAGCCCGGCCACCGACGCGGCCAGGGCCAGCAGCGGCAGCGGGCGATGCGGCTGGAGGCCGCCGAAAGCGGACGTGGCCGCGAGGGCGCTCACGATGATCAGCGCGGCCAGGATGACGTAAGTGGCCAGGCGGGCGCGTCTGCGGACCGCCAGCCGGCTGGCGAGCAGCGGGGTCGGGTGGGTGTCGGCCAGGTCGTGGTGGGCCAGCCACTCGCCCGCCATGCGCAGATCGGTCGTGCGCGCCGGCGGGTCGGTGTCCGGTAACGGTTCGTGGGCCATGACGTCTCCTTTGTCGCAAGCTTTGTAGCAACATGGTGCGTCATACCTTGCGACAAAGTCAACGCCCGACTTCACGACGTCACCGCGCCGGATCGGAGCTCGTGCCGGGCGAGCCCGCGTCGCCGCAGCGGGCTGAGACCCGCGCCGACCGGCCTGCGCCGTCGTGGCCCACGGGGAGCGCCCGAGTGCCGAAGGGGGAGCAGTGGGAGTGCGGGAAGGGGCAGCGCGCGCTTCGGAGGGGAAGCGGCGTGCGTGGATGCGCAGGAGGCGGGGGTGCGTGCCTTGGCCGGGCGGAGGGTCTCGGCTCAGTGGTGGTGGGCATTGCCGTGGGACATCAGGTGGGCGGCGGCGAGTGCCGGCCACGGACCCTTGCCGGGGTGCGCGTCCGGCCGGTCGAGGCCGAGGGCGACGAGCGCCGCCCGGAGAGGGGCCTCGGCCGAGGGGAACGCCTCCCGGGCCCCGAGCCGGAACGCCAGGGCGTGACGCAGGTCCGGAACCGCCCACGGCAGGTCCGCCAGCGCGGCCACGCTCGTACCGGGACGCAGCTCCGGACGCCCCGCCGCGACGGAGGAGGCCAGGGCCGTGATCAGGTCCGCGTCCTGATCGGGTAAGCCGATCGCGGCGAGCGCGTCCGCCGTCACGGCCCCGGCGTTGGGGAACGCGTGCGTCAGCCCGCCAGGCAGCCCCGGCACCGGTGTCCCCAGCCCGGCCACGACGGCCGCCAGCCACTCGCGCACGCTCTCGGGAGAGCGCCCGCCCCGGCCCAAAATCGCCTGGACGCCCGCATCGAACGGGCTCCACGCCCCCGGCACGGCCAGCCCCGGACGGGCCAGGACCAGCGGCCCGAGCGCCGGATCCGCCGCCAGCGCCCGCACGCCGGCCGACGGGTCGGCGTCGGCGCCGACCAGCCGCCCGGCCTGGTCCACCACGTGGATCAACCCCTCCCAGTACGGCAGGTGCGCCCGCAGCAGCAGCCACCCCGCGCCGCCCGGCGAGATCTCCAGCACCCCCGGCGCACCCTCCACCCGGACCGTGCGGCGATAGGTTTCACCGTCGACGACCTCCACGCCCGGCACCGCCCGCACCGCCAGGAGCCCCCGCACCGCGTCCCAGTCGTAACCCGGCACGACCGGCAGCCGCAGCGCCAGCCCGCCATCGGTCACGAGCCGGTCCGCGCGATGCCGCCGCCGGCGCAGGTCCGACGGCGAGCTGCGGAAGACCTCCCGCATGCTCCGGTTGAACTGCCGCAGGCTCCCGAACCCCGACACGAAGGCCACATCGAGGATCGTCAGGTCCGTGTCGTCCAGGAGGCGGCGGGCGAAATGCGCCCGCCGCGACCGGGCGAGCTGATCCGGGCTCGCCCCCACGTGCTTCACGAACAGCCGGCGCAGATGCCGCGCCGACACGCCCACCCGCGCGGCCAGCGCGGCCTCGGTGCCCTCGTCCAGGACGCCATCGATGATCATCTGCCAGGCCCGGCACACCAGCTCGGGCGAGTCCGCCCCGACCGGCGCGGCCACCCGGTAGGGCCGGCAGCGCAGGCACGCCCGGAACCCGTCGGCCTCGGCCGCCGCCGGCAGCTCGTACGTCCGGCAGTTCTCTGCCCGCGGCCGCGCGCCGCATCCGGGCCGGCAGTAGATCCCCGTCGTGACGACAGCAGAGAACGTGGTCATGACCCACATGTACGCCATCTCCGGAACGCTTCGCTCGCCACATCCGGACATCCGCCACCCCCCGCAGCGTGTCCAGATATGGCGAGACCGGCCGCGCCCGGCACCCGGAGGATGGCGGTCAGCCAACCCGGCGCCGCCCCCGGCGCCCGAAACCATAGGAGCGAATCATGCTCGCCAAGGTGTTCCCCATCCCGCTCAAGGACGGCATGCAGGCGAAGGCCGAAGAGATCGTCAGGGAGTTCGCGCCCAAGGGTCCGGGCGCGGAGGAGGGCACGCTGTCCTTCCGCGTCTACCGGGATCCGGCCAAGCCCGACTACCTGCTGTTCGTCGAGCACTTCGCCGACCAGGCCGCCTACGACGCCCACACCGGATCACCGGCCTACCGGGACCTGATCGCCGGGCGGTTCGCCGACCTGATCGCCGAGTTCGTCGAGATCGACCACGAGCTGATCGTCGCGCTCTGACCCCCGTACCGGAAGGGCCCGCAGGCCGGAGGGCGGGCCCTTCCGCCGGCGGGCCGCTCGGAGTATGAACGAAGCACCGCCGCCTGAGCGGGTCCCCTCGGAGGTGATGGCAGGTGCGCCGTCGGAGCCAGACCCTGTCCGCGGCGGCGCTGGCCGCCATGCTGCTCGTCCCGGCGGGAGCCTCGACCGCAGCGTCCACCGCGGCGTCCACCGCGACCACCCCCGGGGTGCCGGACGACCAGCCGCTGCCCGGCTACACGATCGACAACCCGCCGCTGGCCCCCGCGACCGTCGGCGGGCGGCCGAGCCGGGTGCTGCAGGGCGTGCACGGCCACGCGGCCTTCGACATCGAGGTGCCGCCCCGCTGGAACGGCTCCCTGCTGATGTGGGCCCACGGCTACCGCGGCGACACCCGGGTGCTCACCGTGGACCCGCCCGGCTACGGGTTACGCCAGCGGCTGCTCGACCAGGGTTACGCGTGGGCGGCGTCCTCCTACTACGCCAACGACTACGACGTGCGGGCCGGTGTGCGCGGCACCCGCGACCTGGCCGAACACTTCAGGCGCGTGGTGGGCAAACCGCGGCGGACGTACCTGGCCGGAGTGTCCATGGGCGGGCACGTCACGGCCCGCTCGATCGAGGAGTACCCGGGCTACTACGACGCCGCCCTGCCGATGTGCGGCGTGGTCGGCGACCACGAGCTGTTCGACTTCTTCCTCGACTTCCACCTCGTCGCGCAGGATCTCGCGGACGTGCCCGCCTACCCGATCCCGGCGGACTACGCGACCTCCGCCGTGCCCAAGATCCAGGAGCGGCTGGGGCTGACCGGCCAGGGTCCCGCGACCCCGCTCGGCGAGCAGTTCCGCGCCATCGTCGTCAACCTCGGGGGCGGCGAGCGGCCCGGGGCGCAGGCGGCCTTCGCGTACTGGAAGGACTTCCTGTTCGGCCTGGCCGGGCC
The DNA here is from genome assembly GCF_005889725.1 of Nonomuraea zeae. Taxonomy (GTDB): domain Bacteria; phylum Actinomycetota; class Actinomycetes; order Streptosporangiales; family Streptosporangiaceae; genus Nonomuraea; species Nonomuraea zeae. The sequence continues at coordinate 7,040 of NZ_VCKX01000018.1, forward strand.
GGACGGGGGCGGCACGCTGGCGCAGGAGCCGGGCAGGGTGGCGACGAACCTCGGCACCCGCTACCGACCGGACTCGCCCGTGAACGTCGACGCGAGCGTGCAGCGGGTGACCCCGGTGGACCCGGTGGCGCGCAGGACGCAGCGGCTGACCGCGGTGCCCGCCGTCTCCGGCCGGATCGACGTGCCCGTGCTCTCGCTGCACGACCTGGGCGACAACTTCGTGCCGTTCTCCATGGAGCAGTACTACCGGGCGGACGTGTCCCGCAACGGGCGTGGCGCGCTGCTGGTGCAGCGGGCGATCCGGGCCGTGGGGCACTGCGAGTTCAGCGACGCCGAGGTCGGGGCCGCCTGGGACGATCTGGTCCGGTGGGAGCGCGGCGGCCCGCGCCCGGCGGGGGACGACGTGACCGACCCGGCCGTGGTGGCGCGGCCGGACTACGGGTGCCGGTTCACCGACCCGGACGCCTGGTCCACCGGCACGCGCCCGATGTTCGCCCCCTGCCCGGCCAGGGACCAGGCGAAGAGCGGCTGACCGCCCAGCGCCATCAAATGACGACGGTCATCAAAGTTTGACATTCATCGAACTTTGTACTTCAGTGGGTCCCCACCGGCAAGGATCGGAAGGGACGAGGCGAGATGGTCAAGGCAGTGCGGTTTCACGAGCTCGGCGGTCCGGAGGTGCTCCGGCTGGAGGACGTCGAGGTCGGGGAGCCGGGTCCGGGCGAGCTGCGCCTCCGGGTGGACGCGATCGGCCTCAACCGGGCCGAGGTGCTGTTCCGCAGCGGGGTCTACATCGAGCAGCCCAGGGAGTTCCCGGCCGGGCTCGGCGCGGAGGCCGCGGGCGTGGTCGAGGCGGTCGGCCCGGACGTGACCGGCTTCGAGCCGGGCCAGCAGGTCAGCGTCGTGCCGGCCTTCTCGATGAACGACTACAACGTCTACGCCGAGCGGGCGATCGTCCCCGCGGCGGCGGTGGTGCACCGGCCCGAGGGCGTGGACGCGGTGACGGGCGCGGCGGTGTGGATGCCGTACGTGACCGCGTACGGAGCCTTGATCGAGGCCGGCGGGATGCGGGCGGGCGACACGGTGGTGGTGACCGCCGCCTCCAGCAGCGTGGGCCTGGCCGCCATCCAGGTCGCCAACCGCGTCGGCGCGGTGCCCGTCGCCACCACCCGCACGGCCGCCAAGAAGGAGCAACTGCTCAAGGCGGGGGCGGCGGAGGTGATCGTCACCGACGAGGAGAGCGTCTCCGAACGGGTGCGGGCCATCACCGGCGGCCGGGGCGCCAGGTTCGTGTTCGACGCCGTCGCGGGACCGGGCGTCGTGGAGCTGTTCGACGTGGTGGCCCCCGAGGGCACCCTGTTCATCTACGGCGCGCTGAGCGGGGAGCCGACGCCGTACCCGGGGCTGGCCGCGGGGATGCCGGCCGTGTCCATGCGCACCTACCTGCTGTTCGAGACGACCAGGAACGAGCAGCGGCTGCGCAGGGCCGAGGCGTTCATCGGCGCGGGGCTGCGCAGCGGCGACTTCCGGCCCGTCGTGGACCGCGTCTTCGACCTGGCCGACATCGCCGAGGCACACCGCTACCTGGAGTCCAACGCCCAGGTCGGCAAGATCGTCGTCACCGTCGGTCACTAGCGCCCGCGCGGAGAGCGGCGGTCCCGGCCGGGACCGCCGCTCTCCTCGTGCCGGGTCAGGCGCCGAGGTCCCGCACGATGTTGTCCAGCCGGGTCGCCAGGGCGTCCAGCGCCTCGTCGGTCATCGGGCCGGGCGGGAGCTGCTGCTTGACGTCGTCGCGGCGGGCGATGACCAGCCCTTTGTGCGCGTCGTCCACGTCGGCGGCGGGCAGGACGACGCAGTCACCCCGTACGAAGACCAACGTGGCGTCGGCGTGGTCCGACGTGAGCAGTTCGCGAACGCAGTCTCGGTCGATGAGCGGCATGGCGTCTCCTGGTCCCCGTGATCCCCCTGGTATTCGACGCCTGCCCCGCAGCACGTGATCTAGTCGGGATTCGCTCACAGCTCCGCTCTGAGCGCCTCCGCGGCCCGCCAGCAGTCGTGGTACGTCGAGTAGAGCGGCGTCGGCGCGAGTCGCAGGATGTCGGGATTGCGGGAGTCGGCGATCACGCCGTGCTTCCTGCTCAGCCTCCTGGACAGGCCGTCGGCGTCGGGCACCCGCAGGGACAGCTGGCAGCCGCGGCGCTCGGGCTCGCGCGGCGTGACCACGGTGTGCTCGCCGAGCAGCCCTTCCAGGTACGCGGTCAGCCGGAGGCTGCGGGCGCGCAGCGCGGGCATGCCGATCGAGTCGAAGAGCTCCAGTGAGACGCGGATCGGGCTCATCGCGAAGATGGGCGGGTTGGAGATCTGCCAGGCGTCGGCGCTCTTGGGCGGCGTGGCGATCGGCTCCATCAGGAAGCGCGTCTCGGGCTCGGTGCTCCACCAGCCCTCGAAGCGCTGGATCGACGGGTCGTCCAGATGGCGCTGGTGGACGAAGACGCCGCCGAGGGCTCCAGGCCCGGAGTTGAGATACTTGTACGAGCACCAGGCCGCGAAGTCCGGCCCCCATTCGTGCAGCTCAAGCGGGATGTTCCCGGCGGCGTGGGCCAGGTCCCAGCCGACCTTCGCCCCCGCGGCGTGCCCGGCCCGGGTGATGCCCGGGATGTCCAGCACCTCGCCGGTCAGGTAGTTGACCCCGCCGAGCAGGACCAGCGCCACCTTGTCGCCTTCCGCGGCCAGGTGGCCGAGCGGGTCGGCGGTCCTGATCACCTCGACGTCCGGATCGAGGCCGTGGTAGCGCGCCTGGCTGCGGACCGCGTAGCTGTCGGAGGGGAACGCGGACTCCTCGACGAGGATGCGGGTGCGCTCGCCGCGCGGCCGGTAGAAGGAGACCATCAGCAGGTGCAGGTTGACGGTCAGCGTGTTCATCACGACCGTCTCCTCGGGCAGCGCGCCGACCAGCCGGGCGGCGGGCCCGGTGAGCAGCGAGTGGTAGGCCGTCCACGGCCGCCTCGCCTCCACGTGCCCCTCGACGGCGAGCGTGGCCCAGTCGTCCAGATCGCCGAGGAGTGCCTCCTTGGCGGCCCTGGGCTGGAGGCCCAGCGAGTTACCGGCGAAGTAGGCGCATTCTTGGTATCTCCCGCCCTGGGCGGGCGGGACCAGGAACAGGGCCCGATGTCCCGGATCCTCGGCGTCCCGCCGCCGTGCGTCGTCTTCAGACATGGACCCTCCTCACATATGTGTACGTGCCGACCAGAGCTCGGGGAAGACCACCCGAGCCATGCTGCGCTCCAGCCAGGCGAGCCCGTTGGAGCCGCCACTGCCCGGCTTCGCGCCCATCGACCGGCGCACCGCCGCCACGTGCTGGTAGCGCCAGTCGCCGAACCGCTCGGAGACCTCGGCCAGCGCGTCACCGAGCGCGCGCAGGTCGTCGCCGGCCGGGCCGGCCGCGTAGACCTCCACCCAGGCCCGCTCGACGGACTCCTGTGGCTCGTACTCGGCGCGGAAGTCCCGGCCGAGCACCTCGCCGGGCACGTCGTGGCCGCGCCGGGCGAGCAGCGCGACCGCGTCGTCCCAGACGCTCGGCTCGGCGAACGCGCGATGCAGCGCCTCCCACTTCGGCCCACGCCTGAACGGCCTGAGCAGCGCCTCGTTCTTCAACCCCAGGCGGAACTCCACCAGCCGGTACATGCCCGACTGCAGCCCCGAAGCCTCGCCGAGCTGGTCACGGAACTTGTTGAAATCCGCCGGCGTCATCCAGCGCAGGCCGCGCCAGCTGCCGTTCAGCCCCTCCAGATGCAGGGCAGTCCGCCGCAGCGCCCCGGCCGCGTCCCGTACCTGGCCGGCGCGCAGCGACTCCTGGGCCGCGCTCAGCTCGAAGGCGATGAGCTTGAAGTACAGCTCCATCACCTGCGTGATCACCAGGAAGGACATCTCGCCGGGCGCGTCGCTCAGCGGCCGCTGCAGGCTGTGCAGAACGTCAGTACGGACATAGGCGTCGTAGGGGATCTCCCGCTCGAACTCGAGGGTCGGCATCCCGCCACTCATCCTGGCCCGCTCGGCTCGTTCACCCGCCGAGGTCGGACGCACCGTTTCCATCAGGGACACTCCTTTCGCATGTAGCCACCTCATGATGGTGCGGCGGTCCGGTGGAACGGAATGCCAGTTCAACGGCCCTTTCGCGATAAAGCCTTATGTTTGGTATCAATATCGGTCATACCGGTTTTGGAAGGAAAGGAGGCGCTGATGGACGCCATGGACTGGGATCTGCTGCGCGAGCTGCAGGCCAACGCGCGGCTCTCCTTCAACGAGCTGTCCCGCCGGGTCCACCTGTCGCCGCCCGCGGTGGCCGAGCGGGTCAGGCGGCTGGAGGAGACCGGCGTGATCACCGGCTACCACGCGGCGGTGGATCCCACGCGGACCGGCTGGGAGGTCTCCGCGTTCGTCCAGCTCACCTGTTACGGGCCGACCTGCGTGCTGCGCGATCCCGAGGTGGCGGCCTGGCCGGAGATCAGGGAGATCCACCGGGTCACCGGTGACGTGTGCAGCATCCTCAAGATCGCCGTGCCGTCGATGGCCGCGTTCGAGTCGCTGATCGACCGGCTGGCCGTCTACGGCAAGCCGTCCAGCACGATGATCTTCTCCAGCCCGCTGGCGAACCGGCCGGTCACCGCAGTCCAGAACGCCGTCTAGGGCAGGGTCACAGGTCGACGCCGAACCCCAGCCCGCGCTCGCGGGCCACCTGGTAGGCCACGGAAGCGGCCGCGACGTCGAGCGCGGCATGCCCGGTGGACTTGAAGACGGTCAGCTCGCCGGCCGAGCGGCGGCCCGGATGGCTCCCGTCGAGCACGGAGCCGATCAGGCAGGCGTCCGCCGGGTCACTGCCCTGGAGCTCCCACGCGCCGGCCGGCGGCGGCTCGGACACGGCGCCCGGCCACTCCACGAACAGCGACGACGCCCGCAACGTGGCGGCGTCGAACTCCGGCCCGTCGGACCCGCCGACCGAGCTGAGGTGTACGCCGTCGGCCAGCCAGGACCGCTCCACCACGGGCTCCTTGCTGGAGGTGCAGCAGAAGACGATGTCCGCGTTCCTGACCGCCTCCTCGATGCCGCTCGCCGAGCCGAAGCCCAGCCCGGCGACGAGGCGCTCGGCCTTGCCCGGGTCGCGCGCGCCGACCAGCAGCTCCGCCGGCTCCATCGCCCTGATGAGGTCGATCTGGGCGCGGGCCTGCGTGCCGGTGCCGATCACGGCGATCCGGGTGGCCCCGGGCCGCGCGAGAGCCCGCATGGCGACGGTCGCGGTGGCCGCGGTGCGCACCGCGGTGATCGTCTCGGCGTCCATGACCGCCAGCGGGCGGCCGTTCGCCTCGTCGAAGTAGGCCACGATGCCGCGGTGCGCGCCGTGCCCCTCCGCCGTGACGGCGGAGAAGACCGTCACGAGCTTGGCGGCCAGCCCGAGCGTGGGCACGTAGCCCGGCATCGCGCCCAGCAGCCCGTGCTCCGAGCGGGCCGCGACGCGCGGCGGGACGGAGGCCTCGCCGCGGCTGATCGAGACGAGCGCGGTGCGCACCGCGGCGAGGAGCGCGTCAGGCGGTAATGCCGCCCTGGTCTGATCCCGGTCGAGGACGAGAGCTCCGCTCGCTGCGGTGTCAATCAAGGTCGGCTCCGGGGGTCGTGCCGCTCAGAGTGCGTTGCAACTCGTCTGTGGCGGCGGTGAGGTGTTCTTTCAGCTTCGCCAGCGTGGGATCGTCGAACTCGCTGTCCAGGCCGACGATCGTGAGCGCGCAGATGGGCCGTCCGTTGCCGGAGAGCACCGCGCGGCTCAGCGAGGCGATCACCTCCTCGTTGCGCCCGCGCTCCAGCGCGAAGCCGGTGCGACCGGCCACCTCGATGTCGCGGAGCAGCTCGTCCCTGGCCGCCGGCGGATGGCCCTGCTGCTCGGCGGCGCGCAGGTAAGGGACCCTGGCGGCCTCGTCGAGAGCGGACACCAGCGCCATGGGGCCGGCGAACTTGTGGATCGGCAGCAGCTCGCCCAGCAGGTCGGTGATCATCGCCAGCCGCGGCGGGCGCACGACGTCGATCACCCGCCCGCCGTCCGGCTCCAGCACCTGCAGGTTCACCATCATCGCCGTCTGGTCGGACAGCGCCTGGAGCACGGGCCGGCTCAGGACCACGAGCGAGTTGGCCGCCGCGGCCTGGGAGAACTGCAGCACGACGGTGCCCGGCAGGTAGTGGTCCTGGCTGCGCATGATCCAGCCGCGGCGGACCAGGTCCACCAGGATCCGGTAGGCGGTGGCGCGATGCATCCCCGCCTGGTGCGCCAGCTCGCTGAGGCGAAGCGGGCGGTTGGCCTGAACGACGATCTCGATGAGATCCAGGGCCTTGTCCACGGCAGAGCTGGCCGGTCTGGGCAACGTCCCCTCCACGGTCGCTGAGGTCATCATTCCACGCTTGACGCATCATATCAGACGTTGCTACAGTTACAACAGTTGTTACGGTGTATGTAACACATCGAGTCCGTGAGACCCCCACCTGACGAGACTCTGGAACGGAGACCGAGTGATCGCCAAGACCGACAGAGACCAGCGACCGGTCGCGGGCAACGAGCCGACCCCCACGCCCTTCGCGCCCGCCGCACCCGGCGAGGTGACGATCTACCGGGACGTCTCGCTGATCGACGGCACGGGCGCCCCCGTGCGCCACGGCATGGCGGTGGTGACCGACGGGCCGACGATCAAGGCGGTCGTCCCCGATCGGGAGCTGGGCGCGTCTGATCTGTCCGGCGCGGAGACGGTCGATCTGTCGGGGGCGTTCCTGCTGCCCGGCCTGATCGACACCCACCAGCACCTCTCCACCCCGCCCAACCGGGCGCAGGCGGAGGAGGCCATGCGCAGGCAGGTCTACGGCGGCATCACCGCGATCCGCGAGATGGCCGGCGACCTGCGGCAGATGGCCGACCTCGAGCGCGCCGCGCTGCTCGGCGAAATCCCGGGGCCCGACATCTGCTCCGCCGCGCTGATGGCCGGCCCGAGCTTCTTCGACGATCCGCGTACGTGGCAGGTGTCGCAGGGCGCGACGCCCGGCGCCGTGCCGTGGATGCAGGCGATCGAGGAGAAGACGGACCTCAGGCTGGCGGTCGCGCTGGCCCGCGGCACCGGAGCCGTCGCGATCAAGGTCTACGCCGACCTCGACCCCTCACTGGTGGCCCGGATCACCGCCGAGGCGCACCGGCAGGGGATGTACGTGTGGGCGCACGCGGCGGTGTTCCCCGCGATGCCGGGCGAGGTCGTGGCGGCCGGCGTGGACGTGGTCTCCCACGCCCACATGCTCGCCTACCACCTGTCCGGCCTGCGCCCGGCCTCGTACCGAGGGCAGCGCGCCCACCTGGCGGAGGTCTACCAGCGCTTCCTGGACGCGCCGGCGGACGCCTCCGACGACCTGTTCGCCGCCATGCGCGAGCGCGGCACGATCCTCGACGCCACCGCGAGCGTCGTCGGCCGGATCCCGCTGAGCCCGCCGGAGGCGGCCGGGCTGGCCGAGGACGTGCTGCGGCGGCTCATCGACCGCGCGCGCCGGGCGGGGGTCACGATCAGCGCCGGCACCGACTACGAGCCGCCGGCCGGCGAGCCCTACCCCTCGCTCCACGACGAGCTCCACCACCTGGTCCACGCGATGGGCATGCCGCCGGAGGAGGTCGTGCGAGCGGCCACCCTCTCCGGGGCGGCCGCCATGGGACGGGAGGAGACGACCGGCAGCGTCCACCCGGGCAAGCTGGCCAACCTCCTCGTCGTGGAGGGCGACCCGCACGAGGACATCGACCAGCTGCGCCGCATCGTCACCACCGTCAAGCGCGGGCGGCGCCACGACCGGGCGGACTACCCAGAAAAGGCGCAAGGATGAGCATCGAGGACTACATCGTCGTCAACGCCCTCGGCGTGCTGGACAACCCCAACGCCGTCGCCTCGACCTCCGCGTCCGGCCGGCTCGTCCAGACCAGCGACCAGCTCACCATCGACGCGCGCACGCTGGCCGAGGCGCACGCCTCGGGCGTGACCGCGATCAACGTCACCCTGGGCTACACGATGGGCGACTTCCCGCCCTACCAGCACACCCTCGGCGAGATCGAGACGTGGGACGCGATCCTCCGCACCCACCACGAGCACCTGATGCGGGTCGACACGGCCGAGGACCTCATCGAGGCCAAGCGGCAGGGCAAGATCGGCATCATCTACGGCTTCCAGAACGCCGCCATGATGGAGGACCGGCCCGAGCGCGTCGCGACCTTCGCCGGCCTGGGCGTCCGGATCATCCAGCTCACCTACAACCAGGCCAACCAGATCGGCGACGGCTCGATGGCGCCGGGCAACCGGGGCCTGACGCCGCTCGGGCGAGAGGTGGTGGCGGCGCTCAACGAGCACCGCGTCATGGTCGACCTCTCCCACAGCGGGGAGCAGACCTGCCTGGAGGCCGCGCGGATCTCCAGCCAGCCCGTCTCGATCAACCACACCGGCTGCCGCGCGCTCGTGGACCTGCCGCGCAACAAGACCGACGAGGAGTTGCGGCTGGTCGCCTCGCAGGGCGGCTTCGTCGGCATCTACTTCATGCCCTTCCTCAACTCCTCGGGGCACGCGCGGGCCGCGGACGTGGTGGAGCACATCGTGCACGCGGTCAACGTGTGCGGCGAGGACCACGTCGGCATCGGCACCGACGGGACGATCACCGCCATCGACGATCTGGACGCCTACCGCGACCGGCTCGCCGAGCACGTGGCGGAGCGCCGCCGGGCCGGGGCGGCCGCGGCCGGGGAGCGGGCCGACACCTTCCCGTTCGTCCCCGACCTGCGCGGAGTCGACCAGTTCAGGGAGCTGGCGCGCCTGCTGAAGGAGCGCGGCTACACGCCGACCAGGATCGAGAAGATCCTCGGCCGGAATTTCTACACCTACGCAAAGGCGGTTTGGGGAAATTGACGGCCGCCGACGAGCGGACTCGTGCAGTTCTCCCCGCATTACGGCAAGAGGAGCGGGCGCACGTGGACCCCAATGGACACAGTGGACACAGGCCGACTTGGCCTCGACGGATATCCGGCCGCGACGGCGCGAGCATGAGCGGCGGCCGCACCCGGCGCGCGCTCGTCGCGGCGACGCTGGCCACCCTCCTGCCGGTCGCGGCCTGTAGCGGCGGCGGCGCCGGCGCCACCCGTGGCGGCGGTGGCGACGCGGCCGCGAGCAAGTCGGGGTCCCAGACCTTCGGCGAGCTGCCGGCCGAGTCGGGCACCCCCAAGGACGGCGGCACGATCGACATCGCGCAGCAGCCGGGCGCCGGGCCCTACTACATGCTGCCGATCGTGCCCGGCGCGTTCAACTCGACGTACGTCACCTACCAGTTCCAGCGGCTGATGTACCGGCCGCTCTACTGGTTCCCCGAAGGCGCCAGCCCGAAGGTCAACCCGGCGCTCAGCCTCGCCGAGCTGCCGGAGTTCTCCGACGGCGACAAGACGGTGACCATCAAGCTGCGGCCCGGCTACACCTGGTCCGACGGCTCCCCGGTCGAGGCCGACGACGTGGTCTTCTTCATCGACCTGGTGAAGGCCGCGCTCAAGAAGAACCCGGCGAACTGGGCCGGCTACACCCCCGGCCAGTTCCCCGACAACGTCGCCGGCGCGAAGGCGACCTCGGCGGACACCGTGACGCTGAAGCTGAAGGAGGCCTACAACCCGGAGTGGTTCACCGCCGACGAGCTGACCTCGGTCGTCCCGCTGCCGGCCAAGCAGTGGGCCAGGGCGTCGGAGGGCGGGCCGATCCTCGACCACAGCGTCCCCAAGAACGCCGAGGCGATCTACACCTATCTCGACAAGGCGTCGCGGGACCCGGCCGGCTTCGCCTCCAACCCGCTCTGGCAGACGGTGAACGGGCCGTACCGGCTGAGCGGCTTCGACGTGACGACGAACTTCTACACGATGACCGCCAACGAGGCGTACACCGGCCCGCAGAAGCCGCGCATCAAGACGCTGAACTTCCGGCCCTTCACCTCTGAGACCGCCAAGTTCAACCAGCTCGTGAGCGGCAACCTGACGATGGCCACCGTGGACCAGAGCCAGGTGGGGCAGGTGGAGAAGCTCAAGGCCGCCGGGTACAACGTCTACGGCGGGCCCCGGCTGGGCTTCAACTTCATCATGCTCAACTTCAAGGACACGACGGACAACGTCGACAAGCTCTTCGGCCAGCTCTACCTCCGGCAGGCGTTGCAGCGGCTGATCGACCAGCGCGGATACATCGCCAGCAAGGGCATGTACAACGGCGCCGCCGCGGAGAGCTACGGCACGGCGCCCGCGTCCTCGCCGTACTCGGCGGGGAACGTCGCCACCGCGCCCTATCCGTACGATCCGGCCGCCGCCCGCAAGCTGCTGGAGGACCACGGCTGGAAGGTCGTGCCGAACGGCGTCACCACGTGCGAGCGCCCCGGCACCGGCGAGACGGAGTGCGGCGCCGGGATCCCCCAGGGCCAGGCGATCAAGTTCAACCTCTTCTACCGGAGCGAGCCGCAGCTGCACAACGCGGTGAGCACGGCGTTCGCCTCGGAGGCCCGCAAGCTCGGCATCGCGATCACGGTTGCGCCGAAGACGTTCAGCTTCCTGATCCAGAACTACAACGTCCCCGCGGCCCCGTCGAAGGCCGGCGAGTGGGCCATGTCCACCTGGGGCGGCTTCAGCACCACCCCGTACCCGACCATGACCGGCACGTTCGACTCCAAGGGGTCGGGCAACGTGGGCGCCTACAACAGCCCGAAGGCCGACGAGCTGATCCGCGCCTCGGTGCACGGTGACGACCGCGCGGCCGTGCAGGCCGAGATCGAGCACCTGCGGACCGACCTGCCCGTGCTCTGGCTGCCGACCGCGCACACGATCTGGGCCTGGAAGAACACGCTGTCCGGCCCGCAGGACTCCTTCGCCAGCCTGCCGGCCTCGGTGCTGACGCCCGAGTACTGGTACCTGAAGTAAGGAGGGCACAGCGTGCTCCAGTATGTGCTGCGGCGGCTGGCGACGTCCGCCATCGTGGTCCTGGGCGTCTCGGTGATCACTTTCATCATGCTGCACGGGATGTCCGGATCGCCCGGCCGCGCGATCCTCGGCGTCCAGGCCAGCGCGGAGGCGGTGGCCGCCTTCGACAAGGCGAACGGCTACGACCGCTCGCTGGTCGTGCAGTACCTCGCCTACCTGGGCAAGCTGCTCCAGGGTGACCTCGGCTACTCGTACAAACTGAACCAGAGCGTCAACGCCCTGCTGGCCGAGAACGCCGGGCGGACCGCGATGCTGGCCGCCGTGGCGCTCGTCCTGGCGATCTGCGTCGCGGTGCCGCTGGGCGTGTTCCAGGCGGTGAAGCGCAACAGCATCGGCGACAACGTGCTGACCACGCTGACCTTCGTCGCGTACTCGATGCCCGTCTTCCTGCTCGCGATGCTGCTGATCCAGGTCTTCGCGCTGGGGATGGGCATCCTGCCCGCGCAGGCGTCACAGTCGAGCTCGACATTCGTGATCTTCACCGAGCCGCGGGCCATGCTGCTGCCGGTGCTGACGCTGACCGGCGTCACGGTCGCGATGTACTCCAGGTACCAGCGCTCCGCGGCGCTGGACCAGCTCGCGCAGGACTACATCAGGGTGGCGCGGGCGAAGGGGCTGTCGATGCGCATGGTCCTGACCCGCCACCTGCTGCGCAACGCCTGCCTGCCACTGGTGACCCTGATCGGCATGTCGATCCCGCTGCTGCTCGCGGGCAACCTCGTGGTCGAGTCGGTCTTCAACTACCCGGGCCTGGGGCTGCTGTTCTTCAACAGCCTCAACAACCAGGACTATCCGGTCCTGCTGGGCTACACCCTGGTCGCCGCGACCTTGACCGTGCTGGGGAACCTCCTGGCCGACCTGGTCGTGGCGATCAGCGATCCGAGGACGCAGCGCGCATGAGCGAGACGGCAACTCCGCAGGTCACGAACGAGCCGGCGGCCCCGCGGGTCACGAGCGGCTGGCGGCTCGCCGCGCGGTCGTTCGTCCAGAACCGGCTGGCCGTCATCGGCGTCGGCATCATCGTCCTGCTCACCCTGTTCTGCTTCGCCGGGCCGCACCTCTACGTGACCGACCAGGTCTCGGTCGATCCGGTCAGCAGCCTGCTGCCGCCGGGCGGCGGAAACCCGCTCGGCACCGACGCGCAGGGCTTCGACGTGCTCGGCCGGATCATGCGCGGCGGCCAGGCGTCGCTGCAGATCGGGCTGTTCGCGGCGCTGATCGCCACCGCGATCGGCACCCTGTACGGCACGATCGCCGGTCTCGCCGGCGGCCTCGTGGACGGGGTGATGATGCGCGTGGTCGACACGCTGCTGTCGATCCCCTTCCTGTTCATCGTGCTGATCGCGGCCACCCGGTTCAGCTCCTCGGTCCTGTCGCTGAGCCTGATCCTGGGCGCGTTCTCCTGGCTCGCGCCGGCCCGGCTGGTCCGGGCCGAGGTGCTGTCCCTGCGGTCGCGCGGCTTCGTCGCGGCGGCGACCGTGATGGGCGCGACGAAGACGCGGATCATCGCCAGGCACCTGATCCCGAACGCCCTGGGCGTCGTGATCGTGAACATCACCTTCCAGGTCGCCGACGCGATCATCGCGGTGTCGCTGCTGGGCTTCCTCGGGTTCGGGCTCAACTACCCCGCCGTCGAGTGGGGCACGCAGCTCTCCGACGGGGTGTCACACCTGTTCGAAGGCGCCTGGTGGCTGATCTACCCGGTCGGTGGCTGCCTGGTCCTGATCGTCATGGCGTTCAACTTCGTCGGAGACGCGCTGCGCGACTCGATCGACGTACGGCTGAGGCGGCGCTGATGCCCGCACGCACGGAAAGGGGCCAGTGATGCCCGACGACGGTGAGATCCTGGCGGTCGAGGGCCTGTCCACCAGCATCCGGCTGCGGAAGTCGGCCGTCGGCGCCGTCGAGCAGGTGGACCTGAGCCTGCGCAGGGGCGAGACCCTCGGGCTGGTGGGCGAGTCCGGCAGCGGCAAGTCGATGACCGGCCTGTCGATCATGGGCCTGCTCCCGCCGGGCGGGCACGTCGCCGCGGGCTCGATCAAGCTCGAAGGCCGGGAACTGGTCGGCCTGCCCGAGCGGGAGTACCAGCGGATCCGCGGCAACGAGATCGCCATGGTCTTCCAGGACCCGATGACGTCGCTCAACCCCACCAAGACCATCGGCGAGCAGGTCGCCGAGCCGATCAGGCTGCACCGCGGCGCGAGCCAGAAGGAGGCCCGCGACCGGGCGCTCGACATGCTCGCGCTGGTGGGCATCGCGCGTCCGGCCGAGCGGCTCGGCGACTACCCGCACCAGCTCTCCGGTGGGCTGCGGCAGCGGGTCATGATCGCCATGGCCCTGTCCTGCGAGCCGAAGGTGCTGATCGCCGACGAGCCCACGACGGCGCTCGACGTGACCGTGCAGGCGCAGGTCCTGCGGCTGCTGCACGACCTCAAGGACCGGCTCGGCATGGCCATGCTGCTGATCACCCACGATATGGGCGTGATCGCGCGATGGGCCGACCGGGTCAGCGTCATGTACGCCGGCGGCATCGTCGAGAGCGCGCGCACCGAGCGGCTCTTCACGGGCATGCGGCACCCGTACACGCAGGCGCTGCTGGCCTGCACGCCCCGGCTGACCCAGCAGCGTGAGCACACCCTGTTCTCGATCCCCGGAGCCCCGCCGGACCTGGCCGACCCGCCCGCCGGCTGCCGCTTCGCCGCCCGCTGCGCGAACGCCTCCGCCCGCTGCGAGAGCGAGGCGCCGCCGCTCACCGAGTCGCCGCAGGGGCACGCGCTGGCCTGCTGGCATCCGGTCGAAGGCCCGCTCGACCCGGTCACCCGGCCGGCGGAGACCGCCCAGGAGGCCGGGCCCGATGCGGCTGTGGAAAGGCCCGAGCCGGCCGGTCCGGTGGTGGCCGTCGACGACCTCGTCAAGGAGTACGGTGCCGGGCGCTTCTCGCTGCGCAGCCGGGCCCGCGGCGTGCAGGCCGTGTCGGGGGTGTCGTTCGAGGTCCAGCCCGGTCACACCTTCGGGCTGGTCGGGGAGAGCGGCTGCGGCAAGAGCACGCTGGCCAGGATGATCGTCGCGCTGGAGTCACCCTCCTCCGGCAGCGTCACGGCGCTCGGCGGCAAGCTCGGCGAGCTGCGCGGCCGGGCGCTGCGCCGGCACCGGCGCAACCTGCAGATGATGTTCCAGGACCCGCTCGACGCGCTCGATCCGCGCATGCGCATCGGGGCCATCCTGCGCGAGCCGTTCGAGGCCCAGGGCATCGGCACGGCCGCCGAGCAGCTGGCGGCCATCCGCGAGCTGCTCGATGAGGTCGGCCTGCCGCACAGCGTGCTGGAGCGCTACCCGCACGAGTTCTCCGGCGGCCAGCGGCAGCGCATCGCGCTCGCCAGGGCGCTGGCGCTGAACCCGAGCGTGATCGTGGCCGACGAGCCGGTGAGTGCGCTGGACGTCTCGGTCCGGTCCCAGGTGCTGAACCTGATGAAGCGGCTCCAGGCCAAGCACCAGCTCACCTATGTCGTGATTTCTCACGATTTGACGGTCGTGCGGTACATGGCGGACACGGTGGGCGTGATGTACCTGGGCAAGCTCGTCGAGGTCGGCTCCGCGGACGACATCTATCTGCGGGCGGCGCACCCGTACACCGCCGGTCTGATCGCCGCGATCCCCGAGCCGGACCCCGGCGCGGGCGACGGTGCGGACCGGGCCGAGATCGGCGGGGAGCTGCCCAGCCCGAAGGACCCGCCGTCGGGGTGCCGCTTCCGCACCCGGTGCCCGCGCGCGCAGGCCCGGTGCGCGGAGGAGGAGCCGGCGCCGGCCGGGTTCGGCCCGGGGCACTCGGCCGCCTGCCACTTCCCGCTCAGGGAGCCGGTCGCGGCCGGCGGGTGATGCCGCCGTCAGGCGCGCCGCCGGCGAGCGGTGGCCCGACGGGGCCGCCGGCGATGGAGTCGCGGCAGGCCAGGCAGCCGCGATCAGGGCAGTGCGTGATGTCCTGATCGGCGGCGATGGCGCGGGCGGCGGCGTCGAGGGCCTGCCGCGCCGGGTAGGCGCGCCAGGAGGAGGCTCCGACGGTGGTCGTCCGCGCGTACGGGGCGAGGACGGGCTCCAGCCGCGCGAAGCCTCTGGAGCAGGAGCCGACCTCGACCATGCCCACCCGGCCGCCGGCACCGCGCGCCCACCGCAGGAAGAGCCGCCGTCCCGATCGCTGCTCGGCCAGGTGCAGCGCCGTCATCCGGTCGAGCCCCACGCCGATGAGCAGGATCGCGCCGTCCCGGCCGGCCAGCTCGCGGATCGGGCCGTACACGTCGGCCGGGCTCTGGGCCGCGATGAGCTCGGCCGCCCGCGGCCCGATCGCGGCGAACGAATTGAGCGGATGCCGGCCGCGTACGGCGCCGGGGCGGCCGATCAGGGTCGCGGGGAGCACGCCCATGCTCGGGTTGATGAGCCCGCAGCCGGCGTCGTACACGGGACCGTCCTGGGCGGCCGGCCCGGCGGGCAGGGCGGTGTAGTCGACGCCGTTGCGCGCGGGCCGCATCGTGGCCGGTGGGAGCACCCCGAACTGGGGCTGGGTGAAGGCGGGCACCACCACCGTGCGGCCGCGGGCCAGCAACGCGTCCAGCAGCGCGTCCGCGCCGCCGTGAAGGGGCAGGCCGAAGGAGCGCAGGGAGGCGTGCACGATGACCGGGCGGCCCGTCAACGCCAGGTCGCCGCAGGCTCTGCGGAGGTGCCCTGCCTGGATCACCAGTCGTCAGGGAAGCTGTTGCAGCCCCAGCCCGCTGGCCACGCGCACCTTCTCCTCCGGCGCGCTGGGCCGGGAGATCTGGGCTTCGCGGAGTGCGGCGACCACCGCCTGCTCCACGGTCGCGTGCACCCGCAGGACGCTCTGCGCCTGGGTGGTCTCCAGGAAGCGGGCGAGGACCGGATGCGGTGCGCCGAGCTGCAGGCTGCCGCCGTGCTGGCGGGCGAAGGCATGGGTGTTGAGCAGGACGCGGAGCCCGGCGCTGCCCAGGAAGCGCACCTCGCTGAGGTCGATCACCATGTGCTCGCCGGGTAGCTGGCGGCATTGGCGCAGATAGCCGTCGAGCTGGCCTGCGTTCGTCTCGTCGACTTCACCGGCTACGGAGATCACGGTAACGCCCGGCAGCCTTTGCGAGGCGAATGTCAAACCTGGCATAAACGCTCCACCAATCCGACTCGAAAGACGGTGGCACGGGCAACGGCTTGCCTTGAGTCGCATGGTAGCGCGGGAGTCGCGCGCGGCATAAGGCGAGCGAGCCACTCTTTACAAGCGGTTCTACTCAAAACGCGGCGTGCTGTCGATTCCCGTGTCCCCATCTGACGCCGGCGGCCAAACACGTTAATTCTGGGAAAGAAGGTGGAATCTATCTCACTTCTCCATCGAGTGCCGATGGGCAGCAGCCGTCACACGCGTCGGCGGCGGCCGGCACGGGGCAGCAGGAGTCCCCCCGCCACGCCTCGCGGCCCTCCTTGACCGCGACGGCGGCGATGACCAGGGCGGCGATCGGGTCCGCCCAGGACCAGCCGAACAGGCTGTTGAGCGCCAGCCCCGCCAGCAGCACCCCGGACAGGTAGGTGCACAGGAGGGTCTGCTTGGAGTCGGCCACCGCGGAGGCCGAGCCCAGCTCACGACCCGCGCGGCGCTGCGCGTACGACAGGAACGGCATGATCGCCAGGGAGAGGGCGGCCAGCACCAGGCCGGGCGTGGACGGCTCGGCCTCCCCGGCGCCGAGCAGGGAGCGTACGGAGTCGAAGGTGACGTAGGCGGCCAGCGCGAAGAAGGAGATCGCGATGACGCGCAGCGCCGCCCGCTCCCGGCGCTCGTGGTCGGCCGAGGCGAACTGCCAGGCCACCGCCAGGGCCGAGGCGACCTCGACCACCGAGTCCAGGCCGAAGCCGATCAGCGCGGCGGAGGAGGCGACGGTGCCGGCGGTGATGGCGACGACGGCCTCGATCACGTTGTAGGCGATGGTCGCCGCGACCAGCAGGCGGATCCGGCGTCGCAGGACGTCGCGCCGGGCCGGCGCCGGGATGGTCGCCGTCATGACGCGGCCGTCGCCGGTGAGCTCCGCACGGCGCGGCAGCGGCTCACTCGCCGGCCACTGTCTGAATACATCGCCATATAGCGATAATAGCTCGGATGCGGGATGTGTCCATATCGGGGACCGGCTGCCGGGGCCGCGCCTCGATCGCGGCGGGCGGCCGCTCTGAGTCCGTCCTCGACTCGTCGTCAGGAAAATCGTTGGCTCGGCCCCGCACCGCTACGGCACCATGGCCACGGCGGTGTCGGCATCGGGAGGGGCGGTGGCCGTGCTGGGATCACGCGAGGGCTCCGCAGACGGCTCATCTGCGCGGAAATCGGCAGTCGGGCTGGCGCTGCGCTACTACTGGGGCGAGCTGAGACGCCAGTGGGTGATCGCCGTGCCCGCGCTGACGGCGCCGGCGCTGGGCAACATCTGCCTGTTCTACCTGGCGCCGCTGGCGGTGGCCGGGCTCGTCGGGCACCTGGCCGCCGGTGGTGACGGCTCCGTCGCCGCGCTGCTGCCCTACGTGCTCGGGTTCGGCGGGTTGCTGCTGGCGGGCGAGGTGCTGTGGCGGATCGGCCTGCACTTCCTGAACCGTACGGACGCCCGCGGCATCGAGCGGCTCGGCGTGCTGGGCATGGACGAGCTCCTGACCAAGGACGCCGCGTTCTTCCACGACAACTTCGCCGGGTCGCTGACCAAGCGGGTGCTGAGCTTCTCCTCCAGGTTCGAGGAGTTCGCCGACACGCTCACCTTCTCGATCATGGCCAAGGTCGTGCCGCTGACCTTCGCCTCCGTGGTGCTGTGGCAGTACCACCCGCTGCTGGTCCTGGTCCTCGTGGGCCTGATCCTCGTCACCGGCTTCCTCGTCGCCCCGCTCATCCGCCGCCGCCAGCGGCTGGTCGAGGAGCGCGAGGCGGCCAAGGTGCTGGTGTCGGGCCACGTCGCAGACGTGCTGACCAACATGGAGACCGTGCGCGCGTTCGCCGCCGAGGACCGCGAGGCCACCGAACACCGCGCCAGGGTCGCCGAGCAGCAGCGGCTGTCGCTGCGCTCGTGGGACTACGGCAACCTCCGGGTGGACACCGTCGTCGCCCCGATCTCGGTCCTCACCAGCGCCGTGGGCCTGCTCCTCGCCGTCGCGCTCAGGGGCGGTCTGGGCGTGGAGGCCATCGTGGTCACGTTCACCTACTACTCGAACACGATCAGCATCATGTTCGAGTTCAACCAGATCTACCGGCGCATGGAGAGCGTGCTCACCGAGGCCGCCCAGTTCACCGAGCTGCTGCTGGTGCCGCCCACCGTGGTGGACCCGCCCGACCCGCAGCCGCTGCGCCCGGCCGACGCGGGCGTCCGCTTCGAGCGGGTGCGCTTCGCCTACGCCGACGGCCCGCCCCTGTTCGACGGCCTGGACCTGGACATCCCCAGCGGCACCAAGATCGGTCTGGTCGGCCAGTCAGGCGGCGGCAAGAGCACGCTCACCCGGCTGCTGCTGCGGCTCATGGACATCGACGACGGCCGGATCCTGGTCGGCGGCCAGGACATCAGCCGCCTGCGACAGGCCGACCTGCGCGGGCTGATCGCGTACGTGCCGCAGGATCCGGCCATGTTCCACCGGACGGTGCGCGACAACATCGCCTTCGCCCGGCCGGGCGCCACCGAGGCCGAGATCCTGCGGGCCGCGCGGGCGGCGCACGTCACGGAGTTCGTCGAGTCGCTGCCGGACGGGTTCGACACGCTGGTCGGCGAGCGGGGCATCAAGCTCTCCGGCGGCCAGCGGCAGCGCCTCGCGCTGGCGCGCGCGATCCTGCGCGACGCCCCGATCCTGCTGCTGGACGAGGCGACCAGCGCCCTCGACTCCGAGAGCGAGCTGCTCGTGCAGGAGGCCCTGTGGCACCTGATGCAGGACCGCACCGCGCTCGTGGTGGCCCACCGGCTGAGCACCGTCGTACGGATGGACCGCCTCGTCGTGCTCAACCGGGGGCGCGTCGTGGAGCAGGGCACCCACGGCGACCTGCTCCAGGCCGACGGCACCTACGCCCGGCTCTGGCGCCACCAGTCCGGCGGCTTCCTGATCGAGGACGACGCAGAGGACGACGCCGACGCGGAGGACGACGCCGGCGTAGAGGACGACGCCAACGTGGAGGACGACGAAACCTCCAGCGCGTTGCACCGCTGAGCTGCCGGTAAATTCGCGGGCCTGTGTGAGCTTCGCGGGGAATGCCATTCTTCGGCCGCCGGCGAAAATCAGGTCCGAATAACGCGGTGTCCAGCAGTTATGGAAATGAGGTCCGCCCGGCCTGGCTCCGAGCAAGACATCTCCAACTTGGCTCCCATTCCGGTCCAAGACGACTGCAAGTCGCGCTGCCTATACCTGAGAGCGTTCAGCCAACGGGGTGCGGGCTCGACGGTGAGGCAGCGGGTTCGCGCTGATTCCCCGGCCCGCGCTGATCGTCCGGCGAGATGAAGAAGCTTCAGGGGGTTTCGGCGTGGACGCGCGCAAGGAGCGTGAAGACCAGACCGGCATGGACCGGCACGTGCTGGAGGACATCGCCAAGGCGGCCGTGGCACGGGTGGGCCGGGCGGCGGCCGATGAGGCGGCCGGCGAGGGTGCCGCGGCCGAGGACGGCTCCTGGGAGCTGCGCACCCGCAGGCCGTGGACGTACGTGACACCGGCCGGCGTGGCCCGCAGGGACCAGGGCTGGAAGCTGCACGTCTCGGCGACGCCGCTGTCGGCCCCGGTGGTGCTGGCCCGCGTGGTGGAGGTGCTGGTGCGGCGGCGCTGCTCGTTCAAGTTCGCCGCGACGCTGGCCGAGCTGTCCGGCCTGGTGTCCAGGGAGCAGGACCGGGGGTCTGTGGGCAAGTTCATCACCGTCTACCCGGCCGACGACCAGGCGGCCACCGCGATCGCCGCGGAGCTGCACGCGGCCACCCTGGGCCTGCCCGGGCCGCCCATCCTGTCCGATCGCGTCTACCGGCCGGGCAGCCTGGTCCACTACCGCTACGGGGTGTTCTCCGCGCCGTCCGTCCTGGACAACGACGGCTCCTACGCCTCGCGGCTGACCGCCCCCGACGGCACGCAGGTGACCGACAAGCGCAACGCCTGGTACTCCCCGCCCTCGTGGGCGCCCTGCCCCTTCGAGTCGGGTCAGGCCCCGGTACGGGTGTCCGCGCCGGCGGCGGTGCTGCTGGCCGACAGGTTCGTGGTGCGCCAGGCCGTCCGGCACAACGCCAAGGGCGGCGTCTACCTGGCCGAGGACCGCCACACCGGCGGGCAGGTGATCATCAAGCAGGCCCGGCCCCACGTGGGCGCCAGGCTGAGCGGCCGGGACGAGCGCGACGCGCTGCGGCACGAGTGGCGGATGCTCGACCTGTTCGGCCCGCTCGGCGTCACCGCGCGCAGGGTGCTGCTCTTCGACAAGGACGACAACCTGTTCCTGGCCCAGGAGCGGCTGGAGGGGACCGTGCTGTCCGCCTGGGCGGGCGAGCGCAAGGCGGAGGGCACGGACCCGCACTGGCGGGAAACGGTGCTGGCCCTGGCCCGCCGCCTGGCCGAGCTGGTCGCGACCGTGCACGAGCAGGGCTACATCGTGCGCGACCTGACCCCGAACAACGTCATCGTCACCGGGGACGGCGACTGCCGGCTGATCGACCTGGAGACCGCGGCCAAGCCCGGCACCCTGATCGGGCGGACCCACACTCCCGGGTACGCGCCCCCGGAGCAGGAGCAGGCGCCCGCCCATGGCCCCTGCCCCGGCGTCGAGGCGGACCTGTACGCCCTGGGCGCGA
The DNA here is from genome assembly GCF_005889725.1 of Nonomuraea zeae. Lineage (GTDB taxonomy): Bacteria > Actinomycetota > Actinomycetes > Streptosporangiales > Streptosporangiaceae > Nonomuraea > Nonomuraea zeae. The sequence continues at coordinate 27,908 of NZ_VCKX01000018.1, forward strand.
CGGTGTTCTACCTGGTGACCGCGTGCCAGCCGATGCTGGTGGCCGATCAGGCCGGCCAGGGCAGGTCGTGGGACTCCCGGGTGCGTAGGCTGGTCGGCGTGGCCGCCGCGGGCGATCCCGTGGCGACCGAGCTGGCGCCCCTGATCCTGGGGCTGATGGCCGAGGACCCCGCCCGGCGGTGGGACCTGGCCAGAGCCCGCGAGTTCCTGTCCGGCCTGGCGACGCCCGATCAGGCGGGGGCAACCGCGCTCGGCCTGGCGGCATCCGACGAGGCCGTGGCCGCTCACCGGCTCGGCCCGGCGGTGCCTGATGGGGCCGGGGCCGCTCGCTGGCTCGGCCCGGCGGTGCCCGATGAGGCCGGGCCCGCTCACCGGCCTGACGCGGCGGTGCCCGGTGGGGCCGCGCTCGGCCCGGTCGAGCAGGACCGGTTGCTGCGCGACGGCCTGACGTACACGCTGCGCACCATGTCCGCGGGCAGCGGCGGCGCGCGGCTGTGGCCCGCCATCGGGTACGGCGCCAACGCCGACCCCTGCGGCGTGCAGTACGGCGCGGCCGGCGTGCTCGACATGATGGCCTCCCTGCTGGGGCCCGAGGCCACGCACCTGCCGCAGGACCTGCGCGCCCACCTCACGACCGGTCTGCGCGACGGCGCGAGCTGGATGATCCGCCGCCTCGCGAGCGAGCACCGCCCCTCACCGGGCCTGTACTTCGGCCGGGCCGGCATGGCCTGGGCCCTGCACGCGGCGGGCGCGGCGCTGGACGACCACGACGTGCGCTCGGCGGGCCTCGACCTCGCTCTCGGCCTGCCCGTCAGCTGGCCGAACCCGGACATCTGCCATGGCCTGGCCGGTACGGGGACGGCGCTGCTGCACCTGTGGCACGCCACCGGCGACCCGGCGTTCCGCGACCGGGCGAGCGCGTGCGCCGACGAGCTGCTCGCCGTCGCGCGGCGCACCCCGGACACGGTGCTGTGGACCATTCCCAAGGATTTCGACTCCGGGCTGGCGGGCGTGACGCACTACGGTTTCGCGCACGGCGTCGCCGGGATCGGGGCGTACCTGCTGGCGGCCGGCGTCGCGCTCGGCCGGGAGGACTGCCTGGAGACGGCCGTCACCGCCGGCCGCACCCTGATGGACGCGGCCGACTACCACGGCGAGGCGGCCTGGTGGGGTGAGGGCCCGCACGGCGGGGCGAAGATGCCCCACTGGTGCAACGGATCCTCCGGGATCGGCACGTTCCTGGTGCGGCTGCACGCGACCACCGGCGACCGGCAGGCGCTGGAGGTGGCCAGGGCCGCCGCCGCGGCCGTGCACGGCCACCGGCTGCGCTCCGGCACCGCCGCCTGCCACGGCCTGGCCGGAGACGGGCAGTTCCTGCTGGACCTGGCCGAGCTGGCCGGCGAGCCGGTCTACCGGGAGCAGGCCGAGGAGCTGGCCGCCGTGCTGTGGGCGCGTGCCACCCTGCGCGACGGGCTGCTCGTGGTGCCCGACGAGAACGCGCTCGACGTGACGTTCGGCTGGAACACCGGCCTGGCCGGCGTGCTCGCCTTCCTGCTGCGGCTGCGCCACGGCGGCGCCCGTCCCTGGATGGCCGACGCCCCGATCCTCGCGCCCAGGGCGCTCGCGACCGCAGGCGGCCGGGCATGACGAGCATCCCGACCACCATGGAGATCAGGCGGATCAGCTTCCGGTTCTCCGGCAACGGGCACTACGCCACCTGCCTGGCCGCGTACGGACAGGACCGGCTCATGCCCGAGCTGTGGGACCTCACCGGACCCGCGCCGCGGCCACGCCTGCTGCCCACCAGGGACGGCGAGAGCGCCTGGACGCTCCCGCTGCCGACCGGGGCCGGCGACGTGCTGCTGTGCCGCCACGGCAGGGGTTCCGCGCGGCTGCTGCTCGCCGTGCCGGGAGCGGACGGCGCGGCGGAGGAGTACGAGCTGCTCGCGCTGCGCGGCAAGGGGCTCAGGCTCATCGCCGGCGGCGCGCCGGGCACCACCGCCCTGCTGTTCGAGAGCGGCGAGAACGGGCGCACCACGGTGTGGCGGGTGTCCGGGCGCGCCGAACGCCCCGAGCCGGTCGCCGAGCTGGCCGGTGCGGCCGGCGGCGGGGTCTGGCTCGACGACGCCGGCCGGCGGCTCGCGCTGGCCCGCCCGGAGCCCGGCTCCGGCGGCCCGCTCGTCCTCGATCTCGCCACCGGTCTCTCCGCGCCGCTCGACGGGCTCGCGGACGACGAGCACCTGCTCATGGCGGCGCCCCACACCGGCGTGCTGCTCACCGCGGCCCGGCGGAATGGCACGTTCCAACTCGGCGTACGGCACCGCGACGACCCGGCGCCGACGGCGTTCCCCGAGCGGCTGAACCGTATCGAGGGCACCGTCGCGCCGCTGGCCCTCGATCCTGAGGGACGGCGCCTGGCACTCTCTGCCGTCCGCCGCAGCCGCTCCCACCTGCTGCTGCACGACCTCGCGGCGGACACCACCGTCGAGGCCGCGCTGCCGGCCGGGACGCTGCAGCAGCTGGCGCGCTGGACCCCCGGCAGGCTGCACCTGCTGCACAGCACACCGGACCGCCCGCTCGGCGTGGTCACCCTGTCCGGCGAGACCGCGCCGGAGACGCCGGAGACGCCGGAGAGCCGGTGGGCTTCGGCCAGGACGGTGGACTTCGCGGGTCCGGCCGGGCCGATCGAGGCCATCGTGTACGGCGATCCGGTGGCGAGCGAGCAGCTGGTCGTGGCGCTGCACGGCGGCCCGGAGGCCGCCTGGCACTTCGGGTTCGAGCCGCTGTTCCAGCGGATGGCCGCGGCGGGCATGGCGGTGGTCGCGCCCAACCAGCGGGGAAGCACCGGCTACGGCGCCGCGCACCGCGACGCCATCCGCGACGCGTGGGGCGGCCCCGACCTCGCGGACGTCCTCCACCTGGGACGTACGCTGGCCGGCGCGCGCGGCCCCGGCCGCCGACGGCCCATGCTGTACGGCATCAGCTACGGCGCCTACCTGGCCCTGCTGGCCGCCGCCGCGGAGCCGGACCGGTGGGACCGCGCCGCCGTCGTGGCCCCGTTCCTGTCGGGCAGGGAGCTCTACCAGGACGGACCGTCCGGCGTGCGCACGCTGCTCGACCGGCTCGGCGGACGCACCGAGCTCCACGACGGGCTCGGCCCGCGCGACCTGGCCAGGCTGGCGGACCGGATGCGCCTGCCGATCATGATCGTGCACGGCCTGCAGGACTCGACCATCCCGGTCGCCCACTCCAGGCGGCTGCACGAGCGGCTGCTGGCGGCCGGTCACCCGGTGGAGCCCGTCTACCTGGAGATCGCATCGGCCGACCACGACCCCATGGCCTCCAGCGAGGGACACCTGGTCACGAGCCGGCTCATCGCCTTCCTGAGCGAAGGCGTCACGCGGACCGCGCGGACCGCAGGACACCTCGCGTCGTCACTGCCCGCCTAGCGCGGGCTCACAGACTCCGGCCCGATCGCCGTCGGCGCGGGCCGGCGCACGAAGCCGCCTGGAACCGGGCGGCCCGACCTGGAAATCACGAAAGGAGAACCGTCATGGAGCTCGACATCAACGCCCTGGACATGCTCCCGGCCGCCGACGAGTCGTCCCTGTGGCCTTGCCTCATCACCTGTGAGGTCAAGACCTGCAAGGACAGCTGCTGGATCACCATCTGACCGAGTCACCGACACCGCCACGGTAGCCACCGGGCGGAGGAACAAAAAGGAGAAACACCATGGAAATCGACGTCAAGGCTCTCGACATGCTCCCCGCCGACGAGGAGTCCTCGCTGCGGTCCTGCTGGGTCACGTGCTTCGTCTCGTGCAACTACAGCTGCCTCGTCACCATCTGACGCAGTCCCCGTTATCGCCCCGGCAGTGACCGGGGCGGTGGAGAAGGAGAACTCAATGGAACTCGACGTCAAGGCGCTGGACATGCTCCCGGCCGCCGAAGAGTCCTGGCTGTGGCCCTGCACGCTCACTTGCTTCGGCATGACGTGCGAGGGCGATGAGACCTGTTTCATCACCCTCAGCCTGTCCTAGTCCCCGGTCGGCCGATCGGCTCGCTCCACAGAGGCCGATCGGCCCCACCTGACAGAGATCCGGCCGATCGGCCCAACCGTAGAGACCCGGCTGATCGGCCTCACCCCCGTAGAGATGGAGAGAAAGGATGTCAGATCCCGTGTCGGGCACCGCCGGAGAGCAGGTGACGCACAGGCACGGCGACCGCCTTCTCGCCTCCCTCGCCCGGCGGGCCTGGCGGCCGCTGGCCGTGGTCGCCGCAGGGACCGCCGCCGGCTCGGCCGCGACCCTGGCCATGCCCGCGCTGCTGGCCGCCGCGGTGGACGGCGTGCTCTCGGGCCAGGACGTCCTCCCCGCGGCGGCGCTGCTGGCCCTGGTCCTGGCCGTGCTCACCCTCGCCGACCTGGCGCGCGCCATCGCGGGCGCCGCCTCCAACGCCTCCGGCACCGCGGCGCTGCGCCTGCGGTTCACCGACCACCTGCTGCGCCTGGGGGCCGGCGAGGCCCGCAGGTTCCCGGCCGGGGAGCTGGCCAACCGGCTGGTGAGCAACACCGCCACCGCCGGGCACGTCCCGCTGACCCTGCTGGACACCGTCGCCGCGCTCGTCACCGCGGTGGGCGGGATCACCGCGCTCTTCCTCATCGACTGGCGGACCGGGGTCGCCTTCGTGGCCGGCGTGCCCGTGGCGCTGGCCGTCATCCTCTTCTTCGTCACCCGGATGTCCGGGCTGTACGACCGCTACCAGGAGGCGCAGGGCCGGCTCGCCGCGCGTCTCACCGACACCCTGGCGGGCATCCGTACGGTGCGCGCCTCGGGCACCGCCGGCCGCGAGATCGACCGCGTGCTCGCCCCGCTGCCCGCGCTCTCCGAGGCCGGGCACGCCCTGTGGCGGACCCAGGCCCGCGGCGTGTGGCGGATCGGCCTGGTGCTGCCGCTCATCGAGGTGGCGGTGCTCGCCGTGGCGGGCCTCGGCGTCGTGGACGGCCGCCTGGCCCCCGGGCAACTGCTGGCCGTGGCCGCCTACGCCGCGCTGGGCCTGTCGTTCATCGAGCAGGTCGACACCGCGATGAGCGTGGCCCAGGCCCGCTCGGCGGCCCGCCGCCTCTGCCAGGTGCTGGCGCTGCCCGCGCAGGTCCCCGGCACGCGCCCGGCGCCCGACGGCCCGGGGGCGCTGTCGTTCCGCGGCGTCACCGTGACGCGGGACGGCGCCCGGCTGCTCGACGACCTCGACCTGGACATCCCCGCAGGACTGCTGACCGCCGTCGTCGGGCCGTCCGGCGCGGGCAAGACGACGCTGGCCATGGTGGCGGGCCGGCTGCTCGACCCCGACCGCGGGCAGGTGTCGCTCGACGGCCGGGCGCTGGCCGAGATCGCCTCCTTGACCGACGTCGTCGCCTACGCCTTCGAACGTCCCGCGCTCCTCGGCGGTGACCTCGCCGCCGCCATCGCCTACGGCCGGCCGGGGACCGGCCGCGCGGCCGTGCGGGAGGCCGCCGCCGCGGCCCGCGTGGACGACGTCATCCGCCGGCTGCCGAAGGGGTACGACACCCCGGCGGACGGCGTGCCCCTGTCCGGCGGCGAGCTCCAGCGGCTCGGCCTGGCCCGCGCACTCGTCCGGCACGCCCGGGTGACCGTGCTCGACGACGCCACCTCCAGCCTCGACACCGCGACGGAAGCCCAGGTGACCCGCGCGCTCGTGGACGGGATGCGCGGACGGACCCGCCTGGTCATCGCACATCGGGTGACCACCGCCGCCCGCGCCGACCTGGTCGTCTGGCTGGAGAACGGCCGGGTCCGCGCGCGGGGCACGCACCAGGAGCTCTGGACCGACCCGGCCTACCGCGCGCTGTTCGCCACCCTGCCGACCGTTGGGGAGGAAGAGCCGTGTCCGGTGCTGCTCTGACCCGCTCGCCCGCTGCCTCTCAGCCCGCTGGCCCTCCGCCTGCTGCCCCGCTGCTCGCCGGGCCCCGCGTGCTCAGCGCGCCGCGCCTGCTGCTGGCGTTGCTCCGGCCGCGCAGGCGCCCGCTGGCCGTGGTCCTGGCGCTGTCCGCCGTCGAATCGGCGCCGGTGCTGCTGTCCGGGCTGCTCATCGCCGCCGCCGTGGACCACGGCTTCCTGGCCGGCCGGCCGGGCACCGGCCTCGCCCTGCTCGGCCTGCTGGCCGTGGTGATGGCGGTCAAGGCGGTGGCCACCCGGCTGATGCTGCCCGTCCTGGCCGAGGTCGTCGAGCCGTTGCGGGACGACCTCGTACGGGCCGTGGTCACCGCGACCGTGACCCGCGCCGCAGGCGGCGCGGAAGCACCCGACACCGCCGCGGTCAACCGGCTCACCGCGCAGGTCGAATCGGTGCGGAACCTGGTGTCCGTCCTGCTGCGCAGCAGCCGCCAGCTCGGCATGTCGCTGATCGCCGCGCTGGCCGGCCTGCTGGCCCTGTCGCCGCTGGTCGCCGCGATTGCCGTGGGGCCCGTGCTGCTGGCGCTGGCGGTGTTCGCCTGGCTGCTGCCCACGCTGACGAACCGGCAGCGCGGCCAGATCCTGGCCGACGAGCGGCTCACGGCCGAGGTCACCCCGATCCTGGCCGGGCTGCGCGACGTCGCCGCCTGCGGGGCCCGCGACCAGGCCCGCGCGACGGTGGACGCCGCCGTCTCCGCGCAGGTGGTGGCCACCATGTCCATGGCCTGGGCGGGAACGGGACGGCGGCTGATCGTCACGCTCGGCGTCCACGTCCCGCTGCTCGTCCTGCTGCTCGCCGCCCGGCCGCTGGCCGAGGGCGGGCACCTGAGCGCGGGCGAGGTCATCGGCGCGGTGACCTACCTGGCCACCGGGCTCGACCCGGCCCTGCGCATGCTCGTCAGCACGGTCGGCGGCTGGGGCGTGGCCCTGCTCGTCGTACTGCGCAGGATCGCCGAATCCATCACCGTGCCGGCCGCCCCGCAGGACGGGACCAGGCAAAACCCCGTCGGGTACGGCCTGCGCGCCGAACGGCTGACCTTCGGCTACGCGCCCGAGGCGACGCCGGTCGTCCGTGACCTCGAACTCGCGATCCCCGAAGGGGCGCACCTGGCCGTGGTCGGCCCGAGCGGCGCCGGCAAGTCCACCCTGTCGATGCTGCTCACCGGGCTCCTGCCGGCCACCGGCGGCCGGATACTGCTCGACGGGCGCCCGCTCGGCGAGTGCGCCGCCAGGACGGTGATCGCGCTCGTGCCGCAGGAGGCGTACGTCTTCACCGGCACGGTCCGCGAGAACCTGGGCTATCTCAGCGCGGAGCACCCGCAGGGCGGCGACACGCGGCTGCGCGCGTCGGCCGCCGCCGTGGGCGCCCTGCCGCTGGTCGACCGGCTCGGCGGGCTCGACGCGGTCATCGAGGAGCCCGCCTCGCTCTCGGCTGGGGAGAAGCAGCTCGTCGCGCTGGCCCGCGTCCACGCCTCGCCGGCCAGGATCGTCGTGCTGGACGAGGCCACGTGTCACCTCGACCCGGCCGCCGAGCAGCGCGCCGAAGAGGCGTTCGCCAGGCGCGACGGCACGCTCGTCGTCATCGCGCATCGCATCAGCTCCGCCATGAGAGCGGAGCGCGTCCTGCTGATGGACGGCAGCACCACGATCGCCGGAACGCATCAGGACCTGCTCACCCGATCACCCCTGTACACCGACCTGGTCGGCCACTGGCGAGGCGGCGCCCGTCATCCGAGCTCGGAAAGGACCCAGTAATGAGCACCGTCATGAGTGCGAGCACCGCGAAGGGCCCCAGCGACGTCGTCTGGGACGTCACCTACGCCTGCCCGCTGCGCTGCGTGCACTGCTACTCCGAGTCGGGCCGGCGCCCGGCCCGGCAGCTCGGCCACGAGGAGCTGCTCGCGGTCGCCGACGCGATCGTCTCCCTGCGCCCGCGGGCGGTGGAGTTCGCCGGTGGCGAGCCGCTGCTGGTCAGAAGCCTCATCGAGGTCGCCGGGCGGATCAGGGCGGCGGGGGTCGCGGTCAACCTCTACACCGGCGGATGGACGCTCGACCGCCGCGCGGCCGAGGCGGCGGCCGGCGTCTTCTCCCGGATCACGGTGAGCGTCGACGGCGCGAGCGCCGAGGTGCACGACCGGATCCGCGGGCGGGCCGGCTCGTTCCAGCGGGCGATGAACGCGCTGTCCCTCCTGGACGGCCTCTCCGAGGAGCGGGTGGCGAGCGGCCTCGACCCGGTCGAGTTCGGGGTCGACTACGCGGTCCTGCGCTCCAACCGCCACCAGCTGGAGGAGTTCTGCCGCACGGTCGCACCCCGCTTCCGGCACCTGCGCTTCCTCACCTTCGCCGCGGCGGTGCCGTCGGGGCTGGCGAGCCGGCAGGGGTTCGCCGAGCACGAGCTGCTGAGCTTCGACCAGCTCCGTGCGCTGGCGAGCGACGAGGAACGGCTGCGGGCCCTCGCGCCCGGCTCCGTACGGGTCGGGACGTCGGACAACATGGTGCTGATGATGCATCCGAACTTCCTGCGGCGCCACGGCTTCCCGTTGCTGCAGGTGGAGCCGGACGGGGAGGTCCGGGCGATGCCGATCTACGAGGGCACCGTCGGCAGCCTCCTCACGGAAGACGCCGGCACGCTGTGGCAGCGTGCCGGCGAGAGGTGGAATGATCCCGTGGTGGTGGAGGCCCTGTCGGCGGTCCGTTCGATGGAGGACTGGGCGGAGGCGACCCGGCGCATCGACTATCACTTCGGCACCGACGAGGTCCGCCGCCGCATCGACCGCCGCCCGCCCTACGCGGCGCCCGCCGCTGGGCCTGCTGTCGCGTCCGCCGCTGGGCCCGCTGGTGTGCCCGTGCACCGGCCTGAGCGGAGTCAGGATCTGGTGACGGTGACGCCGCCGATGAGGCCGTAGGCGCGGACGCGGATGACCGGGCCGGTGGCGGACGGCGAGCCGGCCTCGACCCGGCGGCCGCCGAAGAGGTGGAAGCCCTCGACCCGGACGTCGGCCTCGGCGGGGACGCGTAGCATCACGCCGCCGATGAGCGAGACCTTCGTCAGCGTCGACTCGGGAGCGAGCTCCGCGTCGGCGAGGTCGAGGTGGGCGCCGCCGACGGGGGTGAGGACGACGGTGCTTCCCGACAGACGGCCGGCCCGCTGCTTGAGGCCGCCGATGAGGGAGAGGTGCCAGTCGGTCTGCTGCGGAGAAGTGGTGTTCGTCATGACATTTACGCTACGGGGCCCCAGGTCAGGCGGTAAGTGTCGTCCATCGCGACCTGATCCATGACGATCGTCATACCAGCCAGCCCTTGGCGCGCGCGATCTCGATGGCCTCGGCACGGGTGCGCGCACCGAGCTTCTGGATGGCCGCAGACAGGTGGTTGCGCACGGTGCCCGCGGACAGGTGCAGGCCCTTGGCGATCTCGGCGATGGTCCCGTGGCCGCCGGCCGCGGCCAGCACCTCGGTCTCGCGCGGGGTGAGCGGGGAGGAGCCCTCGCTGAGCGCGGCGATGGCCAGCGCGGGATCGACCACCCGCTGCCCGGCGACGACCTTGCGGATGGCCTGGGCCAGCTCGGTGGCGGGCGCGTCCTTGAGCAGGAAGCCGGTGGCGCCGGCGGCCAGGGCGGCGTGCAGGTAGCCGGTGCGCCCGAACGTGGTCAGGATCATCACCCGGGTGCCGGGCGCCTCGGCCTGGAGCCGGCGGGCCGCCTCCAGGCCGTCGATGCCCGGCATCTCGATGTCGAGCAGCGCCACGTCGGGCCGGAACGCCTGGCAGGCCCCCACGACCTCGTCACCGCGGCCCACGTCGCCCACGACCTCGATGTCGGGCTCCAGCGACAGCAGCGCGGCCATCGCGCCGCGGAACATCGTCTGGTCCTCGGCCAGCAGCACACGGATCATCCTCACGCCTCCAGGGGTATTCGCACGGCCAGCCGGAAGCCGCCCTCGGCGGGCCTGCCGACCTCGATGCGGCCACCGAGAGCGGCGGCCCGTTCGCTCAGCCCGGTCAGCCCGTTGCCCCCAGCACCGCCCCCAGCACCGCCTCCGGGACCGCTGCCAAGGCTGCCGGAGTCGCTGCCGGGGCCGCTGTCTGGGACATTGCCCGGGTCGGCGGGTCCCTGGCCGTCGTCGCGGATCTCCACGCTCACCGTCCGCTCGTCCTGCCGCAGCGTGATCCAGCAGTGCGTGGCCGCGCTGTGCCGGAGCACGTTGGTCACACCCTCGCGTACGGTCCACGCCAGGAGGGACTCCACGGGGACGGGCAGGTCCCAGTCGTCGGGCATGAGCACCGTGCACTCGATCTCGGCCGAGCGGGCGGCGGACTCCGCCCCGGCGATCTCGGCCGCGAGCGTCGGCCGCCGGTAGTCGGTGACGGCCTGCCGGATCTCGGCCAGGGCCCGGCGTACGACGCCCTCGACGTCGTCGAGCTCGGCCACGGCCCGCTCGGGCGCGGCGGGGACCAGCCTGCGGGCCAGCTCGGTCTTGACCACGACCACCGAGAGGCTGTGCCCGACCAGGTCGTGCAGGTCACGGGCGATGCGGTTGCGCTCTTCGACCACCGCCAGCCGGGCCAGCTCCCGCCGGGTCTCCCGCAGCTCCTCCACCAGGTCGGAGGTGCGCCGCGTCTGCACCGCGAAGACGCCGGGCAGCACCACGAACGCCGTCAGCGCCGCGGCCGGGCCCACCTCCAGGCCGTGCCCGACGGCGATCGCCCCCGCCACCACCGACACCCCCGCGATGTGGGCGCCGGCCCTGGGCAGGCGGCTCCATCCGCAGGCGGTGGTCACCCAGGTCACCGCGGCGGCCCACGGCCAGCCGCCCCAGACCTCCAGCGCCAGCGCCGCCACCACCAGCACCGCGTAGACCTTGGGGAACCGCGGGGAGCCGCGTTGCGCCAGGACCCGGCCGCTCACCCCGAGAGCCGAGACCGCCACCGCGCCCGCCACGGCCAGCGCCGTCTGCCAGGGCGGCGGGTGCTGGGCCGCGAAGTACAGCACCGCCCATCCCGTCGCCGCCAGCATGATCAAGGAGCGGGTCAGGTTGCGTAAGTCCCAGACCCGCTCCACGGCAGAAGACCCGGCGGGCTCCTCCCGCCGGGTCTCCGAGCCGTCGTCAGCGTGCGCCGGACTCACGCCGCCACCGCATCAGCACCGCGCCCGCGCCCAGCACGGTCCACCCGGCCAGGACGGCCAGTCCCGTGGCGCCGGGCGCGCGCCCGTCCAGGACGGAGAATCCCGCCTGGGCGAGAGAGTAGGTGGGCACGTAGTGCCGCACGCTCTCCAGCACCCCGGGCAGCGCGCCGGACCCGACCAGCCCGCCCACCGCGGCCAGGGCGAAGAACACCACCACGATGCCCACCTGCGCGCTCTTGCCCCGCATCGTCAGCCCGAGCAGCAGGCCGAGCAGCGCGAAGGGCAGCGAGCCGGCCAGCATCAGCAGGAGCAGGGCGGCCCACCGCCCGGCGTCGAGCCGGACGTCTCCCGCGAAGACGGCCGCGAGCGACACTCCGGCCACCCCCGGCACGATCATCAGCACGCCTTGCACGATCTTCCCGGCCAGCCACTGGGCGTCGGCCAGCGGAGTGAGCTTGAGCTGACGCAGCCAGCCGCGTGCGCGATCCTCGGCCACGCCGCCGCCCGACCCGATCAGACCGCCGCCCGCCGCGGCGTACACGGCCATCGCCACCATCGCGGGGGCCGCGCCCGCGCCCCTTCCGTAGGCCAGGTAGAGGCCGACAGGGGTGACCACGAGGAACACGAGGTATTTGACGTTGCGCAGAGCCCGCACGACTTCGAAGCGCACGAAACTGAACATTACGCGACCTGCTTCCCAGAGGTAAGAGTGATCAGTGCTTCTTCGAGGTCGGCCCCGGAGACCCGCAGGTCCCGCACGCCGCCGACGGATCCGTAGAGCGCGGCGACGGTGCCGTCCGCGTCGTCGGTGCGGATCGTGACGTCGCGGCCGTGCACGCCGACGTCCCGGACACCGGGCAGGGCCAGCAGCCGGCTGGGCTCGGGGGCGTCCAGCACGCACCGCACGGTCCGGCCGCCCACCATCGCCTTGATCGTCGAGGGGGTGCCCTCTGCCACGACCGTGCCGTGGGCCAGCACGATCACCCGGTCGGCGAAGGCGTCCGCCTCGTCCAGGTAGTGGGTGGCGAACACCGTGGTGGTGCCGGCCTGCCGTACCGACGTCCAGAAGGCCCGCCGCGACGCGGCGTCCATGGCCACCGTGGGCTCGTCCAGGAACAGCAGCTCCGGCCGTCCCGCCAGGGCCATCGCGAAGCGCACCCGCTGGGCCTGCCCCCCGGACAGCGCGTCGCCCCTGCGCCGGGCCACCTCGTCCAGCCCGGCCATCTCCAGCACCTCGCCGACCGTGCGCCGGGCGCCGTACAGGCGGACCGCGAGAGCGACGACGTCGCGGACGGTGGCGTCGGATGGCAGCCCGCCGGACTGCGGCATCGCGCCCACCCGCCCGGCGGCGACCGCGCCGGCGGGGCTGTCGTCGAGCACGCGGATCCGGCCCTGGTCGGGCCGCCGCAGCCCCAGCATCAGGTCCACCGCGGTGGACTTGCCCGCCCCGTTCGGCCCGAGCAGCGCGACGCACTCCCCGCGGCCGACCTCGAACGTGACGTCATCGAGCGCCTGTACGCGGCCGTAGCGCTTGCTCACGCCCTGGAAGGCGATGGCCGCTGACGTGGTGTTCTTCATGCCAATGACGCTACGGACGAGATTGCTGCCGGATAAGTGGAGCTCGTCCCGACTTCACCCATGACGACCGTCACCCCTGGCGGCGGCGGGCGTGTCACCGCGGCGTCATAGCCGGGTCAACGGGCCTCCGTACCGTCCTGGTGAACTCCCGACGATCAAACGATCAGAGAGGAAACACCAGATGAGACGCATCATCGCGGCACTGGCGCTCGTCATCGGAACCCTGGCCGTCTGGCCGTCCGCGCCCGCGCAGGCCGTGGACTACTTCCAGTTCCGCAACGTGGCGATGGGGAACTGCCTGACCCTCGTCGGATCCGCCGCCCACGACAGGGCCTGGATCGGGCACTATCCCTGCGACGGCTCCGACGGCCAGAAGTGGCGGCTGGAGAACCTGGGGCTTGTCGAGGTCTGCGTTCAGGACGACCCGCTGTTCAGGTTCTGCGCCGAGTTCAAGAAGGTGGAGGGCTATCGCATCCACAGCAAGGTGACCGACAAGTGCGTCGACCTGTCGGACCGCAGCATCAGCAGCGGCACCCGCGTCCACCAGTACTCGTGCTACGACACCAACTCCCAGCAGTGGTACTTCAAGCCGAACGACGACGGCAGCCAGTCGATCATGAGCGTCCGGGCGCAGAACCAGCGGGCCAAGCAGGTGGCGATGGAGCCGCGCTACGACGATCCGAACAAGGCGCAGATCTGGACCTTCAACGGCACCGCGCTCCAGACGTGGGAGCGGATCGCCGGCTGACCGGTCCCCGCAGCCGGCGGCCCGGTGCGCGCCGGGGGAGGCCACGAGCCTGCCCCGGCGCGTCGCCGTCTTGGATGAATCCGGGGCGGGCAGCCGCCGGATGGGGCATTCCCCCTTATCTAGGCGAGCCGGGTCGGGGTCGGCCACCCTCGACCTGACCGCGCGTCGAGCGGCGGCGACAGGGGGATGCGACGAGATGCGATTTCGGATGCTGGGTCCTTTACTGGTGCGAAGCGGCGCCGGCTGGACGCGGATCGCCGCGGGACGCCAGCGGCTGGTGCTGGCCGTGCTCCTGATCCACGCGGGCCGCACGGTCAGCACGGAGCAGCTGGCCGACGTCCTGTGGGGCGCGCGTCCGCCGCGGACGGCGGCCAACACCGTCGCCGCGTACGTCATGCGGCTGCGGCGGGTCCTGGGCGGCGACGCGCTGCTCACCCGGGGGAGCGGCTACGAGCTGGCCGCCGGTGAGGGGGAGATCGACGCCGACGTGTTCGAGCGGTCGCTCGCCTGCGGCCGCCGCGAGCTGCGCAGGGGACGGCTGGAGGCGGGCGCGGCCCGGCTGGCGCAGGCCCTTCGGCTGTGGCAGGGGAGCGGACCCGCGCTGGCGGACCTCCCCGAGACGCCGGTGCTGGCGGCCAGGGTGGCGCATCTGGAGCAGCTGCGCCTCGGCGCGGTGGAGGACGAGATGGGCGCGCTGCTCGACCTCGGGCAGCACGGCGAGGTGGTGGAGGAGCTGCGGCGGCTGGCCGAGGAGAGCCCGCTGCGGGAGCGGCGGTGGGAGCTGCTGATGGCGGCCCTGGCCCGGTGCGGGCGGCGGGCCGAGGCGCTGGAGACCTACCAGCGGGCGCGCCGGGTGCTGCGGGCCGAGCTGGGCGTCGAGCCGGGGGCGCGGCTGTGCGCGGCGCAGCGCAGGGTCCTGGCCGGTGACCGCATGGAGGTCGGCTGGAGACCGGCCGGCCGGCCGGAGACCGAACGGCGGCCGCCGGCGCAGCTGCCCGCCGGCGTGGCCGGGTTCACGGGCCGGGCCGGGCAGCTCGCGCGACTGGACGCCCTGCTGCCCGCCGCGAACGCCCCGGCGGTGGTCGCCACGCTCACCGGGCCGGCCGGGGTGGGCAAGACGGCGCTGGCGGCGTGCTGGGGGCATCGGGTGCGCGACCGCTTTCCCGGCGGGCAGCTGTACGTGCACCTGCACGGACACGGCGAGCGCCCGCCCATGCCTCCGGCCGAGGCCCTGGCCGGGTTCCTCCGGGCGCTGGGCGCGTCCCGCGTCCCCGCTGACGTGGGCGAGGCGAGCGCCCTGTACCGCAGCCTCCTCGACGGCCGGCGGGTGCTGGTGCTGCTGGACGACGCCCGTGACGCCGCGCAGGTCCGGCCGCTGCTGCCGGGCAGCCACGGCTGCGTCGCCCTGGTCACCAGCCGGGACCGGCTGACGGGGCTGGTCGCCCGCGACGGCGCGCGCCCGATGGCCCTCGGCGTCATGTCCGACCGCGAGGCCCGCGACCTCCTGACCGGCCTGCTCGCCGATCGGGCCGCGGCCGACCCGGAGGCGGCCATGGAGCTGGCCCGGTTGTGCGGCAACCTGCCGATGGCCCTGCGTGCCGCCGCCGCCAACCTCACGTCCCGCCCGCACGAAGGCATCGCCGCGTACGCCGCCGCCCTGGCCGCCGACCGGCTCGGCGGCCTGGAGGTGGACGGAGATCCGCACAGCGGCGTGCGGGGCGCGTTCGACGCCTCGTACGCGACGCTCGGGCAGGGCGCCCGGCTGCTGTTCCGGCAGCTGGGCGCGCCGGGGCCCGCGGACGTGACCGCGGCGGAGGCGGCCACGCTGATCGGCGGCGACGTCGCGGCGGCGGCCCGCCTGCTGCGCGAGCTGGCCGCCGCTCACCTCGTCGAGGAGCACGCCACCGGCCGGTACGGCATGCCCGACCTCCTCCGCGTGTACGCCGCGGAGAAGGCGTCGGGCACGGGCCCGGCACGGAGCCGCCGGGCCACCTCGCTCTACGGGGCCGGGTAGTCGGTGACGTAGACCGGCGCGCCGACCTTGGTCGTGTCGGCCGCGTCGCCCACGCCGTTGACGACGTGGTCGATCGTCCCGGCGCTGAGGTTGACGGTCATGATGTGGTGCAACCTGACGCCGGGGGTCCGCGGCGCCTCGAAGCCGTTTTCGGTGTGGATCTGCGGGTTGTTCTGGTTGAAGACGTAGACGCCGCCGCCGTACAGGTTGTGCGTCCGCACCCGGTCGCCGACCTTGTAGCCGGCCCAGCCCTCGACGTCGCCGTTCATCCAGTCGGCCTGGGTGGGCGGGTCGTACGGCAGCTCGTTCTGGTAGAGGATCGTCGTCCCGTGCTCGCCGTTCCAGACCGTGTTGTACTGCTGGAAGTGCTCGACGAACAGGCCGGTCGCGGTCACGTGGTCGCCGTTGATGACGGCGCCGTTGCGGCCCAGGTTGGTGTTCCAGCGCTGGGTGTCGGTGAAGCCCTCGACGCCGTGGTCGGCGCGCCACACCCAGGCGTGGTCGATGAGCACGTTGTCGCTGTTGACCTCCAGCGCGACGCCGGTCTTGCCGACGTGCGGCCCGCCGACCCGGAAGTACACGTCGGACAGCGTGGTCGGGTTGCCCGGGGAGCTGCGGCGTTCGCCATGCTTCTTGCCCACCCGCAGCAGCACCGGCGACTTGTCGAGCCCCGCGTCCACGGTCACGCCGGCGATGACGACGCCCGGCACGCCGGCGACGTCGAGCGGGATCGAGCCGCGGACCGCGGTGAGCGTGGCGTGCCCGAGGCCGAGCACGACCGTGTCCGGGCGCTTGATCTCGATGCTGCGCGCGATGTCGTACACGCCGGGGGTGAGCAGCAGGTGCTTGCCCCGCGCGAGCTGGCTGTTGATGACCTGCACCGAGTCCGACGGCTTCGCGACGAAGAAGTCGGAGATCGGCAGCGAACGGCCCGGCGTCAGGCCGTCTGCCCAGGAGATGCCGCGCGTGTTCGTCCTGGCGGCGGGCACGCGGACGCTGTACCTGCCCCGCGCGTCGGCGTACAGGTAGGGCTTCTCCCTGCTGACGGGGGTGGTGTCGAGGGTGGTGTACGGCGGCGACGGGAACCCGGTCTCCTCCGGCGCGCCGGCGACGCCCGCGAAGACCTGGTTCCACACGCCGTTCGACCAGCCGGCGATCTCGCTGTTGCGGGTCAGCCACTGCTGCTGCGAGCCGTTCGTGACGGACGGGAGCCGGGAGTCGGCGATGAAGCCGCCGCTGGCGTACTGCGGGCCCGCGGTGCAGTAGTCCATCAGCGACAGGTTGCCGCCGCGGATGTCGAGCCGGCGCAGGGAGACCGCCTGGGAGACGGCCCAGAAGTTCGCCGAGGACCGGCAGCCGTCCTGGCCGGCCGCGTTGATGTTGATCGACAGGTTCGACAGGGTGCGCCAGAAGTTGACGAGCGCGAGGCAGTTGCCGGTCCCGCCGTCGGCCAGGCAGCGGTTGTAGACCTCGACCTTGCCGTTGATGACGACGTCCGTGGGCGAGGCGCCCAGGCCGGCGATCTCGGTGTAGTAGCCGACCTTGATCTGGAGCGGCTGCTCCGCGGTGCCGTACGTGCCCGGCTTGAACAGGTAGGCGTGGCGCGTGGCGCCCATCTCGTCGTCGACCTGGGCGGCGTGCGCCGCGTCGAGGGTCGCCTGGATGTCGCCGACCGGCATGCCCGGATCGAAGACGGTGACATTCGGTCCTAAGTCGGGGGCGCCCGAGGGCGGCGACGCGGCGCCGGCCGCCGGGCCCGCCGTCATGACGGCGGTCGCCAGCACGAGACCGAGCGCCAGCGCCCGGCCGATCTGCCCGCGGCCCCGCCGCCTCGTCAAACCGGTCGTCATAACGGTTCGTCCTTTCCGCTGCGGGTGTGCGGCAGCGCCTGAGAGAGCGCTCTCTCGCACCGCGACGTTTCTATCGCGTGAACGGTCGGATCACAAGAGCGCAAGCTCTTTCGTGAGGGCTTGACGGGGTTCGCCAGAGGCGGATGATCACCTTGTCAGAGAAGATCCCTAACGTGAGGATCGGGCGATGCCCCGTACGAGAACCGTCCTGTCCGTGCTCGCCGTCGCCGCGTCCGCGCTGCTGACCGGCGGAACCGCCGAGGCGTCGGCGGACCTGCCGTTACCCGCGGCCGTCTTCCGCGCCACGCACAACAGCTACTCGGGCAACGTCGACGGCGCCAAGAGCTCGATCGTCTACCAGCTCGACCACGGCATCCGCTTCATCGAGCTCGACATCCACGACAACGGCTACGCCACCTCGCGCGACTACGCCATCGGCCACGACTCTCCCGGCAACCTGGTCGACCACAGCGGCAACCCGGCCTCGAACCTGCTGCGCGACTGGCTCGACGTGATCAACACCTGGTCGGCGCAGCACCCCGCCGCCGCGCCGATCGTGGTCGCGCTCGACATCAAGGACGACCTGACCGACAACGCCTCGTACGCGGCGGGCAACCTGGCCGCGCTCAACCAGGAGCTCACCTCCGTCTTCGGCCCGCGGCTGTTCCAGGCCAGGGACTACCCGGCGAGCCCGCCGACGGTGGACGCGCTGCGCGGCCGGGTGCTCCCGCTGCTGTCCGGCAACGGCGAGACCCGGACCCAGTACAAGCGCGACATCGGCGACAACCCGGCCATCGCGATCAACGGCCGCGGCCAGGTGGTGGAGGTGCACGACTCGGGCTCGGGCGCGCTCTGGTACTGGACCGGCACGTACGGCTCCGACGGCCGCGTGACCTGGCTGCGCCACGGCCGCTACGACAGCGGCGTGACGCCGGCCATCGCGCTCAACGACAACGGCGACCTGGTCGAGGTCCACCAGTCCCAGAACGCGACCACGCTCTGGTACCGCGTGGGCCGCCTCGCCGCCGACGGCGAGATCACCTGGTCCGCCAGCCGCCAGTACGACAACGGCGTCCTGCCGACGGTCCGGTTCACCGACGCGGCGGGCACCCAGCTGCGCGAGATCCACCGCAGCCAGAGCAGCAGCCAGAACTGGAACTGGGACGGCGCGCTGAACGCCGGCGCGGCGACCGTCACGTGGAGCGGCAACGCCAAGACCTCCGACGCCCGCTACGACAAGGCCACCTCGGTCAGCGGCACGGCACGCGTGCACGTGTGGAACGGCGCGGACGGCCCGACCCCGGCCAGGACGCTGCGGGTCGACACCGACAGGGTCGCCGGCGCCCGCATCAGCTACCCGCAGATCGCCTTCGACGAGTTCCAGCAGGGTGACAGCGCCGAGTTGCAGCAGGGCGCGCTGTTCTACGCGGCGCCCGCCGGCGAGTCGTCGTTCATCACCGCGGCCCGGCAGGCGGGACGGCTGGCACGAGGCTGGGACTTCGACTCGGCGGGCAACGCGACCAGCCCGCTGGCCAGCTATCCGGCGACCAACCATCCGTACGACGCCTGGTACCAGAACCTGCTCACCCAGGCCGGCGCCGTCGAGTGAGCGCCGCTGGAGCCGGCGGCCCGGTGAGACGGCCCGGGTCTGACGGCCCGGGTCTGGCGCCCGGTCGGGCAGCCCGGTCGGGCAGCCCGGTCTGGCGGGTCTGTCAGGCGGCCTGGGCGGTCGTCGCGCGTGCGGCCATCCGCCGTTCGAACCACAGCGAGGTGAACGGCGGCACCGCGCACGCCAGGCCCAGCACCACCGCGCCCCGGCTCCAGCCCGCCTCTCGCGCCGAGAGCAGCACCCCGGCCGCGTACAGCACGAACATCGCCCCGTGGATCGGCCCGAACACCTTGACGCCCAGCTCGCCGGTCTCGGTCACGTGCTTGAAGAACATCCCGATCAGCAGGCCCGCCCACGAGCACGCCTCGGCCACCGCCACGACCCGGAACCAGCGCAGCATGCTTCACCCCTTCACCCGATGTCCGCGGTTACTCTACAGGCTGTAGAGGACGGTGCGGGCGCGGGCCTCACGGGCGCGCGATCGCCGCCAGCAGCTCCAGCTGCCGGAGCTGGTCGGCCAGCGTGGGGGCCGCGATGCGGCAGACCAGGTGCTCGGCGCCCGCCGCCGCGTAGCCGGCCAGCGTGGCGGCCACCCGCTCGGCCGGCCCGGCGACCATGACCTGGATCGTCCGCACGGTCTCGTAGGGCAGGCCGTAGGTGGCCCTGCAGTAGGCGTCGAGATCCCGTTCGGCCTGCTCGGCGTCGTCGCTGATCAGCACGGTGACGAACAGCGCGGGGGCGATCGCGTCCGCGGGACGACCCGCCTCGGCCGCGGCCCGGCGTACCCCGTCGAGGCCCGCCCGGTAGTCGGCGGGATCGGGCGGGTAGGGCAGCCACCCGTCGTAGAGCCGTCCCGTCCGCGCCAGCGCGGACGGGCTCGCGCCGCCCAGCCAGATCGGCGGCCCGCCCGGCCGGAACGACGGCGTCGACCCGGGCAGGTCGTCGAACCGCAGCACCTTGCCGTGGAAGGCCCGCTCGCCCGCCCACAGCGCCCGCCACAGGGCGACGGTCTCGTCCAGCCGCAGGAAGCGGCGCTCCCACGGCACCTCCGAGAGCGCGTACTCGACCTCCGACCGGCCGGGGAAGCCCGCGCCCACGGCGATGACCAGCCGCCCGGCCGACAGCTGGTCGATGGAGGCCAGCTCCTGAGCGGCGGTCACGGGACGCCGGAAGGCGGGCAGCAGCGCCGCGGTGCCGAGCGTGACGCGCTCGGTCACCGGGGCGAGGGCGGCGAGCATGGCCAGCGGCTCGACGCGCGGGCCGAGCAGGGTGTCGTTGGCCCAGAGCGAGTCGAGACCGAGCCGTTCCGCCTGGACGCCGAAGTCGACCAGCTGCCGGGCGTCGGTCCACTGGCTCTGGTTGGTGGGAAGCAGAACTCCCAGTCGCGTGTTCATGCCGGCGATCGTGCTCCCGGCCGGGAATGCCGGCAATTCCCGGCAGGGAATGGACGAAGATCCACCGGTGGGCCCGGCGCCGCGGCGTTAATATGGCTGGTGGCGGCTGTCCGCGCCCAACCTCCGGCGACTCGCCCCAGCCGGGTCACCCCAGGAGGCAAAGGGAGGCTCACCTCTCGGACAGAAGACCTTCCGTCGGTCGTGCGCCCGCCGCACCCGTCGCTGGGGGACGCGCGGACGGCGCGCGGGAGACGTCCATGACCAAGCAGGCAGACTTCAAACGGCGGGTACGCGCCCGCATGGCGAAGACCGGAGAGTCGTACGCGATCGCGCGCCGGCGGCTCCTGGGCGACCAGCCCGCCCCGATCGAGGATCGGCTGGCGGTGGCGCTGCACATCAGCAACGGCGACGGCACCGACCTGCCGGGGACCGGGCTGGCCCGGCACATCGTCTACTGGCGGGACGTGCTGCACGAAGGCCCGGTCCCCGCGGTGGGGCGCGAGGAGCTGCGCCGGGTCAGGGCCGCGTTCCTGACCGGGGCGCATGCGGACGACCGCTCGGAGGGCATGCGCATGTTCCTGGGGCGCGACGCCGCCGTGGAGGCCAACCGCGAGGGCGAGTACGTGCTGTGGTTCGAGGCCGACCTCTACGACCAGCTGCAGATCGTGGAGATCCTCGCCCGCCTGGCCGAGCTGGAGGTGCCGGCCGAGCGCATCACGCTGATCTGCATCGGGGAGCACGCCGGCATCGCCCGCTTCGGCGGGCTGGGCCAGCTGAGCCCCGAGCAGCTGCGCGAGCTGCCCGCGACCAACGCGTGCGCGACGCTCACCCCGGCCGCGCTGGAGCTGGCCACCCGGGCCTGGGCGGCCTTCCGCGCCCCGACGCCCGACGGCCTGCCCGCCATCGCCGCCACCCGCTCCGGTGAGCTGCGCTTCCTCGGCGAGGCCTTCGAACGTCTCGGCCGCGAGTACCCCTCCACCCGTGACGGGCTCTCACTCACCGAGCGCCGCATCCTCGCCGCCACCGCCGACGCCACTCAGGCCGGTGCCGGGGCCGATGTCGGAGACGCTGCCGGCGCCGGGCAGGGGGTCACCGCCGGTGAGGTCTTCGTCCGCGCCGCCGCTCGCGAGGCCCGCCCCTACCTCGGGGACTCCTGGTGCTTCGCCGCGATGGACCGCCTGGCCCGGGCCCCGCACCCGCTCCTGGACGTCCACCCAGCGGGCACCCCGGTCGAACGCGACAGCCTGCTGCGGCTGACCGCCACCGGTGCACGGGTGCTGGCGGGCGAGGCGGACCACGTGGAGCTCAACGGCGTCGATCGCTGGATCGGCGGGGTGCACCTGACCGGCCGCGACGTGCGCTGGCGGTGGGACGAGGGCAGGGAGACCCTGACGACCGGCGGCTGACCGACGGCGGCTGACCGACGGCGGCGGGCGAGCCGCCACGCCGGAGCGGGGGCGGTGCCTCAGCGTGCCGGGGGCGATGCGCCGGGCCCCGGCGGCCCCGGCGGTCCCGGCGGGGCGATGCCGGCGAAGAGGTTGGCGATCAGCCGGTCCGTGAAGCCGGTGTCGATGGGCTCGGCCGGGAGCAGCAGCCGGTGGTAGCAGGCGCCCCAGAGCTGGTCGACGATCGTCTCCAGATCGACGTCCGGGCGGATCTGCCCGGCCTGCCGGGCGGTCGCGAGACGCTCCACGGCGATCTGCCGGCGCTTGCGTACGTACTGCTCCGACAGCGCCGCCGCCAGGTCCGGGTCGCTCTGCGCGGCCCCGACGATCCCGGCGATGACGGCGCCGTTGTGGCGCAGCAGACCGGCGAAGGCGTGCAACTGCGTGGTCAGGTCGCGCCGGATGTCGCCGGTGTCGGGAAAGGCGAGCGTCTCCGCGAAAAGGTGGAAGTAGGCCTCGAACGCGAGGCTGCCCGGCGACGACCACCACTTGTAGAGGGTCATCTTGCTCACGCCGGCCAGGGCGGCGACCTTGGCGAAGGTCACGCCCGGGATGCCGTCCGAGAGCAGCAGCTCGGCCGCCGCGGCCAGCACGGCCCGGCGGACGTCTTCGGCGCGGCGGCGTCCCCGGCCCGGCTTGAGGGCAGGTGAGGGCGGAAGGTCAGCTTGGTCCATATATGTACTCCGCGTCCACTATAGCCCTCCGCTTATATGGACAAATAGTCCAGATAAGAGTTAGTGTACAAGTAGTCCACATAACTGGGAAAGCGGGGATCGGCATGGTCGAGCAGGCAGCGGAGCGCGTCGCGATCGTGATCGGCGGCTCGGGCGGGATCGGGAGCGCGGCCGCGCGCAGGCTGGCCGCCGACGGGATGGCGGTCGTCGTCCACTACTCGGGAAGCCGGGAGCGGGCCGAGGAGGTCGTGGCGTCGATCACCGAGGCCGGCGGCCTGGCCGTCGCCGTGCCCGGCGACGTCGCCGACGAGACGGAGATGGCCAGGCTGTTCGACGCCGCCGAAGAGCGGTTCGGCGGGATCGACGTGGTGGTCAACACGGCGGGGATCATGCTCCTGGCGCCCCTGGCGGACATGGCCCTGGGCGCGTTCGACCGGATGCAGCGGGTCAACGTGCGGGGCACCTTCGTCGTCTCCCAGCTCGCCGCCCGCAGGCTGCGGCCGGGCGGCGCGCTCGTCAACTTCTCCACGTCCGTGACGCGGCTGCAGCAGCCGTCGTACGGCGCCTACGCGGCGACCAAGGGCGCGGTCGAGGCCATGACGCTGATCCTCGCCCGCGAGCTGCGCGGCCGGGACATCACGGTGAACGCGGTGGCGCCGGGACCGACGGCCACGCCGCTGTTCCTCGACGGCAAGAGCGAGCAGCTGATCGAGCAGATCGCCGCCGCGGCCCCGCTCCAGCGGCTCGGCACCCCCGACGACATCGCCGAGGCCGTCGCGTTCCTGGCCGGGCCCGGCCGCTGGATCAACGGCCAGGTCCTGTTCGCCAACGGAGGCATCGCCTGACGTGCGGGCTCACGGACGGGTGATGGCCTTTTCCAGCAGGTCCTGGAGGCTGCGCTGCTGCTGGGGATCGAGGCCGGCCAGAGGGGAGTCCTGAGCGAGGAGATCGAGGAGCCGCTCGCGGAGAGCCTCGCCCTCCGCGGTGAGCACGAGCTGCTTGGCGCGCCGGTCGGTGGGGTGGGGATGGCGCTCGATCAGAGCCTGCTTCTCCAGCTTGTCGACGACGAAGGTGGCGTTGGAAGGCTCGCAGCTCATGCGCTCCGCGAGGTCCCGCATGGTCATCGGCCCGGACAGCTCCCGCAGGGCGGTCGCCTGCGCCGCGGTGAGGCCCAAGGTCGTGGCGCGCTCGCGTACGTGCTCGGCGATCTGCTGGGCCAGCCCGTTCACCAGACCGCACAGCTGTCTCTCGGCGATGACCTGCGGTTCTGGGTTTGTCCTCATGCTCGCCATTCTATCAAATCCATCAAGCCAAAATATTTCTAGCTTGATGCTTAAGGGTGGTGGTGCCCGTGCCGCCGGATGCTTGTCGCCGGAAATTCCGCCAATATTGGCCCATTGGGGGATTTCGGTCCGTACCATAATCGCCGCGGTGATCGCCGGTGAGAGTCTCCGGTGCAGCTGCCGCAGGGAGTTTCACGTGCGAAAGATCGCAGCCGTCACCATGGCCATCGTCACCCCCCTCGCCGGAGCCGGTGCGGCGCAGGCCGCCGCTCCGTCCGCCGCGGGGGCGGAGTCCGCGCCCGACCGGTCCCAGGTCATCGTCATCGGCCACCGCGGCTCGGCGGGCCACCGTCCCGAGCACACGCAGGGCAGCTACGAGCTCGGCGTGGCCCTGGGCGCCGACTGGATCGAGCCGGACCTGGTGCCGACCAAGGACCACGTGCTGGTCGCCAGGCACGAGAACGAGATCTCCGGCACCACCGACGTGTCGCTGCGCCCGGAGTTCGCCGCGCGCAGGACCACCAAGGTCATCGACGGGCGCAACGTGACGGGCTGGTTCACCGAGGACTTCACGCTGGCCGAGCTGAAGACGCTGCGGGCGGTCGAGCGGCTGCCCTCGATCCGGCAGCGCAACACCGTCTACAACGGCTACTACCAGGTGCTCACCTTCCAGGAGGTGATCGACCTGGCCAAGCGGCTCTCGCGCCAGTACGGCAGGCAGGTCGGCGTCTTCCCCGAGACCAAGCACCCGACCTACTTCAGGTCGATCGGGCTGCCGCTGGAGGAGCCCATGATCGAGACCGTGAAGCGCAACGGGCTCGACCGGCAGAAGGGCGCGGTGGTGGTGCAGTCCTTCGAGCCGTCCAGCCTGAAGCGGGTGGCCAAGGAGCTGCGGGTGCCGCTGTGGCAGGCGCTGGGCACCACCGGCCAGCCGTACGACCTGACAGCGGCCGGCGACCCGACGACCTACGCGGACATGATGAAGCCCGAGGGGCTGGCGAAGATCGCGGAGTACGCCCAGTGGATCGGCCCCGACAAGTCCTCGGTGCTCCCGCTCAACGCGGACGGCAGCTGGGGCACCCCGACGACCCTGGTGTCCGACACGCACAAGGCCGGGCTGAAGATCGGCGTGTACACCTTCCGCAGCGAGAACCAGTACCTGCCGCTGCAACTGCGCCGGGGCCAGGTCCCGACCGACCACGGTGACGCGCTGGCGGAGTACCGCGCGCACCTGGACCAGGGCGTGGACGCCTTCGTCACCGACTACCCCGACGCCGCCGTCCTGGCCAGGGCCGAGCGCGGCAAGCCGGGCAAGCACGTCCAGCCGCAGCAGTTCGACAACGGGCTGCCGGAAGAGGGCCAGGCGTAGGCGAGCAGGCCGCCTCCGACCGGAGGCGGCCACTTCCCAGGGCGCCGCCTCCGACCTGAGGCCGCCGCCCGGAGGCGGCCACTTCCCGAGGCGGAAAACCGGTTGGACTCCGGGCACGCCCACGACCATTGTTGGCGGCATGCGACAGGATGATCTCTGGGGCGCCGCCACCGCCCAGCGCTACGACACCCCCGGCACCGGCATGTTCGCACCCGAGGTGCTGGAGCCGGCGGTCGACCGCCTCGCCGGGCTCGCGGAGGGCGGACGAGTGCTCGAGTTCGCCATCGGAACGGGCCGGGTGGCCGTCCCGCTCGCGGAACGCGGGGTGCCCGTCACCGGCATCGAGCTGTCGGAGCCGATGATCGGCCGGCTGCGGACGAAGGCGGACGAGGAGACGATCCCGGTGATCGTCGGTGACATGGCGACCGCCACCGCGCCGGGAAAGTACGCGCTCGTCTATCTCGTCTACAACACGATCTCGAACCTGCTCACCCAGGCCGAGCAGGTCGCCTGCTTCCGCAACGCCGCCCGGCACCTCACGCCCGGCGGCCGGTTCGTGATCGAGCTCTGGGTGCCCGAGCTGCGCGCGCTGCCGCCGGGCCGGCAGGCCACGGTCTGGCAGTACGAGCCGGGCTACGTCGGCCTGGACACCTACGACGTTCTGCACCAGCGCGTCGTGTCACACCATTTCAGGTTCGACGAGAGCGGGCAGGCCGAGCTGGCCCGCAGCCCGCACCGCTACATCTGGCCGGCCGAGCTCGACCTGATGGCGCAGCTGGGCGGGTTCGAGCTGGAGAGCCGGCACGCGGACTGGTCGGGGGCCGAGTTCACCGCCGAGTCGGGCTCGCACGTGTCCGTCTATCGCCTCGCGCCGGAAGCGGCATAGGGGCGGCGCGTCTCCCGGGCGGAGCGGGCCAGGCGGCGGCCGAGGTCCTGGGCCGGCCGCTCGACGTACCGGTACGTCAGGGCGGCGCAGGCGACCACCACGGCCAGCAGCGCCAGGGTCCAGGCGATCCGTTCGTCGAGCGGGACGTGGGTGGCGTCCGGGATCAGCCGGCGCAGGGCCTGCACCGCGAGGGGGTGCAGCAGGTAGACGGAGTAGCTGATCAGCCCGAGGCGTACGAGGAGGCGGGGCAGGGCGGCCGAGCGCAGCAGCCGGCCGGCCAGGAAAGTCAGCCAGGCCGCCGCGACGGCCGCCGACCAGCTCCACCTGAACGCCAGCGCCTGCTCGTCGGACATGCCCCAGCCGGGGCCGAACCAGACCGCGGCGGCGATGGACACGACGGGCACCAGCCCGATCGCCCACCGCGCCGGCCTGCCTCGGAGCTGTCCCTGGTCCAGCCGGTAGAGCGCCGTCCCGGCGAACATGGTGGCCACGATGGCCAGGCTCTGCCACGCGCCGATCCGGCTGTTGACCCCGAGCAGCACGACGGACAGGACGGCCAGGGCGCCCGCGCCGCACAGCCGGACGCGACGACCGCCGACGATGATCATGGCGAGTCCCGCCACCAGGACGCCCGCCACGAGCGGCACGACGGCTTCGCCGCCGAGACCGCGTGACAGGGCGCCGGCCGGAAGCACACCGCCCACGAGCACCCCTGCCATCGCGAACGCGAGCGTGCCGGTGGTGCTCGCGCGGCGCGGCCCGAAGACGAAGATCGCGGTCACCAGCAGGTAGAACACCATCTCGTAGGACAGCGTCCAGAAGACGTTGACGACGCTGACCACCTGAAGGAAATCCTGGAGCATCGTCAGGTGGGCCAGGCCGGACGCGACCGGGTGGTCGCTCAGCTGGCCGGGCAGGGCCGAGTACACCCGCACGAGGCCGAACAGGGTGCCGACGGCCGCCGCGAGGATCCACAGGGGGTAGAGGCGGAACAACCGGTTGATCCAGAAACCGGGGACATCGCCGCGCCGTTCGAGCGAGGCCGGCACCACGTAGCCGCTGACGAGGAAGAACACCATGACGCCGAACTGGCCGAAGTCGAACCACGGGCTGACGGCCGCGCGGACGTCCGGGAAAAGGGGATCCAGCAGGTGCTCGAAGAGCACGGCGAGCACGGCCACGCCGCGCAGGGCGTCCAGCCAGGCCTGCCGGCGGGCCTGCGGGGGCGCCTGCGTACGGACTTCCAGCTGCGGCCCACCGCCTTCACGGGCGGCCAGGTTGATGGACATCCGGTCAAGCTATGCGGTCAACCTGAGTGAATCCTTGGAGTCAACCGAGCCAAGGAGGCGGGCCTCGCCGGCCCGGTGGCGCCGGGCCGGGCGAGGCTCGCCGATCGGTTTCGGCGCAGGTCGAAACTAGCTCTGCGGCTCCGGGATCGTGACGGGCGGGCAGCCCGGGTCGAGCCGCACCTTGGCCAGATCTCGTCCCACGATCGTCCAGGCGTCGAACGAGCCGGGCTCGAACTGCAGCTGCGGATTGGTGTGCCACTCGTCGCCCAGCCCGGTCGCGAGCAGCTTGGCCTCCGATCCGAGCTCGTAGGCGTTGCCGCCGCCGAAGTAGGTGGAGGTGAACACCCGGCCCCTGTGGATCTGCAGCTCGCCGTGGCCCGACAGCAGGCCCTGGTGCTTGATGGTTCCGGTGGCGAGGTCCAGGGCGATCCAGGCGCCCAGCACGCGCTTGTAGACCGCGTACAGCAGCCCTCCGTGCATCTTGATGTCCTGGAAGGTGCGGTGGCCGGGAAGCGGATCGAGCTGCCACACCACCTTGCGCTGCTTCAGGTCGAAGGCGGCGATCGAGGCCGTCGTCCTGGTGGGCGGCGTGCCGCCGCCGCCGAGCACGTCGCCGCCGAGGTAGACGAGGCCGCGCCCGGCGTCGACGCTCAGGCTCATCAGGCTCTGGTCGGGGATGACGCCCGGGTAGACGTCCATCTTCCCCGTGTCGGGGTCGAGCACCGTCAGGGCGCCCTGCAGCTTCGCGCCGGTCGGCGCGGAGGCCACCAGGATGGTGTCGGTGACGGGGTCGTGCTCGATGTCCCACGGCCGCGACTGGTCGTGCCCGATGTAGCCGAGGCCGCGCACCTCGTCGGTGCGGATGTCGATGGAGATGATCTGGCCGCTCGGGTACAGCGCGGCGTAGATCTTGCCGCCGCGCCGCACCATTGCCTTGGGCTCGCCCACCACGCGGATCCTGCGTTCCTTGCCGGTCCGCAGGTCACGCACCTCCACGGCGAAGTGGCCGCCGATGTACAGGGCCCGGTGCGGCACCAGCAGCATGCTCTGGGTCCGCTCGGCGCCGGCCGGGAAGCCCGCGTCGATGAGGTCGACGAACTCGGAGGTCCCGCTCGGCAGGTCCAGCCACCACATGCCGCCGCTGCCGGCGAAGCCGATGAGCCGCTGCCCGTCCAGCTTCAGCGCGCGGGTCTCCTCGCCCGGCGAGGGCGGGTCGGCGACCTTGGTCACCGCGTCCTGCCCGGTGCGGTAGCTGTAGACGGCGCCGTCGGGGCGCGAGGTGAGGTAGACCGTGCCGTCGGGGGCCACCTCGAACGCGTCGATGATGCCCACCCCGGCCTCGAACTGCCGCCGGTCCGTGCCGTCCTTGCGCACGTCGATCAGGGTGCTCCCGCTGGCCGCCAGCACCCGGTCGCCGTGGAGCGTGACCGTGCCGACGGCCGCGGGCCCCTGGGCCAGCTCCCTGACCGCGCCGCTGACCCGGTCCACGGCCATCAGCTTGGCCTTCTCCAGCAGGCCGGCGTAGGCGGTGGTCTCGTCGACGGCGACCGCCCGGACGTAGTGCTCGCCCTGGACCAGCACGCCGTACCTGCGGATCGCGCCGGTCGATGGGACGTACTCCCAGAGCCTGCCGTCGGAGGAGGTGCCGAGGTAGAGGGTCCCGTCGGGCGCGGCGGCCATGCTCCAGACGAAGCCGCCGTTCGCGCCGAAGGAGTGCAGGTGCGCCACCTGGCCCGTGGCCAGGTCGTAGCTGTACAGGTCGGGTACGGGGTAGGTGCCGATGTAGAGCTTGCCGCCGGCGACGGCGGTGGCCCAGCCGCCTTCCGGCTCGCCCGCCGCGGGGCCGTCCGGCAGTGTCGCGGTGCGCGTCACCTTGCGGGTGGCCAGGTCGATCTCGGCCACGACCGGGGGCTTGGGCCCGCGGGAGACCACGTAGGCGTGGCCCTCGTGGACGGTGGCGCCGACGATCGCGCCGGTGACGGAGGCCGGGCCGTACGTGGTGACGGCGGGGGTCCCGCACTTCGGGGCGGCCGTTGCCTGCGCGGCGGCCGGTATCGACAAGGCGGCCAGGACCATGAGCAGCGCGAGACAGGTTCGCGGCACGGCCGCACCTCCATGATGTTCATTGCTGCTTGATTTTGGTCCAGACCGTAATCATTCGCGCGGGACACGTCAACAGCGGACGCCATCACCCGATGTCACATTTCCGGGTCGCCGATCCGTCCGTGCGGTGGACGACCGGTCCGCCGCTCCCGCAGACGAAGGAGTCTCCCGTGTTCGCCGCCTACCTCGTGGTCACCCTGCTCGCCGCGGCCGTCGTCGGGCTGGCCGCCGTCGCCAACCTCATCGGGCACGAGTACCCGAAGAAGCAGGCGGACAGGATGCGCCTGCCCCGGTGGTGGACGCTCCCGCTGGGCACGCTGCTCGCGGCCGGTGCGCTGGGCCTGCTGGCCGGGCTCGCCGTGCCGGTGCTGGGCAGGCTCGCCGCGGCCGGTCTCGTGCTCTACTTCCTCGTCGCGTTCGGCGTCCACCTGCGGGTTCGTGACCGCCACCTCGGCGTCGTGTCCGCGTTCTTCTGCCTGGCGGCGGCGGCCCTGGTCGTGAACCTGGCCTACCACTGACGAGCTCAGGCGACCACGAGCAGGTGCGCGTGCTCCGGCCGGCTCACCTGGAGAGGTCCGAGCCGAGCAGCCGGTGGATCGGCAGCACCTCTCCTGCCGCCGTCCTGACCGCGCCCGGGTCGCCGGACGGGCCGGCGCCGTAGACGGCCTCGCCGTGGCGGGCCAGCCAGCGGCCCATGGCGGCCAGCCGGTCGATCGCCGGTTGCGGGATGGTGCCGGACTGGGTGGGGCTGACGTTCAGCAGCAGGTTGGAGTTCGCCGCGACGCAGCGCAGCAGGGCGGCGAGCAGTTCGTCCACGCCGCGCCAGGCGTTGTCGTGCGGCATGTATCCCCACGACCGGTTCATGGTCAGGCAGGTCTCCAGCGGGACGCCGGGCACGACCGCGGTGGGGTTGAGGCCGGTGGAGTTCTCGCCGGGCAGGTCGTTCTCGAACCCGTGGACGTCCTCGCCGGGCTGGAGGCCGGACTTGCGGTTGTTGAGCACGACGGCGTCCGGCTGCAGGTCGTGGATCATGGCGTAGAGGCGGTCGTAGTCCCACGGCCGGTCCATGGTGAACCAGCCGGGGTGCCGCTCGGGGGCGTCGGAGTGCGGCCAGTCGCCGTCGAACCAGACCTGGCCGATCTCGCCGTACTGCGTGCACAGCTCCTCGACCTGGCCGTGCAGGAAGCCCAGGTAGTCCTGCCAGCCGGCGGGATCGAGGTAGCCGGGGTGGTTCCAGTCGACGAGCGAGACGTAGAAGCCCAGCTTGATCCCGTGCTCGCGGCACGCCTCCGCCAGCTCGGCGATCGGGTCGCGCCCGAACGGCGAATTGGTGATCTTGAAGTCGGACAGGCCGGTGTCGTACATGGAGAAGCCGTCGTGGTGCCTGCTGGTGATGGTGATCCACTTCTGGCCCGCGTCGGCGGCCACCTTGACGAACGCGCGGGCGTCGAAGGCGGCGGGGTTGAACACCTTCATCAGCCCCGCGTAGTCCGCGCGCGGCACCTCCGACATGGCCCGGTCCCACTCGCCCCGGCCGACCATGGAGTAGAGGCCCCAGTGGACGAACATGCCGAATCGGGCTTCGGTGTACCAGTTCCTCATCGAGGCTCCGTTCTGTAGGGGGCGGGCTCGAAGGCGCCGAGCCCGGCGGGGGAGTGCTGGCCGGAGCCGTTGACGGGCAGGCGGCTGCCGTCCAGGCGCGGGTCGGCGTAGCGGGTGAACCAGGCGTCCAGGCGGTCGCGGAGCTCGGCGAGCTCGGGCGGCCCCGCGGGTGCCAGGTTGTGCCGCTCGTCCGGATCCCGTGCGAGGTGGTACAGCTCGTGCGGGCCGTGCGGATAGCGGTGCACGTACTTCCAGGCATCGGTACGGATCATCCGCACCGGACCGTACTCGTCGAAGACGACGACCTCCGAGCCGGACCGGTCGTCGAAGGCGGCGAAGGAGCGGCCGGGGCCGTCGCCGGCAGCCGGCAGGCCGAGGTGGTCCATGAGCGTCGGGCGCAGGTCGTACCCCGAGACCAGGGCGTCGTACACCGCGCCCTGCGGGATCCGGCCCGGCTGGCTGACGATCGCGGGGACCATGACGGAGGAGTCGTACATGTTCTGCGGGAAGGTGCCGTTGCCCTTGCCCCAGATGCCGTGCTGGCCGCAGTTGAAGCCGTTGTCGCTGGTGAAGATCACCAGCGTCGACTCCGTCAGCCCCCGCTCCGCCAGCGTCGCGAGCACCCGGCCGATGCCCGCGTCCATGGCGCTGACGGCGGCGAAGTAGCCGATCAGCGCGGCTCTGACGTCGGCCTCCCCGCCCACGGGCACGCCGTCCTCGTCCACGGGCTGCCACGGGTGGGCGGGCTCCTGCGGGCACGACTCGAACCGGCACGACTCGTACAGTGCCGTGAACTCCGGCGGATGCTGCCCCTTCCACGGCTTGTGCGGTGCGGTGTAGTGCAGGGACAGGTAGAACGGCTCCTCCTGGCCGGACTCCCGGTCCGGCTGCCGGTCCGCCTCCCGCTGGATGAAGGCCGTCGCCTGCGCGGTGAGCACGTCGGTGAGGTAGCCGTCCACCTGGCCGCCCGCCATCGTCGCCCCGTAGTACGGCCCTCCGCCCGACGGGTGCGCGTACCAGTGGACGAAGCCCGGCCGCGGCACGTGGTTGGCGCCGAGATGCCACTTGCCCACCAGCCCCAGCCGGTAGCCCGCGTCGGCCAGGTCGTCGGTGAACAGCCGCTGACCCGCCAGGTGGTCGTCCGGCGAAGGCCCGCTCAGCCAGTCGTGCACCCCGTGCGCCGACGGGATCCGCCCGGTGAACAGCGAGGCCCTGGCCGGGGAGCAGACCGGCGAGACGCTGAAGAAGCGCGACAGCCGTACCCCGGATGCGGCCAGGCCGTCGAGGTGCGGGGTGCGGATCTCGGGGTTGCCCGCGCAGCCGAGCGCCCACGGGCCCTGGTCGTCGCTCAGGATGAACAGGACGTTGGGCCGCCGGGGGTCACGACTGGCCAAAGAGCTCCACCTCCACCGTCTTCCCGCTGCGCGCCGACTCGTAGGCGCCCAGCACGGTGGCGACGACGTCGCGGCCCACCTGCGCGCCGATGGCGACGGGCCGCTCGCCGCGCACGGCGGCGGCGAAGTCGGCCAGCTGGTCCCTGAAGGCGGTGCGGATGTGCTCGTCCATGCCGGCGCGGGCGGCGAGCAGGGTGCGTACGCCCTGCTCCGTGGCGATCTGCACGCCGTGGGCACGGGAGGCGCGCATGGTGCCCGCGGTGCCGAGGACCTCGATCTCGTCGATCCCGGACAGGGCGCTGTCGATGACGGTCACCGCGGCCAGCACGCCGTTGTCGAGCTCGATCTGCAGCAGGCCCTCGGTCTCCACGGCCGCGCGGCGTACCAGGGTGGCGGTGACCCGGGCGGGCCGCCCGCCCGCGAGCCAGGCGACCCGGTCGATGCAGTGCGCGCCGATGTTCATGATCGCGCCGCCGCCGGCCAGCTCCGGGTCGAAGAACCAGGCGGGACGGTGGCCCGGCCGGTAGTCGGTGGACCGGCGGTCCACGATCGCGACCGGCGTGCCGATCAGGCCGTCAAGGACCGCGCGGCGGGCGGTCGCGGTGATCGGCAGGTAATGCTGGATGTGGCCGAGGAAGAGCACCACCCCGGCGGCCGAGCACGCGGCCGCCATCGTGTCGCAGTCGGCGAGCGAGGTCGCCATCGGCTTCTCCATCAGCAGGTGCACCCCGGCCGCCGCCGCGTCCACCGCCGGGGCCAGGTGCAGGGCGTGCGGGGTGCACACGACCAGCGCGTCCACCGAGCCGTCCAGCATGCTCAGGTGGCTGTCGTGCACGGCGGCCGAGGTGAGCGCGGCCAGCTCCGCCGCGCGGCCGGCGTCCACGTCGAACACCGCCGTCACCCGCACCTCGTCCGGCAGGTCCAGCGCGGCTTCCGCGTGGAGCCGGGCGACGCCGCCCGCACCGACTAGGCCGAGCCGTACGACTGCCATGGAGATGTCCTCACGTCCGGGGGATGGTGGGACCCACCTTGGCTCAAGGCCTACCTTAATTCAACCCTTTTAAGGGGAATGAATATCTGTGGACTCGCGGACCGCCAGCGTGGGGACGACCAGATGCTGCTGGAGTGGCGCGTCCGGGTCGGCGAGGCGGCGGAGGAGCGTCTGCACCGCGAGCCGCCCGACGGCCTGCTTGGCCGGGGAGATCGCGGTGAGCGGCACGGCGGACAGGTCGGCGATCTCGTCGTCGTAGCCGATCACGGACAGGTCGCCGGGGACCGACAGCCCGCGCTTGACCGCGGCCGCGATCAGCAGCGTCGCCTCCCTGTCGGCGAAGCACAACGCGGCCGTGCAGCCTGCGGCGAGCAGCCGGTCCAGGCAGCTCTCCGCGTCGGCCGCCGTCCACCTGCCGGCGGTGTGGTCCACGGCGGGCTCCAGCCCGCGATGGGCCAGCGCCTCGCGCAGCCCGTGCGCGACCTCGGCGGCGTGCGGGCTGCTGCGCGCCAGGAACGCGATCTTGGAGTGGCCGAGCGAGAACAGGTGGCGGGCGGCGATGTAGCCGCCGGCCGCGTGGTTGGAGCAGACGAACTCGTGGATGTCGCCACCCGACCTGAACCGCCGCTCGACCAGCACCAGGGGCAGGCCCAGCCGCTCCAGGTAGGCGTGCGCGTCCGACCGCGCGGCCAGCTCGGGCACGATGAGCAGGCCCTGGGCGCCCGCCGCGATCATGCTCTCCACCGCCTGCGTCTCCTGGGCGACGTCGTAGCCGGTGCTGCGCAGCAGCAGCTGGGCGTCGTTCCTGGACACCTCGCTCTCGATGCCCGCGATGATCCTCGGGTAGTAGTACGTCATCGACGGCACGATCACGCCGACCACGGGACCGCTGCGCGGCTGCTCGGCCTGCACGTACGTGCCCGACCCCTGGCGCCGGTAGACCAGGCCCTCGTTGACCAGCAGGTCGACCGCCCTGCGCACGGTGTTGAGGCTGACGCCCTGCTCCTTGGACAGCTGCTGCTCCGTGGGCAGCCTGCCCTCCGGCCAGCGGACCTCGGCGATGCCGCGCCGCAGCTCGTCGGCGAGCAGGCGGAACTTCTCGCCACGCTTGGGTTCACTCACGGGACCTCCCGGAGAATCTTGGCGCATTCGCCGGTGGAAGCGGGCTCAGAGGATGTATCGACTCGGCATCGCCGAAATTCAACCCTCAGAATTCGTTGACTATAGCGTATGAATAGTCGCAGAATCCTGCACAACGTTCCCTGATACAACGGCGGTGCTTCATGAATCTCCCTCAGAAGGGTGCGGCAGCCCTCGCCCTCGCCGCCCTGGTGCTGGGTGCGTCCGCGTGCGGTGGCGGCGGCGCCTCCGACGTCGAGGAGTTCACGTTCTGGTCGATGTTCAAGCAGGACGAGCCCCGCGCCAAGATGCTCGGCGAGCTGGCGACGGCGTTCACCAAGGACACCGGGATCAAGGTCAACCTGGTCTTCCAGGGCCGGGAGAACCTGAAGAAGCTGCAGCCCACCCTGGTCGGCGGCAACGTCGCGGCAGACCTGGTCGACGGCTCGCAGGCCAACCTGCTCAACCTCCTCCAGGTCACCGGCAACGCCAAGGACCTGTCCGGCCTGCTGAAGGACAAGATCCCGGGCGAGGACAAGACCGTCGGCGACGTCATCCCCGACGTCTACGAGCAGGTCATCGCCGACGCCGGCAAGACCTACATGATCCCCACCTCGCTGCACACCTGGCAGATCTACTACAACGCGGCCAAGCTGCCCGAGGTCGCGGCCAACCCGCCGAAGACCTTCGAGGAGCTGCTCGCGCTGTTCGACAAGAGCAAGGCCGCCGGCCGGGCCGCGCTCGCCGCCGACGGCGACATCCAGGGCTACGTCGGCAAGTGGCTCTACCAGGCGCTGATGCGCGAATTCGGCCCGGGCAACCTGGCCAAGGTGCTCACCGACCAGAGCGGAGCCGGGTTCGACGACCCCAAGTTCCTCAAGGCGGCCACCTACATCGAGAGCCTGGCCAAGGGCCAGTATCTGATCGACGGCTGGGACGCCAGCAAGTTCCCCGCCATCCAGCAGAAGTGGGCGCAGGGCCAGGCCGACTTCCTGTTCATCGGCACCTACGGCCCGAGCGAGACCGCCGAGGTCGCCGGGCCCGGGTTCAAGTACCGCTCCTTCCCCTTCCCCAAGACCGAGGGCGGGTTCACCTCCGAAGAGGTCTCGCTGTTCGGCTTCGCCGTACCGGCCAAGGCCAGGCACGCCGGGAACGCGGAGAAGTTCGTCGAGTACTTCATGAACAAGAAATGGCTGGAGCGCATCCCGGCCGACGAGAAGGTGCTGTCGATCCGTACCGACACCAGCACCCCCGTCGAGCTGTCCGACGCCAAGGCCACCCTCGACTCGGGCGTGCCCGTCCACCTGCAGATGGACGGCGTGCGCGGCATGGACGACTGGAACGTCAAGATCTTCCTGCCGATGGCCAAGGACCTGTTCTCCGGCAAGATCACCGCCGGGGACTTCGTCGCCAAGCTCAAGACCGACACCGTCGACTGGTGGAAGGTCAACGGCTGATGACCGCAGCCACCCTGGAGGCCGAGGCCCCGGCCGCCACCCGGCTCGCCGTGTCGAAGGGCAGCCCGCTGGCCCGGGCCAGGCGGCGGCTCTACCTGCCCTTCGTGCTGCCCGCGCTGGCGGTCTACCTGCTGGTCTTCATCGTGCCGAGCCTGTTCACGGTGGTGCTCAGCTTCGCCAAGTGGTCGGGCGCCGGGCCGATCGAGTGGGTGGGTCTCGCCAACTACCGGCGGCTCTGGTACGACGACGTCTTCCACTCCTCGCTGGCCAACACGCTGCTGATCCTGATCGGCGTGGGGTTCCTGACGTTCCTGTTCAGCTTCGGGCTGACGATGGTGCTGCGGGAGATGGCCGGGCGCAAGTTCGTCCGCGCGGTCATCTTCTTCCCCAACGCCGTCTCCGCGCTGGCCATCTCGATCCTGTGGGGCTTCCTGTTCCAGGCCGACGGCCTGGTCAACGCCCTGCTGCGGCTGGCCGGCGTGGACGCCGTGCCCAAGTGGCTGGCCGACGACAACCTGTTCTACGTCATCTGCATGGGCCTGGTCTGGGTCAACACCGGCTTCTACACCACGATCCTGATGGCGGCCGTCGACCGCATCCCGGTCTACCTGTACGAGGCGGCCGACCTGGAGGGCGCCTCGTCCTGGCAGAAATTCCGCAACGTCACGCTGCCGCTGATGTGGGACGCGGTCGCGGTCAGCGCCACCCTCTGGGCGATCAGCGCCATCAAGATCTTCGAGTTCATCTACGTCTTCGCCGGAGCGGCGGGCTCGGTGCCGACGATCAAGTCGTGGACGCTGTCGCTGTACGCCTACGCCGAGGCCTTCCAGCCCACGGGCGAGGCACGGTACGGGGCCTCGGCCGCCGCCACGATGGTGACGCTCGTCCTGATCGTCGTGCTGACGTTGCTGACCCGCCGGGTCACCCGACGCGAGACCTTGGAGTACTGAGTCATGGCCACAGTCCCCGTACGGCTGCGCCCCGGCAGGCTGCTGGTCTGGCTCGTCGTCGCCTTCGACATCCTGGTGCTGGTCTGGCTCGTCCTGTCGTCGTTCAAGACGGCCAGGGAGATCTTCGCCAGCCCGTTCGGCCTGCCCGCAGACTGGCAGTTCGGCAACTGGGCGCGGGCCTGGGAGGTCAGCGAGTTCGGCCCGGCGATCCTGCGCACGGTCGTCGTGGTGGCGGCCACCGCGTTCGGCACCGCGCTCATCGCCGCGCCGGCCGCCTACGCGCTGAGCCGCTTCAGCACCAGGACGTCCGGCCCGCTGACCTCGTTCTTCGCCATGGGGCTCGGCGTGCCCATCCAGGCGATCATGCTGCCGCTGTTCGTCGCCATGTCGCAGATGGGGCTGGTCAACAGCCTCGGCGGCCTGATCATCGTGTACGTCGCGACGTCCATCCCGTTCGCGGTGTTCTTCCTGACCGCCTTCTTCCGCAGCCTGCCGGGCGACCTGGAGGAGGCGGCGTCGATCGACGGGGCGAGCCCGCTGCGCACCTTCTGGCAGATCATGCTGCCGCTGGCCCGCTCCGGCCTGGTCACCCTGGTGATCCTGAACGTGATCGGGCACTGGAGCGAGGGCCTGCTCTCGCTGATCTTCCTTCAGGACCCGGCCCAGCAGACGCTGCCCCTGGCGCTGCTCAGCTTCATGACCCGCGTGCAGTACAGCGGCGCCGACTGGGGTGGCCTGTTCGCGGCCATCGCCATCGTCATCCTGCCGCTCCTGCTGGTCTACGTCTGGCTCGGCCGCCGCATCATCGAGGGCATGACCCTCGGCAGCAGCAAGTAGTCCCCCCTTTCTGAGAGGCACCCCCCATGCGCTCGATCCATGCTGCTCTCGCCCTCGCACTGCTGACCCCCGCGGTCGCGGACCCGCTCGCCCTGGCCAACGGCGGCTTCGAGACGTGGGCGGCGGGCCTGCCCGCCTCGTGGGCGGCGTGGAAACCGAAGGGCGACGGCACGATCACCGCCTCGGCCGACGCGGCCGAGGGGACGAGCGCGGCCGAGCTGCGCACGGACTCCGCGGACGACCGGGTGGCGATCACCCAGAAGGTGGCGCTGCCCGACAGCGGCGGCGGCCTCGTCCACCTGCGGGCCAAGGTCCGCTCCGCCGGGCTGAGCGGCGGCCGGACCAGCATCAGGGTGCAGCCGCTCACCGCGTCCGGCGTCTCCAACGGGCTGCTCTACTTCGCCCAGACCACGGGCACCACCGGCTGGCACGACGTGGACGGCTATTTAGAGGTCCCGGCCGGGACCGCCGCCGTCAGCCTGCAGCCGATGATCGACAGCGGGGTGGGCACGTTCGCCGTGGACGCGCTGAGCATCGAGTGGGCGGGCCCGGTGCCCTCGGGGGACGGCTGGCAGTTCGTCCCGATGTCGGGCACGCCGACCTCCGCCGAGGAGAACGGCACGCTCACGATCGGCGGCTCGGCGGGCGCGAGCGGCCAGTACCGCCGCACCTTCCCCGTCAAGGAGCGCACCGTCTACGCCTCCCGGCTGCGGGTCAAGCTCGACGCCATCGCCTGCCAGTCGAGCCGGCTGGAGATCGCCTACACCCCGATGAAGGCGGGCCAGCCGATCCCCGGCGTCCGCTACGCCTACACCGACATCGACCAGCAGCGCGACTTCGTGCCCGTCGCGCACAACGTGACGATGCCGACCGGCGCCGACGCGGTGCGCGTCGAGGTGAGCTTCACCGGTCCCGGCACCGCCTGGGTCGAGCCCGCCGACCCGGCCGAGCTGCCCTCCGACGTGGGCGGAAAGTACCCGAGCTCGCGCGTGGGCCACCCGCTGAAGAACCCGCAGAACATGATGGGCGGCGCCGACTGGGACGCCGTCGCCGGCGAGTCGGACGAGGTCAAGCGCGACAAGCTGGGCGCGCTGGCGACCATGGCGGAGGCCGACTACGTCGCCGCGGCGAGGACCGCGAGCGCGAGCCGTACCGGGCTGGACATCCACCCCGAGTTCGAGACCCACCTGCGCCGGCTCGCCGAGCTGGGGGAGCGGCGGCGGGCCGTGCTCGGCCTGGCCGAGCTCGCCCGCGGCTACGACAGCGTGCCCTACACCCACCCCTCCTGGTCGAAGAACACGATCCCGTTCCAGGCCGTGCGCGCCTACGACCTGGTGTACGACGCGCCGGACTGGACGCGGGAATCCCGGGCGCTGGTCGAGAGCTGGCTGCGCCGGACCGTCGTCAGCTTCGTCAACCTGGCCGACAAGCCGACGGGCATGCACAACATCGAGGTGTACGGCTTCCGCTACGCCTTCGCCGTCGCCTCGATCCTGGGCGACCCCGACCTGGTCAGGTACGTGCTGCCGATGGCCGACCGGATGTTCTCCGGCCGGCAGTTCTTCGCCGACGGCACCTGGGAGGAGGCGACCACCTCCTATCACGACCAGGTGATGGTCTTCGCCCGCGGCGCGTTCACCCTGCTGGCGGACAACTACGCCGACCCCGCCGGATACACCGGCGAGATGGAGCTCGACCACACCGACCTGGTGCCGGCCCGCTACCCGATCTTCGCCAAGGCCGCGAACATGGGTGACACGCTGCGCTTCCCCGACGGCGTGCCCGTGACGATCAACGACACGCACTTCCCCAAGGCCGACGACATGGTGGCCACGGACCCGATCACGAGCCTGAAGAACATCGAGCTCTACGGCTACGGCCACTACGCGCTGACCGCCGGTGACACCCAGGACGCGCTGCAGGCCCACCTCACGCTGCCGCCCACGTCGGAGGGCCTGCCGTACAAGGCGGGCCACGGCCACGGCGACCACCTGGGGCTGATCCTCTGGGGGTCGGGCATGGAGGTGCTGCCCGACCAGGGCTACCCGCACCAGGTGCCCAACTACCGCTACTGGCACATGGACACCCCCGCGCACAACGCGCCGTGGATCTGGTCCAGAGTGAACGCGAACGGCTACGCCTGCCAGGACGCGCTCGGCACGGGCGCGGCCGTGCTCGCCTACGACGACGGCGCCACCTCGGGCAAGGGCGTGCAGCTGATCGAGGCGTCCGAGCCGGGGCCCGCGCAGGACGGCGCCGAGGTCAAGCGCCGCCTGCTCGCCGTGATCCAGTCCCCGGACGGCCGGTACGTGGTGGACGTCTCGCGGCTCAAGGGCGGCGACGCCCATCAGTGGTTCCTGCGCGCCTCGGAGGACGAGGACGTCACGCTCGACACCACCCTGCCGCTCCAGGACAAGGGCGGCACGGTGAAGTCCTACTACGACTCGATCGGCAAGACGGAAGGGCTGCCCGAGGACCGCGACCTGATGCGCGACCCGCGCGTCGGCTCGGGCGCCGGCGACCTCTCCTTCACCTGGACGGGCGCCAGGACGGGCACGGCCGTGCGCGCGTTCGTCAACGGCTCGCCCGGCGACGAGGTGATCTTCTCCAAGGTGCCGACGCTGCGCAGGACCGCGAACGACGCGGCCAAGAAGGACGCCTACCCGAACTGGCACTTCCAGCGCCGCCGGCTGGTCACCCCCTCGGACACCACGACGTACGCGGCCGTCTACGAGACCATGCGCACGGGACAGCAGGGCAAGCTGTCGTCGGTCACCTTCGACGAGGCGTTCGGCGGCGACCCGATGACGTCCGTCACCCGCCTCGAAACACCCAGATATCGCGACATCGTGTACGTGAGCGACTCCACCCAGGAACGCGTCGTCGACGGGATCACGATGGCCGGGCGCTTCGTGCTGGCCCGTGTCGACAAGGCCACCGGCGCCGTCGTCTCCGGCTACGTCAACGGCGCCGGCCACCTGTACGGCGGGGCGTACCGACTCACCGGCGAGGAGCGGACGCTCACCGTGACCGGCACCCGCAGCGCCTGGACCGGCGCCCCGGCCACCCCGTCGAGCGGCACGCCCAACGCCCTGACCGTGGACGGCACGCTCCCCGGCTGGGCCAAGGGCCTGTGGGCCACCACCGCGCTGGGCGACGGGCGCGGCTGGGCGATGCGCGTCGAGCAGGTGGCACCCGGCAGCGCCGGCGTGCAGGACTGGGTGCCGTTCGAGGTCGGCCAGGGCGGGGCGACCACGTCCTTCTTCCCGCGCGGCACGCAGGTGCCGGGCGCTGTGACGGCCACCGTACGCCGCCCCGCCTGGGCCGCGCTCAGCCCCGCGACGCTGACCGACGCGGTGACGGCCGCCGGCGCGGCCGGCAAGATCAGCGGGGCGGGCGTGCAGGCCGGGCTGGTGGCGCGGCTCCAGGTGCTGGGCAAGGTGTGGGACCGGGCGCAGGCCAGGCGCGGCGTCCTGACGGGGCTGACCGCCGAGGTGACGGCACTGGCGGGCCGCAAGATCGATCGAGCCTTCGCCGCCGACCTGCTCAGCGCCTTCAAGGCAGCCCGCGACCTGCCCTGAAGGCGGCGCGACCTGCCCTGAGGGCCGCCCGCGACCCGCCTTGAAGGCCGCCCGCGACCGGCCCTGACGCCGTAGCCGTAGCCGTACCCGTCGCCGGTCAGGCCGCGAAGGCCGCCAGCGCCGCGCCCAGGAGGATGACCAGACCGGCGAGCGACAGCCGCCCGCTGTTCACGATCGGCCACGGGGAGCGGCTCCGCTCGGTGGCCACCCCGGCCAGGACCAGGGCGCGGCGCCGGACGGCGAGCGACACCGGCACCCACCGCCCGGCGGCCCAGCCGAGCCCGGCGGCGAGCGCGACCTGCCAGGTGGGGTGCAGCGCCACGAACACGACCAGCCCGTACGGCAGGCTGGTCGGCACCACCGTGCGCCACCCCAGCCCCAGCTCGGCGGCGAAGGCGAAGCTCCCCCAGGGGAAGGGCAGTTCGAGGCGTTCGGACGGGATCAGCCGGCTGCGCTGGGGCAGCCGGATCCGCCACCGGCCGAGCTCGCGCGCGCCGAGCATGAGCAGGATGGCCGACACGGCGGCCATGCGGATCGGCAGCGGCGCCCACGCGACCAGCCCGCCGGCCAGCATCGCGAGCCCGGCCGTGGCCAGGCCGCCGGCGAGGAAGCCGAAGCCGATCGAGGTGTGCGTGCCCCAGCGCAGCCTGGGGGTTTCGGTGTGCTGCCTCCGGACCGAAGGCATCAGCGAGGTCGCCAGGTTGCGGCCTCAAATGGCGCCGGAGACCGCCAGCCCCGCGAGCAGGCCGCCCAGCCCGGCCAGGAGCATCACCGACATGCCGCCTCACTCCCCGCCGAGCAGCCGGTACGCCTGCCGCGCGTACGCCATGGCCCGCTCGTTCATGCGGCGCATCTGCCACAGGCACAGCGCGGCGGTCGTCAGCGACCAGCCCGCGGCGACGGCCAGCGACCGCTCCGCCAGCGCCGCCGGCGGCCAGCTGAGCGCGAGGGCGAGCAGGAGCCCGCCGGCGAGCGCCGCGGGACGCGACCACGACCAGCGGTGCAGCGGCGTCCCGAGACCGCAGCCGCACTCCAGCGACCCGGCGCCGGCCGAACGCCGGTGCACGATCACCAGGTAGCCCGCGAAGACGGCGAACAGCGCCGCCAGCGCGATGACCATCGGCCGGGACGCGCCCGGATCCACGATCAGCAGGGCGAGCAGGCCGATCGCGCCGCCGGTCTCCAGCAGCGCGACGGCCCGCGCCAGGGCCGGCACCACGCGCCCGGTGAACAGGCCGTGCGACCGGATGACGCGCGCGAAGGAGGCGGTGTCGGCCAGGTGCGCGTGCCCCGCGATCAGCAGCGGGGCGACCAGGGCGCTCAGCGCGGCGCAGTACCACGTCATCGGCCGTCTCCAAACTCGGCGCAGTGCCATGTCATCGGCCGTCTCCAAACTCAGGGCAGAACCGGGCGAACCGCCGGTCGATCTTCTCCCACGCCTCCCGGGTGAGCGCGAGAACGTGCTCGTCCCAGTAGTGGCCGTCGTAGAAGCAGTAGTCGCGCATCGTGCCCTCCTCGACCCAGCCGAGCCGCGTCAGGCCGCGCAGGTCGGCCAGGTTGAAGGCGGGGATGCGGCCGTACACCTTGTGCACCGGCCAGGACAGGAAGGTGTGG
Organism: Nonomuraea zeae; assembly: GCF_005889725.1. Classification (GTDB taxonomy): domain Bacteria; phylum Actinomycetota; class Actinomycetes; order Streptosporangiales; family Streptosporangiaceae; genus Nonomuraea; species Nonomuraea zeae. The sequence goes on from NZ_VCKX01000018.1 coordinate 70,790, forward strand.
CGCAGCAGCCCCAGCCCGATGGCCGCCGTCCACCCGCCCCTCTTCTGGTAGCCGGGGTCCACGGCCACGCCGAGCTCCACGTGCCCGGCTTCGAAGACGGCGTTGAAGGCCACCGCCAGCCCGATCGGGCGGCGGTCCCGGGTCTCGGCCACGAGCTGGGCCGAGACCCCGGACCACAGGGCCCGTTCGAACATCTCCGGTGACGGGGTCGCGCCGCGGAAGCGCCAGCGGGCCCCGTTGGCGCCGCCGACCAGCAGGCCGAACACGTAGGCGTAGTCCGAGGCCATCAGCGGCCGCAGGCGCAGCTCCCGCATGGTGGCTAGCCGATCGCCCGCAACGCGTGCACGGTCTGCGGGGTGGCGTTGCGCACCAGGCCGGCCAGGAAGAACCTGGCCTTGGCGAAGTCCCCGTCGATCCGGACCTCGGGGGTGCTCAGCACCTTGGTGATGAACGCGTCCTGCCCGCCGTCCGCGAACGCCTCGCGGGCCAGCGCGACCGGCATCGTCGCGACGATGTCCGCGGGCTCGACCGGCGTGCTGCTGAAGCGCAGCGTGCCGTTCTCGCCCACGACCCAGCAGCCTCCCGCGGCGTCGGCGAACCGCAGGCTGAGCACGACCCGGAACTGCGGCACGGCCCCGGTCCGGTGACCGGTCAGGACCTTGTTGGCCGCCTCGACCCAGCGCTCGTCGAAAATCGTCATGGTGATCGCCTCTGTCAGGGGTCCCAGCACACGTCGGTCATGCAGATGGACGGGATCCAGTCGCTCCAGCCGCCGCCGCTCGGCACGCGGACGTAGCCGTCGTTGCACGACCAGAGGATGTACGGCGTGGTGCAGCCGCAGTTGACGTCGGTGTCGGTGCCGATCCACTCCCAGCCGTCCCAGTTGCCGCCGCACTCGTTGAGCCGCAGCGTGAACTGCTTGTGGGTGCCGTTGTAGGTGACGTCCTCCCCGCAGGTGCGGTGCCGCTCCTTGTAGACCGCCCCGCGGCTCGGGCAGTTGATGGGATGGCTGGTCAGGCCCTCCCGGTAGCAGCCGCCCTTGCTGCAGTTGGTCGTGTACGAGGCCGGCGCGCAGACGCCGCCCCGGTACTGGAAACCGGACGGGTCGAAGCACGTCGGGGGCCCGGCCTCCGCGGGCTGGGCGCCGCCGAGCTGGTCCATCACGGAGATGGACATGGCGCCCGCGCCGATCAGCGTTCCCTTCAGGAACCGGCGCCTCGTGTGCTGCCAGGTGCCTTGACTCTGCTCATCCATGTGCGCTCGCCTCCCGGTCCGAGGTTCGTTCGACCGTCCGCCACAGCTCGTCGATGCTCTGCTCGGAGCCCACCGCCCCCGCGGCGACCACCTCGTCGTCCCGCAGCAGCACCGCGAACGGCAGGAGGCCGATGTTGAGCTCCTCGAACGCCTGGGCCTGGTGCGTCACGACGGTGACGGGCGGCCCCGGCACGTCCGGCGCCGGGCCGCGGAAGGCCGCGACCAGGTGGGGGAGCTTACGCCCCGCGTCGTACCTGGCGGCCAGGTTGCGCAGCGCCTCCCGGCAGGATCCGCACTCGGCGGTGCCGAACAGCAGCAGGATCGAGTCACCCGGGGGAAGGTGCCCGGCCAGCGGTCGCGGCAGCATCATCCGGTCGCCCGGCGACAGCCGGCGCGGCTGCGACAGCACCTGGAGCAGCCGGGCCTCCTGGAAGCGCAGCGCCCGCACGCAGGCTGCGACGGCGCCGGCGAGTATCACGATGGCGATCCACGAGAGCAGGATCGCCGCGGCCTCGATGCCCATGTCAGGGGCGCCAATCCACGGAGCGCAGCTCGGCGAGCCGCTCGGCGGCGGAGTCCACCGTGGTCTCGATGAGGGTGATCTCCAGCCGCGTGTTGCCCGCGTCCAGGACGACGCGCTGCTGGCGCTGGGCGTCGAAGGTGTGCAGGGTGCCGGACCTCAGCCGCTTGGACCGGTCGCTCCTGATCGGCTTGGCGGCCTCCGCCGGGTCCGCCACCGTGGCGCTGCCGACGTCGGGAATCGTCAGCCTCAGCCGCTGCCCCCGCAACCGGAGATGCTCGAAGGTCCAGTCTGTGGACCTGGCCGGGCGGGCCCGGACGGAGCGGCCGTTGGCCTCGAACCTGACCTGCTGGGCGTAGTCGAGGAACCACTGCTTGGAGCGGCCGTCGGCCTGCAGCATGAGCCCGACGTCGCCGGACTCCCACAGCAGCGCGTGCTGGTCGCCGTAGTAGGCGAAGTCGCGCTGGCCGTACAGCGGGCCCGCCATCAGCCGGACCGGGCCGCTGGGGTGATGGTAGGACTCTGTCGGCCTCATCCCCTCATAACGCTCCAGATGCAGATGTAACCAGGTGGAACTGGTGGCCTGCAGGACCGCGCGTCCCAGCCAGCCCCGCGTGGCCATGGCGGACGACGCCACCGGCCATGCCGCAGCTCCAGGATCATCGACCGTCAGCACGCCGCCATCGAGCGACCAGAATTCCGTGGCCATGGTCCTTTCACCTCGCTCTCGACGACTGGATCGTGGCATGCCGGCGGGGAAAGGCCCATGGCCTGGCTTATGCCGTCGGCGCGCGCATAACCGGCGGGCGTGACAGGCCGCGCACGGCGGCCGACCATGACGTCGCCAGGCCATGACGCCGCCGGGCAGGAAAGGAGCCGTCGTGCGTGCGCGCTGTTGGTTGATCGTGGTCGTGTCGGTCCTCGTCTGGGGGCTGCCCGCCCCGGCGTCGGCCGTCGCCGGGCCTCGCGTCCTGTACGTCGGTGATTCGCTGGCGGTGGAGACGACGAACATGACCGGATGGTGGGTGCAGGCCCCCGGTGACGCGGAGTTCCGCGCCGAGGCGTTCGGCGCGATGAACATCTGCGACTTCCTGACCGGCGTCTCCGGCTGGATCGGCCCGGACCGCAAGCTGGGCGCGCTGGTGCAGAGCTACCGGCCCGCCGCGGTGGCGCTGCAGTTCTGGGGCAATCCCCGGTGGCTGAGCACGTGCACCGCGCAGCGCGCCGACAACCAGACGTTCTACGACGCGATCGACCGGGACGCCGAACGGGCGGTCGCCGAGATCGCCTTCGCCGCGGCGTCCGCCGGCATGGCCCGCCCGCGGATCGTGTGGGTGCTCCAGCAGCCCGACCGCGACAATCCGAACATCCCGCGGCGGCTCAACGGCATCTACGCGGCCAAGGCGGCCAAGTACGGCGACCTCACCTCCGACGCCGGCCGGGAGCTGAGCATGGCGGCCTACCCGTACCCGATCCCACCCGAGCAGAAGGACCGCTACGCGTGGACGCAGTTCCTGCCGTGCTCGGACCTGGAGCGCCAGCTCGGGTACTGCACCCACCCGCAGACGTACGGCGGCGTCACCAAGCTGCACCAGGACAACGATCCGGTGCATTTCTGCCTCGGGGAGTCCGCCCCTGGCGGGTGCACGGTGAACTCGCCGTCCATCCTGCGCTACTCCATGGCGGTGGCGGCCACCGCCCGCCAGGCGATCGGCGTGGACGCGAGCCTGAGCCGGGTCCCGTCACCCGCCGTGCCCCGGTGACGCGGCCAGGCGGTCGCGGATGAGGTCGGCGGTGACCTCCTCGGTCGCGGTCGTGCCCAGGCCGTCGAGGATGTCCAGCGCCTGCCGCCAGCAGGCCCGCGCCTGCTCGTGCTGGCCCAGGTCGTGATGGGCCTCGGCCATGCCGTGCAGGACGTGCACCCGGTCGTTGGTGGGCTCGGGGGGCAGGTCGCAGGCGGCCCGGTAGTGGTCGAGCGCCCGGTCCGGCGCCCCGGCGGCCTGGCAGGTCCTGGCCAGCCCGTACAGGGACTGGAGGCGGCCGTTGCCGTCGCCGATCTCGAGCGCGAGGTCGAGCGCGCGCCGGAAGTCCGCGGCGGCCCGCTCGTGGCGGCCCTGCTTGAGGTGCGCGTGGCCGAGGCCGCGTAAGGTGTGCAGCTCGCTGAAGCGGTGACCCGTGTCCTCGGCGATCTCCAGCGCGCGTTCGAAGCATTCGACGGCCGCGGCGTAGGCGCCCTGGCGGAGCCGGATGTGCCCGAAGCCGCGCAGGGCGGTGAGCTCGCCGACGCGGTCACCGCTCTCCCTGGCGATGTCCATGACCTGCTGGTAGCAGTCGAGCGCGGGCTCGTGGCGGCCCTGGAGGCGGTGGACGTGGCCCAGGCCGTACAGGGAGTTGAGCTCGCCCTCGTGGTGGCCGAGCTTGCGGGCGATCACCACGGCTCTCTCGAACGACTCCTCCGCCGGACCCCACTGGCCGCGCAGGCGGTGGATGTGGCCGAGCCCCCAGCGGGCCTCCAGCTCGCCGGCCAGGTGCCCGATGGCGTGCGCGTGGTCGAGGACGCGGCGGTAGCAGTCGACGGCCGGTTCGTGCCGGCCCCGCATGGTGTGGATGTGGCCGAGCCCGTGCAGGGCGTTGATGGCGCCGGTCCGGTGCCCGATGGCGTCGGCGATCTCCAGGGCCTGCTGGAGGTGCTCCTCGGCCTCGGCGTAGCGGCCCTGGAACCACCGGGTGACGCCGAGCGCCCACAGCGCCTCCAGCTCGCCCGCGCGGTCGCCGAGCGTGCGGGCCGCGCGGGCGGCGTGCTCGTGCAGCGTCGCGGCGCGGCTGTACTCGGCGCGGGTGCGCAGGTGGCGGTGCAGGATCGCCGACAGCTCGACGACGCGCGGTGACGGGCCGCCCGCGTCGATGTGGGGGGCGGCCAGCAGGTTGCCGAGCTCGGCCGCCAGCCACTCCGTGGCCTCCCGCCGCCCGGCCACGTCCGGCGCCGGGCCGTCGGGCGTGGCGAGGCGGGGGCGGTTCTCGGCGTCGTACGGGTAGAGCGCGGCCATCGCCAGTGACGCGGTCTGGGTGTAGTGGTCGAGGAGGCGGGCCGTGGCGCGGTGCCGTTCGGCTCCCGGCTCCTCGCGGGCGCAGGCGTCGGCGGCGTGCGCGCGGATGAGGTCGTGGAACCTGAACCGCCCGGCCACCGGCTCCTGAAGGAGATTGGCGTCCACGAGCGCGTCGAGCGCGCGGGTGGCCTGGCTCAGCGACAGCCCGGCCATGGCCGCGGCGGCGTAGGCGTCGATGTCCGCGCCCGGGTGCAGGCTGAGCAGCCGGTACAGCCGCCGCAGAGCGGCGTCGACCTGGCGGTAGGACAGGTCGATGGCGACGCTGACGCCGCGGGCGCCGCCGCTCAGGTCGTCGAGCCGCTGCTGGTGGCCGCGCAGGCGGCGGGCCAGGTACTCGACGGTCCAGGCCGGCCGCGAGCGCAGCCGGGCGGCGGCCGTGCGGATGGCCAGCGGCAGCCGCCCGCACAGCTCGACGATCTCCTCCACCAGGTGTCGGGGCCGGTCCGTGCCGGTGACCCGGGCGAACAGGGCGACCGCGTCCGCCGTGGGCAGCACGTCGAGGGACAGCGGCCGTACGTCGTCCAGGCCGGTGAACCGGATCCGGCTGGTGATCAGCACCAGACAGCCGGGTGCGCCCGGCAGCAGCGGCCGGACCTGCTCCTCGGCCGCGGCGTTGTCGAGCAGGACCAGCACGCGCCGGTCGGCCAGCCGGGTGCGGTACAGGGCGGCCCGGCTCTCCTCGTCGGGCGGGATCTGGTCGTCGGGCACGCCCAGGACGCGCAGCATCCTGCCGAGCGCGTCGGCCGGATCGACGGGCCTCATCCCGTGCGTGAACCCGTGCAGGTCGAGAAAGAGCTGCCCGTCGGGGTAGCGGGCGGCCAGCAGGTGCGCGGCGTGCACGGCCAGGACCGTCTTGCCGACCCCCGCCATGCCGTCCACCGCGCTGATCACCACCGCGGCCGCGCGCTCGTCGCCGAGCAGCCGGTCGAGCTCGGCGACCCGGCCGACGAACGTGGTCAGGTCGGCGGGCAGCTGGCGCGGCGCCGTCCCGGCCGGGCGGGACGCCGGCACGGGCGGGGCCCTCTCGTCGCCGCGGAGCAGGGCCACCTGCAGCTCGCGCAGCTCCGCCGGCGGGTCGAGGCCCAGCTCCTCGGCCATGCGCCGGCGGGTGTTCCGGTAGACCTCCAGCGCCTCGGCGGTGCGTCCGGCGTGGTGCAGCGCCCGCATCAGCGCCCCGACCATGCGCGGCCGGGTCGGGAACTCCGCGGCCAGGGCGAACAGCTCGTCGAGCACGCCCTGGTGGCGGCCGAGCCGTAATCGCGCCTCGGCCAGGTCCTCGACGGCGGTGCGCCGGGCCTCCTCCAGCCCTCCGGTGAGCCGGGCGCGCGCCTGCTCGTCGCCGACCCCGGCCAGCGCCGGGCCGCGCCACAGGGCCAGCGCCCGCTCCAGCAGCGCCGCCCGCCGCTCGTCGTCGCCGCCGGTGCGGGCCTCGGCGGTCAGCGCGCGGAAGCGGTGCAGGTCGATCCTGGCCGGGTCGCAGCGCAGCAGGTATCCGGACCGGCCGCGCTCCAGCGCGACCTGGTAGCGCTCGGCTCCCGATGCGCGGAAGACCGAGCGCAGGCCGCTCACGTACGTGTGGATGATCCCGCGGCAGCTGGACGGCGGATCGTGCGGCCACAGGTGCTCGATCAGCCGGTCGATCCCTACCTGCCGGTTGACCTCCAGGCAGAGCAGCGCCAGCACGTACCGCTGCCGGCGCGTCCCCAGATCGATCGCGCGGGCCTCGACGCTCGCCCCCATGACACCCAGCAGGAAGAACTCCATGGCGCCTCCAGGGAGCACATCCTCGGCCGTGATCGCGACGTACTCATCAAACCAGCCGGAACAGAGATTTCAAGTGATTGTAAAGATCAACATAAAGGTTGCGCTGTCACCCTTGCCGCAGATCTGGAGCTCCCGGACGACGGACGAGAGGCGCGGGATTTCGCATGGCCGCGATGCCGATCGACCACACGGACCTCGCCCTGATGCAGGCCATCGCGGACGGCGGGACGCCGGCCGGCGCGGCCCGCGCCACCGGTCTCACCCAGGCGTCGGCGGGCCGGCGCCTGGCCCGGCTGGAGGACCGCTTCGGCGCGCTGACGGCCAGGAGGGGCGAGCAGATCGAGCTCACCGCCCGCGGCCGGGCGATCGTCGATGCCCGGCGGCGGCTGCTGGCCGCGCTCGCCGACGGCCTGCGCCAGGTCGCCGGCGCGGACAGGCTGCCGGAGCTGCGGCTCGCGGTCTTCGGCCGGACGTGGGACGCCTTCGCCGACGACCTCGCCGTGCACGCGCCCGGCATGCTGCTCGCCCTGTGCACCGCCGACCCCGTACGGGCGGTCGAGCTGTTCGAGCGCCGGGCCGTGGACGCCGCCTACGTGTGGCGGCCCTGCCGCGCGCAGGTGACGCCGAGCCGGACGGCGTGCGTGCTGCCGGTCCTCGACGAGCCGCTGTGGGTGTGCCTGCCGGCCGGGCACCGCTGCGCAGGCCAGGCGGCGGTGGCGCTCGCCGACCTGGCCGCCGACGACTGGATCGCCGCCCGCCCGGCCGAATCGGCCGAGCTGGTGCGCGGCGTGTGCGCGGCCGCCGGCTTCCTGCCCCGGCTGGCGCACCGGGCCGACTCCGCCGCGACGGTCCGCAGTCTCGTCGGGCACGGCCGGGGCGTGGCGCTCGCCTCACCGCTGGCCCCGGCGCCGCCGGCGGGCGGCGGCTTCGTCCTGCGGCCGCTCACCACGCGCGCGTACCGCGCCCACCGGCTCGTCACGGATCCCGGCGTGGTGAGCACCGGGTTGGCGCGGCTGCTCCGTGCCCGGCTCCGGTTCGGTTACCGGGCGAAGGCGCTGCTCCGCAACCCGCGATATGTGCAGATGCCGTGGTTCCCGGTCCCCTCGTACCTGTCCGGCGAGCGCCCGCTCCTGTCGCCCGTCTCGACGGAGGGGCTGCCCCTGTCGGCGCCGGGCGGCTCGCTCGAGATCGACATGGAGGACATGCACCTGCTCCAGGTCATCAGCAGGTCGGGCAGCCTGAACCGCGCCGCGCCGGTCCTGAGCGTCAGCCAGCCGGCGCTGAGCCGCCGCATCCAGCGGCTGGAGGACCGACTGGGAGTGACGCTGCTGGTGCGCGGCTCGCGGGGCACGCGGCTGGCGCCGGCGGCCTGGCGGCTGCTGGCCGTGGCGTCGGAGGCCGAAGCCGTCCTGCGGGCGGCGATCGGCAACGGCGCCTGATCGCCGGGGCAGGCCGTCACGGCCGCGTTCGGCCGACGTCATCCACAGCTGTGGACGGCGGCGGATCGGGGATGATGCGGAAGACCGGATAGTCCGCGGCGATCCGCTCGAATTCCGCCGGCGGCGCCTCCGGGTCCACCGGCACGTGGGTGCGGCCTCCCGGCGAGACGGCCAGATAGCGCCGCAGGATGGGCGCGCAGGCTCCGGGATCGACTTCGACCAGGCGCACCGCCTCGCTGCGCCCGTGCCGCAGCACCGCCCGCCCGCCGGCCGCGCGTACGTTGTGCACCCAGTTGGTGCCCCGCCCGAGCATCGCCACCAGATAGCGCTCGCCCTGGTGGTCCGCGACGACCAGCGGGAAGGAGATGACCCGCCCGGTACGCCGGCCCGGCACCTCCAGGGTCACCATCCGGTCCGGTCGCAGGACCCCGGCCGCGAACACGGTGGCCCACGCCCGGTTGATCGCCCGTGCCAGCCGGTTGGGCCGCCCGCCGCGATACAGCCAGTGGTCGAAGCGGTGCAGGCGCGTCGCTCCGGCCCGTTCGTCGTGTCCCATCTCTGGGCCTCCTCGTCGCTCTGGTCCGGTCGGTACGGTCCCGACCTCCCTGTACGGCGTTCATGAACACTGTACATGTACATTGTTCGAGAAGTCGTGCGCACCCCGTATAGTTGTCCGGGTGGCTCCCGAGAAACTGACCCGCCAGGCCGTCGTGGACCGGGCGATGAAGATCGCCGACACCGACGGGCTCCAGGCGGTGACCATCCGCCGGCTCGCCGCCGAGCTGGGAGTCGCGCCGACGGCGCTCTACTGGCACGTCAAGAACAAGGACGAGCTGCTGTCCGCGCTCGCCGACCACCTGCTCGCGCCCCTGGTCGCCGACGTGGACCCGGACCGGCCCTGGCACGAGCGCCTCCGCGTGATGATCACGGCGTTGGTCGAGCAGGCCCGCGCGCACCCCTACCTGTCGGCCCTGCTGCCGGCGATCGACCGGAGCACGGCCGCCGAATACCTCCGGGCCACCGACACGGCGATCGGGTTGCTCACCGAGGCCGGGTTCACGCTCCAGCAGGCCGACCAGGTGGCCACCTACCTGATCATGGGAGCCGTGGCGATGGTGTCCTGCCAGCCCGGCGGCGTGGGGACCGACGAGGAGGAGGCCGCGGAGCTGCGGCGGCAGCAGCGCCTCGACCTCGAACGCCTGCCGCTCGGCCGCCACCCCCACCTGGCCGCCTTCGCCGCCACCCTCTCCACCCTGCCCGACCCCCGCCCC
>NZ_VCKX01000190.1 GCF_005889725.1 Nonomuraea zeae
AGATGGGTATAAGGGACAGGTTCTAGGGGCCGTTCGGGGGCGCGCACGGGGAACGGGGCAGGGCCGGCGCCTGGCGGCGCCGCGTGCCCGCGGCGGTGCCGGCGGGCACGCGGCCCTCCCGCCACAGCCCCCGAGACCGGAGGATCAGCTGTCCTCCAGGCGGAAGCCCACCTTCATGCCGACCTGGAAGTGCGCGACCTCGCCTGCGTCGATGTGCCCGCGCACCTCCGTGACCTCGAACCAGTCGAGGTGGCGCAGGGTCTGCGAGGCCCTCCTGATGCCGTTGCGGATGGCCTGGTCGACGCTCTCGGCTGAAGTGCCGACGATTTCGGTGACCCGGTACGTGCGATCCGTCATCTCCACATCCTCCTTACTCGAAGGCCATGATCGCATGACCCCCGCCTCCGTCCAGGGCCGCCGTCGTAACCGCGCTGTCCGAGGACTACCTTTGAAGGTATGAAGGGGTGGCGCAGAAAATCGGACGTCCACCAGGTCACGGACGCCAGGCCGTCGCTGACGGCCGACATCCGCAAGCGCGAGATCAGCTACCTCATCAAGATGGGGATCCGCACGATCTGCCTGATCCTGGCTGTCGTGGTGCCGGTGCCGTGGCCGTACCGGTTGCTGTTCATCGCCGCGGCCGTCTTTTTGCCGTACATAGCGGTAATCGGGGCCAATGAGAGGAGCGCCGCGGACACTCCCCCTACCTTTCAGACCCCTGAAGCTAACCAAACCGAGATACCGCTGCATCGACGCGAGATCGGGTCGTGACTAAGTCTTGACGCATCCCACGGGTTGTAGGTGTACGCTTTAGCCAAGCGCTCCGGTCCCCCGTCGGAGTGCTGGTGCCGGCGTTCCGGGCCCCCGTCGGAACGCCGATGAAGCGACGCCGGGTGGTTTGCCCCCGTAACCACCCGGCGTCGCCCTTTTCCCGGCGACCTTTTGATCACTCCCAGCGTGCCGGGACAGTCCGATAGGGCTGCTTTCCCGAAATCGTTTACATCCCCTCCCGCCTCGTTATTCACAGGAAATCTTCAGGCGGGAGGTTGCTTGACTTCAAGAGTTCGTTCGAGTGTCAGCTGTCTGTCAGCGTCTCCTGCGTCGCTTCTCCCCAGTTTTTCGCCAATGTGATCAGTTTGGCGACGGCGTCGTCGGGCGCGGTGCCCGCTCCCTGGGCGAGCCCGAGCAGGTACGCCGTGAGGGGCGCGGCCGGTCTCGCGACGCCGTGTGCGACCTCCTTGGTGAGGTCGAGTATCAGGTCGCGGTCCACGCGTGCCGGGTCGATGCCCAGCTCCTTGCAGGCCAGGGTGGTCCATTCGTTGAGCACGTTCATGCGAGCCTCCTCCAGGTCGTCCATTGTGTCGCAGTCGAACCACGGGCGTCCCGGCAGCGCCAGGCGCGTGCCGGTGAGCGGAGCGAGCAGCCCCTTGAGCGAACGGCCCTCGTACGCCGCCAGTGCCGCCTTCAGCTGGGCGGTCCGCCACGCGCTCGCCAGCCATTGCTCGCGACCGCCGTCGTCCACCAGCACCACGCCGCCGGAGTCACCGGCTCCCGCTGCCGCCGCGAGCAGGTCGGCCACATGGGCTGCCGTCATAAACGGCAGGTCGCCGGCGAGCAGCACCACCCAGGGGGCGGTGACCTCGCCCAGACCGGCGGTGAGCGCCGGCACGGGGCCACTCCTCGGCGGATCCTCGCGGGCGAACACGACGCCGGGGATCGGGCGTTCGGGGCCTACCAGGATCGTCGTGCGTGCGTTCGAGACTGCCCCCACGACGTTCTCGACCAGGGATCTGGCGCCTACGGCGAGGCCCGGCTTATCCGCTCCGCCGAGCCGCCGCGCCTCTCCCCCGGCCAGGATCACCGCATCGAAGACGATCCCCTCTCCCGGCACCGCTTGAGGCAGTGCTTCCGTTTCACGGCTTTCCGCACCGCCGGACATGGTCTCGGCTGTGGCAGGCGCGGGTGCCTTACCTGCGGTCGGTGCTGTTGCGGGAGTCGCGCCCGCCTCACCGGACGTGGTCGCTACCGCGGGGATCGCGGGTAGGTCGCCGGACATGGCCCCCTTCGCAGGCGTCGCACGTTGGTCGCCGGGCAACGCCGCTTCTGCGGAGAGCGCGAGCACGTCTCCGGACACAGCTCTCATCGGAGGCGTCGCACGTACGTCGCCGGGCGCGGTGCTTGCGGCGGGTGGGCTGGGGGTGCTGTCGGGCATGGCGGTGCCGGCGTTCGTCAGCCGCCGATGGCGGACATTGGTCTGGCAGGCTGGAGGAAGGACGGGTCGTCGATGCCGTGGCCGGCGCGCTTGCGGGACACCGCGACCATCCAGCGCTCGGCCAGCTCCTCGTCGGAGGCGCCCGCGCGCATCGCCGTCTTGAGGTCGGACTCCTCCGTGGCGAACAGGCAGTTACGCACTTGCCCGTCGGCGGTGAGCCTGACCCGGTCGCACGCTCCGCAGAACGGACGCGTCACCGAGCCGATCACCCCGACCCGATCGGGGCCGCCGTCCACGAGGAACCGCTCGGCCGGGGCGCTGCCGCGATCCTCCAGGTCGTCGGCCGTGAGATCGAACGCGGCGGACAGCAGGTCGAGGATCTCGTCGGCGGTGACCATGCCTTCGCGGCTCCAGCCGTGCTGGGCGTCGAGCGGCATCTGCTCGATGAACCGCAGCTCGTAGCCCTGGTCGAGGCACCAGCGCAGCAGCGGCACCGCCTCGTGGTCGTTGACGCCGCGCATCAGGACCGCGTTCACCTTCACCGGGCGCAGGCCCGCTTCGTCGGCGGCGGCGAGCCCGGCGATCACGTCAGCGTGCCTGTCGCGGTGGGCGAGCTGCTTGAACGTGGCGGGGTCGAGGGTGTCGAGCGAGACGTTCACCCGGTCCAGCCCGGCAGCGGCCAGCGACTCGGCCAGGCGGGCCAGGCCGATGCCGTTGGTGGTCAGCGAGACCTGCGGCCTGGGGGTCAGCGCGGTGGTGCGGGTGACGATGTCGACCAGCTCGCGCCTGAGGAGGGGCTCGCCGCCGGTGTAGCGCACCTCTTGGATGCCGAGCTGTTCGACGCCGATCGTCACCAGGCGGACGATCTCGTCGGCGGTGAGGAGCTGGGGGTTGGGCAGCCAGTCGAGCCCTTCGGGGGGCATGCAGTATGTACAGCGCAGATTGCACTTGTCCGTGAGGGACACCCGAAGATCCGTCGCCACCCGTCCGAACGAGTCTCGCAACATGGGGCGTCACCTCCTGTTCCGTTCGTCTGAGGGCCCACACTACGACGCCTGTCCGGCGACGCTCAAAAGTGCCCTGCTTGCCACGACAACACATTGGTCTGTAGATCGATTCCGCACAAGCTTCTCACCTGGGGGAAGGCTTGGGTGGGGGTGCGGCCGTCCCGGGCCGGCGGTGTAGCTCACCCGGATCTGGCCCGCCGAAGCCGCCGAACAACCTCGCACTTCTGCCACAGGTAGCTCGTGTTTGTCTCCGGGGCTCTTGTTTGTCGTAAAGACTCATGGTTTGTCTCAGGCACCCCGCTTGTTCCGGGGAGCTCTCAGTGTCCGCCTCGGGGAGTCCTCCGTCTCAGGGGCCCTCGCCGCTAGTCGGTCCGGGTGACCCACCGCTGGGGATCGTTGGACGAGCTTCCTCGGCGACGCCGTCCTCAGGAGGCGCCGTCCTCAGGAGGCGCCGTCCTCAGGAGGCGCCGTCCTCAGGAGGCGCCGTCTTTTCTGGGGTTGGCGCTTGAGGACGTGTTCCGGTTGAGGCGTCAGACATCGGCGATGAGGGCGTAGCGTTCGTCGTCCACTGGGTGGCCCCAGAGGTCGGTGTCGTCGCTCAGCGGCTCGATGCGCAGGTCGGTTACCAAGGGCCGGACCGCTGCGGCGAGGGCCTCGGCGGTGACGCCGCCGCTCCATGGCAGTGCATCGGCTCCCGCCACGTAAGGGTGCCCGGTCTGACCTGACTCCCGCCAGCGGCCCTCGACCAGGACCAGCCGGCCCGAGGGGCGGAGGAGGGTGATCCAGTGCCTCAGCGCCGCCTGCGGGTCTGGGAGCGTCCAGACGAGGTGACGGGACAGCAGCATGCCGAACCGCTCCTCCCCTACGGGCGGCGACACGGCGTCCCCGACCAGGAAGCGTCCGGTGAGCCCGGCTGCTGCCAGCTTGGTCTCGGCCTGTTCGATCATGCGCGGGGTCAGGTCGACCCCCGTCACCCGATGTCCGGCGGCGGCGAGCAGCGCGGACAGGGAACCGGTGCCGCAGCCGACATCCAGGATGTCGGCGGGATCGGCCGGTGCCCAGGAGCGCAGGCGGCGGTCCCATGCGGCGCGCGTGTGCTCGGCTCGCAGTCCGTGGTCGGGCTCCGCGTCGAATTCGCCGGCTGCGGCATCCCAGTAGCCGGTGATGGCGGCCGTAAGGGGTTCGGTCATGGCGGCGATCCTCGCAGCGGGCACCGACAGTTTCTGGGTGAGGTGGCCGGGGCCGGGCGAGGTGGCCCGAAGCCCGCGCGAGGTGGCCGAGTATCCGCGCGAGGCGATCGGGTGCCCGTGCAAAGTGACCAGGTGCTTGGAGTGTGTTCGGTGGTGGCGGGGCGAGATGAGTGTGTACGAGGTCGGGGGACCTTGTACGAGGTGGCGGCGGAGGATGAGGCCCGGGGCCTGGTCAGGGGGTTGTGGCGTACCAGGTGTCGCGGGCGTGGAGGAGCTCGGCCAGGTGTTTGCGCGACCACTCGCAGCCCGCGTTCATGGGCTCGATCAGGCTGCGGCCGAGGTCCGTGAGCTCGTATTCGACGCGCGGCGGGATCTCGTCGTACGCGGTGCGCGTGAGGAGGCCGTCGCGTTCCATGGCGCGCAGGGATTCGGTGAGGACTTTCGGGGTGATGCCGCGCAGCGGGGCCTGGAGCGCGGTGAAGCGTTGCGGGCCCGGCTCCAGGCAGCGGATGATCTTCGCGGTCCACTTGTCGCCGACGCGGATCGGCGCGGCGTGGGGCGGGCAGCCGGTGAACATGTCCGGATCGAGTGGCTGGGCCATGCCGGACATCGTAGATAACGCGCGGCGGATGCCGCACTTCAGAGGTGACTATCGTTGCGGAAAGCGACACCTCGCCGTTTACCGTCTGCGCGAGCGGCCGGGCGGATCCGGTCGCCGGGCGAACGGAGTGCTGGCGATGAGCAGGATCGTGCTTTTCGGGGCCGGTGGGCGGGCCGGGGTGCGGGTGGTCGCGGAGGCGGCCGGTCGGGGGCATGAGGTGACCGCCGTGGTGCGGGATCCGGCGAAGTATGGGGATTTGTCGGGTGCTGGGGTGCGGGTGATCGCCGGGGACGTCACCGACGCCGCGAGCGTGGCCGGGGCGGCGGCGGGACACGACGTGGCGATGCAGGTGGCGGCCCGGCTGGACGTGTCGTCGGAGGAGTTCTACGCGGCGGCATCGCGTGCGCTCGTCGACGGGCTCGGCCGGGCGGGGGTGTCCCGTCTCGTCGCGCTCGGGATCGGCACCCTGCTGGAGGTCTCACCGGGCGTGCGCCTCGTCGACACCCCCGGGTTCCCCGCCGACGCGCGGGCGTTCTCGCTGGGGCACGCGGTGGAGATGGAGGTGTACGAGAAGTCGGCACTCGACTGGGTGGTGCTCGCGCCGCCGCCCGTGATGCTCGACACCGAAGCGGCCAGGACCGGCCGGTACCGGATCGGTGGCGGCCAGGTGCCCGGATCCGCCGAGGGCGAGCCGGCGTTCTCGTACGCGGACCTGGCGGTGGCGCTGGTGGACGAGGTCGAGAGCGCTCGGCATCACCGGGTTCAGGTCGCGGTGTCGTACTGACATCAAGCCGTGCCGATCCGGCCGGGCCCCGGCATGCCGAACGCCCGGCCGGATCGGCCGGGCGTTCGGGTGTTGCCGGTCGTGCGGGTGTCGCTAGTGACGGCGGCCGACGACGCGGACATAGTCCGTCGCCTCCGAGGGGGCCAGCCACCTGGCGCCCTCGAAGACCGCGCGCCACGTACCCGACGTACGGGCGGGCACCTTCGTCCCGAAGTAGCCCTTGCCGCTGGTCTTGATCGTGTCGACGTACTCCCACTTGCCGCTGCCGTCAGGCTGGAAGAGGATCGTGATCCGCTTCCAGCCGAGACGGTGCCAGCGCTCCGAGTCCTTGCAGTAGTCGGCGTGGTGCACGGAGACGAAACCACTGATGTAGTCCTCGTCGCACTGCACGGAGAGCTTGCCCTCAAGGGTGATGGGCCGGCCCCGCCGGGCGGGCTCAGGGTTCGCGTCGAACTGCAGGCTCGTGTGGCCGCCCGCGACATCGGGATCCAGGTCCGGGTCCGCGAACGCGGGCGAGGCGGCGGTAGCCACCATCGTCGCGCCCAGGGCAGCAGCCGCCAGGCCGGCGGCTAGACGTCGCATCTTCAAAATGGAATTCCTTCCCCGTCTGAAACGCGCTCCAAGACAGAGCACGTCAACGCCAATGACGCGTAAGGGTAAGGAAAAGTTGTGACAAAGCTGATCACAATTCCGCAACGAGACGTTTTGCCCACGTCAGCCAACGATTTTGTTTTATGCCCTATTAAGCGATTTGTCGGGCTTTAGAGACGTCTGATGCATAGTGTCCTGTTCCGGCGTAACGGATGCGCCAGTAGCCTCCGGAGCGGTCCGGGACGTTGGTGACGAACGCGCCCGCCGCGTCCGTCGTCGTCCTGCCGACCTCTTCCCAGGTGGCGGTGGCGTCGGCCCGCCAGAGGACCTCCAGCGGCTGCTTGGCGAACGGCCCGTAGTCGGTCAGGCCGCGCGGGTCGATCCGGGAGAGCGAGCCGCGCACGCGTACCCCTCCGGCGCTACCCGCGGCCTTCTCCGCGCGTACGGACGAGAGCTTGGTGTCCCGCCTGAACTGGAACGACGCGTACTCCGTGACCGTCATCCCCGTCTCGCCCCTGGCCGTCGCGGTGATCGTCCAGGTGCCTGTCGGGTAGAAGCGGGTCAGCTTCTTGTCGGGGAGGAAGCGCCAGATCTCCCAGCCGTCGGCCATGCGCGCCACCGGGCTCGCGCCCAGACGCCAGACGAGCCGGGGAGGCACGGCCGGTTGCGCGCCGGGCTGCACGGCGGGCTGCACGGCGGGACGGGCCGCCGTCCTGCCGTCCTTGGGGCCCGCGTCGGCCTGGACGGTCCCCCGGTCCGCGGCGGGGCCGGCGCCCGGGGCCGCGTTCGACCTGGTGGCGGGTGCGATGCCCGGCTCCGCGCCCGGCGCGAGGCTCGTGCCCGGCGCAGGGTCCATTCCCGCGCCCGGCGCGGGGCGGGCGCCTGGGACCGCGGCGTCCAGTGATGCGGCGTTCGGTCCCTGTGCGAGGTTCGGCTGCTGGACGGTGCCTGCCGCCGGAGGGCCGGCCGCAGAGACCTGGGAGGCGGGCGGGGACGCCTTCACCACGGGAGGCACCTCCACGACCGCGGGCCTGTCCCCGACCGGGGGCACGTCCACGACCGGCGGCGTGTCCAGGACCGGCGGCTTGGCGCTCAGCACGGGGCCGGGCGGGGCCCCGGGCTCGACCTTGACGGTGACGCCGTTCTTGCCGAGCGCCCCCTTGGCGATCACGTCGATCACCAGGCGGATGGAGTCGTGCGCCCCGACCACCGGATCGGCCGGGCGTACGGTGATGGCGCGGATGGCGGGCTCGATCGCGGCGGAGGACGCAGGTACGGGCGCCGAGAGCGACCCCGCCGCGAGCGAGACGAGAAGCAGACTTCTGGTCATGATCGAGACGGTAGGAACCATCCGGTAATGACCAGGACCACAACACACGCCACGAATGGCAAAGCCGGACTCAGCCGGAGTAGAGCCCTTCGATGATGTCGGCGTACTTCGCGTGGATGATCCGCCTCTTCAGCTTCAGGCTCGGGGTGAGCTCCTCGGTCTCGGCCGTCCATTCGACCCCGAGCAGGGCCCACTTCTTCACCTGCTGCACCCGGGCCAGCCTGGCGTTGGCGGCCTCGACCGCGGCCTCCACCTCCTTGAGCACCTCGGGGTGCTCGGCCAGCTCGGCGAGCGAGCCGTACGTGATGCCGCGCGCCTGCGCCCACCCCGGCGCGACCTCGGCGTCGAGCGTCAGCACGGCCACCGTGTGCGGCCGCCGGTCGCCGTAGGCGAGGGCCTGGCCGATCAGCATGTGCTGCTTGAGGTGGTTCTCGATCTCGGCCGGGGAGATGTTCTCGCCGCCCGCCGTGATGATCAGCTCCTTCTTGCGGTCGACGACCCGGTAGAAGCCGTCCTCGTCGACCGAGCCGATGTCGCCGGTGTGCAGCCAGCCGTCGGCGTCGATGAGCTCGGCGGTGGCCTCGGGGCGGTTGAGGTAGCCGCGCGTGTTGAGCGGGCTGCGGGTCAGGATCTCGCCGTCCTCCGCGATGCGGATCTCGACGCCGGGCTCGGCCCTGCCGACGGTGCCGAGCCGGTAGGAGGCCGGGCTGTTGCCGGTGAAGGCGCCGGTCGTCTCCGTCATCCCGTACACGTCGATGACCTTGAGCCCGAGGCCCGCGTAGAAGCGCTGCACGTCGTCGGGCAGCGGCGCGGCGCCGGTGGCGGTCCATTCGGCGCGGTCGAAGCCGATCATGCCCCGGATGACGGACAGCAGCGAGGCGTCGGCCTTGTCGTAGGCCTCCTGGATCTCGGGGGTGATCGTGCCGCCGTACTGGCCCGCCTCGACGTAGGCGGCGCCCGCCTTCATGGCCTCGCGTACGGCGTTCTGCTGCTCTTCCGGCTGGCTCGCGAGCACCGTGAGCAGGCGGGCCATCATCTTCTCCCACACCCGCGGCACCCCGAAGAACATCATCGGCTTGACCTGCCCCAGGGTCGCGCCCAGGAAGGCCAGATCGGTGCAGAAGTGGACGTGGGACACCTTGACCAGCGGCAGGTAGAGGCTGAGGATCCGCTCGGCGATGTGCGCGTAGGTGAGATAGGAGATCTGCGTGCCGCGCTCGGGCAGGGACGTCAGGCGGTCGGTGGCGGCGACCTCGTAGAAGACGTTCGTGTGGGTGAGCGGGACGCCCTTGGGCATGCCGGTGGTGCCCGAGGTGTACAGGACCGTGACGACGTCGTCGGGGGTGACCGCCTGCCAGCGCGACTCCACCGGCCCCGGGTCCTCCGCCAGCCGGGCCCGGCCCAGCTCCAGGAAGTCCGTCCAGGACAGGAAGCGCTCGTCGGCCGGCGCGCCCTCCAGCATGATGATCTTGCGCAGGCCGTCCAGCCGGCCGAGCACCGGCTCCCAGCGGGCCAGCTCGGCGGGCCCGCCGAGCACCGCGTACCGGGCGCCCACGTCGGCGGCCACGAAGGCGATCTGCTCGGGGGCGAACGTCGAGTAGACCGTGCACCCGACGCCGCCCGCGTGCACCGCGCCGAGGTCGGCGAGCACGTGCTCGCTCCGATTGACCATCATGAGCGCCACGGACTCGCCCGGTTCGAGCCCGATCGCGGCGAACGCGGCGGCGATCTCCAGGATCCGGCCGCGGGCCTGCGCGTAGGTGAGCGTGCTCCAGCCGTCCCCTTCGGGATCGGAGTAGGCGGGCGCGTCGGGGTGTTGCTCGGCGGCGAGCCTGAGCTGTTCGCAGACGGTACGGCCGGAGATCTGCTGCTCGATCTCGGCCCGGACTTCGAGGACTTCGGCCACGGCACCCGCCTCCAGTCAGTAATCACTTATGTGAGTGGCATGCATCGCACCACACGCGCGGGGTGGCGGCAAGAGCTCGGGAAGAAAGATCCACGTCACTCACGTAGAGTGAGCGTCCGAACACCGGATGTGTCACGGAGGGCGCGCATGACAGAGGGCGGCAGGACGTTCTTCGGGCACCCGTGGGGCCTGGCCACCTTGTTCGGCACCGAGATGTGGGAGCGGTTCAGCTGGTACGGCCTGCGCGCGATCCTGGCCACGTTCATGGCCGCCTCACCGGCCCACCACGGCCTGGGGCTGTCGGACGAGACCGCGCAGGCGGTGGTCGGCATCTACGGCGCGCTCATCTACCTGGTGGCGCTGCCCGGCGGGTGGATCGCCGACCGGATCCTGGGGGCGCACAGGTCGGTGTTCTGGGGCGGGCTGATCATCATGCTGGGCCACATCAGCATGGCGCTGCCGGTGACGTCGTCGTTCTTCATCTGGCTCGGTCTGCTGCTGATCATCGCCGGCACGGGCCTGCTCAAGCCGAACATCTCCGTCATGGTCGGCCGGCTCTACCCCGAGGGCGACGACGGGCGCAGGGACGCCGCGTTCTCGCTGTTCTACCTCGGCATCAACCTGGGCGCCTTCTTCGCGCCCATCGTGGTCGGCTGGCTGGCCTCCGGCGACCGCTGGCACCTCGGCTTCGGCGCGGCGGCGGTCGGCATGGGGCTCGGTCTCCTGCAGTACGTCTGGGGCGGCCGGCACCTCAGGGGCATCGGCGAGCGGCCCGGCATGCGCCTGTCGCCCGCCGAAAGCCGCCATTTCCTCCGCCTGGTGGCCCTCGGCGTGGCCGTCTGCGTGATCGCGCTGGCGGTGTGGGCGGCGACCGGCACGTTCACGATCGACCGGTTCACGGTGGTGATCACGGTGATCGTGCTCATCGTGCCGGTGGTCTACTTCTGCTACATCATGCTGGGCAGTCACGACCTGACCGAGGACGAGCGGATCCGGATGAAGGCCTACATCTGGCTGTTCGTGGCCGCGGCCATCTTCTGGATGCTCTACGACCTGGCGCCGAGCAAGCTGCTGTTCTTCGCCCGCGACCACACGGAGCCGTGGTTGCTCGGGATCCCGATCCAGCCGGCCACGACGCAGTCGTTCAACCCGCTGTTCATCATGATCTTCGTGCCGGTGTTCGCGGCCCTGTGGGTGCGGCTGGGCACGCGGGTGAGCACGCCGCAGAAGTTCGGGTTCGCGCTGATCATGGTGGGGCTGAGCTTCGTGGTCATGGCCGTGGCCGCGGCGCTGGCCGGGGCCGGCCGGGTGTCGGTGTGGTGGCTGGTGCTGGTCTACCTGATCCAGGTGCTCGGGGAGCTGTCGCTGAGCCCGGTCGGGCTGTCGGTGACGACGAAGCTGGCGCCCGAGGCGTTCAAGGGGCAGATGCTCGGCATCTGGTTCATCGCGGTCTCGGTGGGCGACGCGGTCGGCGGGCAGACGGGGCGGCTCGGCCGGGTGCTGTCCGATCCCGCGTACTACCTGGTGCTGGCGGCCATGGCGGTGGTGGCGGGGCTGGCGCTGTTCATGTTCACGCGGCGGCTGCGGGTGATGATGGCCGAGCACCACACCCCCGCGATGCGATAAACCTTCCAGACGTGTCTGAACTTCTCGACCTGATCGGTATCTTCGTCTTCGCTCTGTCGGGGGCGCTCATGGGGGTGCGCAAGCGGCTCGACGTGGTGGGGATGGGCGTGCTGGCCGAGATGACCGCCCTGGGCGGGGGCGTTGTGCGCGACCTGATCCTGAACGTGCGGCCCACCGCCTTCATCAGCCTCGGATACGTGCTGGTGCCGGTGGCCGCGACGGTGATCGTGTTCTTCTGGCATCCGCACGTGGCCAGGGTGATGCCGGCCATCCTCGTGCTGGACGCGGCCGGTCTCGGGCTGTTCTGCGCGGTCGGGACGGAGAAGGCCCTCGAGTACGGGCTCAACCCCCTGCACGCGGCGCTGCTGGGGGTCGTCACGGCGGTGGGCGGGGGGATGCTGCGCGACATGCTGGCCGGGGAGATCCCGACGCTGCTCTACGACCGCCAGCTCTACGCGCTGCCCGCGCTGCTGGGGTCGGGGGTGATGGCGGCGCTGTCCACGTACGGGCTGCACGGGTGGCCGGCGACGCTGGCGGCGGCGCTGCTGGCCTTCGGCTTCCGGCTGGCGGCCATGCGGCGCAACTGGCGGGCGCCGCTGGCCAGGGGGATCACCGAGTGAGGCGGCGCGTCCGCGCCCGGACCCGTGCTCAGACCCGTGCTCAGCCACCTGCTCAGACCCGTGCTCAGACCATCGCGATGAGCGAGTCCGGCGGGCGGGCGGCGCCGGCCGGGCCGTGGTCGCGGGCGGCGCGGATGCGGCCGACGGCGTCGGCCAGGACCGGGGGCGGCGCGGTGTAGGGCAGGCGGAGGTAGCCCTCCAAGGTGCCCTCCAGGCCGAACCACGGGCCGGGGGCGAGGCGTACGCCGTGATAGGCCGCCGCCTCGGCCAGCGGCGTGGAGCCGCCACGATCCAGGCGGACCCAGAGCGTGCCGCCCCCGCGCGGCACGGTGAACGTCCACTCGGGCAGGTGCTCGCGCAGCTCCGAGACGAGCGCGTCGCGCGAGGCCCGCAGGGTGCGGCGGCGCTCGGCCCGCGTCTCCTCCAGCAGGTCGAACAGCCGCGCCACCACGAGCTGCTCCATCACCGGGCTGGCGATGTCGACGGAGGAGCGGAACACGGCCAGTCGGCGGGCCAGCGCGGCGGTCGCGCGGACCCAGCCGATGCGCAGCCCGCCCCACCACAGCTTGGACGCCGAGCCCACGCTGATCACCCGGCTGTCGGTGTCGAACGCCGCCATCGGCGACGTCGCGGGCACCTCGTCCAGCGCCAGCTCCGACCAGGTCTCGTCCACCAGGAGCACCGTGTCCGTACGCCGGGCCGCCCCCACGACGGCGGCGCGGGTGGCGTCGTCCATGAGGGCGCCCGTCGGGTTCTGGAAGTCGGGCATGAGGTAGGCGAGCCGGGCCCCGGACTGGCGCATGGCCCCGACGACGAGGTCGCTCTGCCAGCCCTCGTGCGAGATGCCGACGGGGACGATCCGGGCCCCGCGCAGCCGGGCCGCGTCGATCGCGTGCGGGTACGTCGGCGACTCCACCAGCACCGGGTCGCCCGTGCCGACGAGCAGGCCGGTGACGAGCTGGATGGCGTGCTGGGAGCCGGTGGTGACGACGATCTGCTCCGGCCTGGTGGCCAGCCCCCTGGCGGTGTAGCGGGCGGCGATGCGCTCCCTGAGCACCGGCAGGCCCATGGGGTCGTAGCCGTTGCCCATGCCGTACCTGGGCAGGTCCTCGACCGCCTCCAGCATGGCCGCGCGCAGGTGCGTGGGCGCGGGCGGGGCGGCGCACTGGAGCTGGGTCAGCCCGTCGCCGTCGGTGCTGAGCCACGGATTGTCCGCCGTGGTGGCCGGATCGGGCAGGGCGGTCCAGCTGCCCGAGCCCTGCCTGCTCTCCAGGTAGCCGCGCTCGCGCAGGAGGTCGTAGGCCGAGGTCACGGTGGTGCGGCTGACCTTGAGGGTCTCGGCCAGGTGGCGCTCGGCGGGCATGCGGACGCGTACCGGGAGCTGCCCGTCCATGATCAGGGCGCGGACGGCGTCGGCGAGTGCGCGGTAGTAAGGGCGCGCGGCCGGGTCCACGCCGACGAGCCGCGCGATCTGGCTTGCCGACATATGCCTCATAAGGCCACTTTTCGTGATTGGCTCTGTTTTTGCAAATCAGTGGCCTGCCACTCTTGGGCCATTATGAGTGAAGCGACTGTACCCCGGCTCGGCTCCCTGCCCGCGCGGCTCGTCCGCCTCTACGGCGGTCTGGCCCTGTACGGGGCCGGCATCGGGCTCCAGGTGGAGTCCGGGCTGGGCAATGATCCCTGGGACGTCTTCCACCAGGGACTGGGCCTGCGGGCCGGAGTGTCCATCGGCACGATCATCATCGCGGTCGGCGCCCTGGTGATGCTGCTGTGGATCCCGCTGAAGCAGAAACCCGGGCTCGGCACCATCAGCAACGTGGTGTTCCTCGGGCTGTTCGCCGACGCCGCGATCTTCCTGCTGCCCACGCCGGACCTCCTGGCCGTCCAGAGCCTGTACGTCGTGCTGGGCGTCGGCTCGGTCGCCCTGGCCACCGTGCTCTACATCGGCGCCGGGATGGGACCGGGGCCGCGCGACGGCGTCATGACCGGCCTGGTCCGGCTCGGCCTGTCGGTACGGCTGGCCCGTTTTCTCATCGAGATCACGGTGC
Organism: Nonomuraea zeae; assembly: GCF_005889725.1. Taxonomy (GTDB): domain Bacteria; phylum Actinomycetota; class Actinomycetes; order Streptosporangiales; family Streptosporangiaceae; genus Nonomuraea; species Nonomuraea zeae. The sequence continues at coordinate 13,919 of NZ_VCKX01000190.1, forward strand.
TGATCGCGGGCTGGCTGCTCGGCGGCACCGTCGGCGTCGGAACGCTGGTGTTCGCGCTGGCCATCGGGCCGCTGACGCAGCTGTTCACCCGCTGGTTCCCGCTCGCTCCCCGCTGACGTGATCCCCGCGGCCGGGCCGGACATGACGCGACGTGATCGACTCGGCCGCGGGATCACCCTGGAGCCGAGTAGCGTCTGAGGCATGCGGATCGAGGATTACGCCCTGATCGGAGACATGCAGTCGGCCGCGCTCGTGGCCAGGGACGGGTCGATCGACTGGTTGTGCCTGCCCAGGTTCGACTCGCCGGCCTGCTTCGCGGCGCTGCTGGGCAGCGAGCGCAACGGGCACTGGTGGCTCGGGCCCACCGGGAGGAGGGCCGCGACCAGGCGGCGCTACCGTCCCGACACCCTCATCCTGGAAAGCGAGTGGGACACCCCGACGGGCACCGTCCGCGTGATCGACTTCATGCCTCCGCGTGACAGGAACCCCGACGTCGTGCGCATCGTCGAGGGCGTCTCCGGCACCGTGGAGATGTCCACGCAGCTCAGGGTGCGCTTCGACTACGGGCGCATCGTGCCGTGGGTGCGGCGTACCAACGGGCACCTGCAGGCCATCGGCGGCCCCGACTCGGTGTGGCTGCACTCCCCCGTCCCGCTGAAGGGCGGCGACTACGCGCACCGGGCCACGTTCACGGTCAAGGAGGGGGATCGGCTGCCGTTCGTGTTCACGTGGCATCCCTCGCACGAGCCGATGCCGAGGCAGATCGAGTGCGAGGACCAGCTCGCCGAGACCGAGGCCATGTGGGCGGAGTGGGTCTCCCGCTGCACGTACGAGGGCCCGTACCGGGAGGCCGTGGTCCGGTCGCTGATCACGCTGAAGGGGCTCACGTACGCCCCGACCGGCGGCATCGTGGCCGCCCCGACCACCTCGCTGCCCGAGGACCTCGGCGGGGTACGCAACTGGGACTACCGCTTCTGCTGGCTGCGCGACGCGACGCTGACCCTCGACGCGCTGATCAACTCCGGCTACCTGGAGGAGGCGGCGGACTGGCGTTCGTGGCTGCTGCGGGCGATCGCCGGGCGGCCACAGGACCTGCAGATCATGTACGGCGTCGCCGGCGAGCGGCGGCTTCCCGAGCTGCGGCTGGACTGGCTCGACGGCTACGAGGACTCCCGTCCCGTGCGCGTCGGGAACGAGGCGGTCAAGCAGCTCCAGCTCGACGTGTACGGCGAGGTGATGAACTGCCTCTACGTCTCCCGCACCCGCGGGCTGTCCGCCGACGACCGCGCGTGGGCCATCCAGCGCCAGCTCCTCGACTACGTGGAGGACCACTGGGACGAGCCGGACGAGGGGCTGTGGGAGGTGCGCGGCCCGCGGCGGCACTTCGTCCACTCCAAGGTGATGTGCTGGGCGGCGCTCGACCGGGCCGTCAAGTACGTGGAGAACTTCGGCCGCACCGGGCCCGTGGACAAGTGGCGCACGCTGCGGGACGTCATCCACGCGGAGATCTGCGACAAGGGCTACGACCCGCAACGCAACACCTTCACGCAGTCGTACGGGTCGTCGGAGCTGGACGCGGCGCTGCTGATGATCCCCATGGTGGGCTTCCTGCCCGCCGACGACCCCCGGGTGCTCGGGACCGTGGCGGCCATCGAGAAGGAGCTCATGTCCGACGGGTTCGTGCTGCGCTACCCGCTGGCCGACGACAACGACGTGGACGGCCTGCCCGGCGGGGAGGGCGCGTTCCTGGCCTGCAGCTTCTGGCTGGTCGAGGTGATGGCCGTGCAGGGGCGGACGGAGGAGGCCAAGGACCTGTTCGAGCGGCTGCTGTCGCTGCGGAACGACGTGGGGCTGCTGGCCGAGGAGTACGACCCCAGGTACGGCCGGCTGGTGGGCAACTTCCCCCAGGCGTTCAGCCACGTGCCGCTCGTCCACGCCGCCCGCGCGCTGTCGCAGAAGCCCGCCGGGCCGGGGGCCACGATGGTCTGACGCCGGCGGGCGGTGCCCGGATCCGGTATTAGACGGGGTCCGGGCGATCTCAGTCACGGGGGAATGTCCTTGGTGGGGAGGCTTGGATGCGACCTTCGCGGTTGGCCGCTCTCGGGCTCACGGCGCTGGGCCTGACCTTCGCGATCCTGGCGGCGGTCGAGCAGTGGCTGAGCGAGGGAATGCTGAGCTGGGAATACCCGGCCGCGGCCCTGTCGCTGGGCGTGTTCGCGCTCGTGATCCAGGTCACGTCGCGCGACTCGATCTCCATGCCGCCCGATGAGCGTCGCGTCGAGGCCGAGCGCCTGCTTCCCGACCTCGTACGCCAGCAGTGGCGGTGGGAGGCGAGCGCCAGGGGCCTGTTCGACCCCGAGCCGATGCCGCTCCGGTGGCGGGCCGGCGGCCTGCCGGAGGACGACGTCGCCACCCTGGTGAGCGGATTCCGCGCGCGGCCGACGAGGCGGATGCTGATCCTCGGTGAGCCGGGATCGGGCAAGACGACGCTGTCGCTGCTCATCCTGCTCCAGCTGCTCGACCAGCGCACCGAGCACGATCCGATCCCCGTGCTCTTCAGCCTTTCGAGCTGGGATCCCGCGAGGGAGCCGTTCCACGACTGGCTGGCGGCCCGGCTGCTCACCGACTACCCCGCACTCTCCGTGGCGGGTCCGGAGACCGGTCGCGCGCTGGTCGCCCAGCGCCGCGTCCTGCCGATCCTGGACGGGCTCGACGAGGTGCCCGCCGAGCGGCAGGCGCGCATGATCGGTGCGCTGGAGACCACGCTGCCGCCGGGTGATCCCGTCATCATCACCAGCAGGGTCGCGGAGTTCCGGGCGCTCAACGCCGACCAGAGACTCGGGATCCGGCTCAACGGGCTGGAGGTCGAGCTCCTGCCCGTGTCGCCCGCCGACTACCTCCCCTGGCTCGCCGATCTCCTGCCGGCGTCACCCGGCGAGGGGTGGACCACCCTGCTGGCCGCGCTGCGCGCGGATCCGACCGGCCCGGTCGCGGAGACGCTGAGCCGTCCGTGGGCTCTCGCGCTGCTGCGCAGCACCTACGCCGCCGGGGGCGATCCCGCCGAGCTGCTGGACCGCGCGCGCTTCCCCGACACGGACGCCGTCGAAAGCCATCTGATCGACCGGCTCATGTCCACGGCCGAGCTCGCCGAGCCGCGCTTCAGCTCGGGAGACATCCGCCGCTGGCTGACCTTCCTCGCCGAGCACATGACCGGTGACCTGGCGTGGTGGCAGCTCCCCCGCGCCGTCTCCCCCTTTCTCCACTACGCGCTCGGAGCCCTGGCCTGCTCCGGGCTCACGCTGTTCGTGACGGGCGCCATCGGGGTGTCGGGGGCGCCCCTCGGCGCCGTCCCCTTCCTGATCGCCGGGGCGGCCGGAGTGGCCGGCGCGGGATACGCGGCCTTCGGGCGGCGCCGCTCCCTGAGCTGGCGCCCCCGATCGGGCGCCGGGTTCGCGACGAGCCCTGCCGAGACCCTGCGCGCGGCCCTGGTCACCGCCCTGGTCCAGGCGGGAACGGCCGCTCTCGTGGTCGGCCTCGGGGTGGAGGTGTTCCGTCATCTGAGAGCGGAGTTCGGGACCGGGCTCGCGTCGAGCCTCGCGACCGGCTCAGTGGCCGGGCTCATCGTCGCGCTGACCACGCCCGGCGTCACGTACCTTCTGACCGTCGCCGTGCTCGCGGCCAGAGGTCTGCTTCCGCTCCGGCTGATGTCGTTTCTCGACCACGCCGCCGCGATCGGCCTGCTCCAGCAGGTCGGCCCCGCCTACCGGTTCCGGCACCTGTCCCCCGAGGACCTGCTGGCGGGCCCGCGCCGGCTCGAGGAGTACGACGAGTACGCCGGGGAAGAGGACCCGTTCGAATCCCTGCCCCACTCCCCGGTCTCCACGCCCGGCACCGAGCAGGCTCCGGTCACGGTGCCCGTCGCGCCGCCGCAGCCCCAGGTCGTGGCCATCCCGTCGACCAGCGCGATCGACAAGGTGGCCGAGGAGAAGATCTACGAGGCGACCCTCGTCCTGGCCGAGGTGCTGCTCAAGATCGACGAGTCCCGTCACGACCGCTCAAGGGAGGCCGTGAAACGGCTGATCCAGCGGCTGCTGGCGGCCAACGCCGATGCGGTCGAGCGGGCGGCGGCGGCCCAGTTCGAGCGTTACCGCAACGCCCGCGAGCGCCTCGTCGAGGCCGCGCGGCTGTCGTTCTGGAGCCGGCCCGCCCCGCAGTACCGGGTGGCGGCCTGGCTGGCGGGCGGCGTGGCGGTCTGGACGGCGGGCATGTGGTGGCTGCCGGTGGGGACGTTCCGGCTGCTCCTGGCGGTCGCGCTGGCCGCGTGCGCGGTCGTGCCGATGGCTCGCGTGGCGGTGGCGCGCGTGAGGTGGAAGAGATGGGACGCCACGTACGGCGGGGCCCTGCGCCGCGCGCTGATAAGCCCGCCGCCCCCGCTGCTGGTGGGCGGGCTGGCCGCCTCCTTCCTCCTCGAACCGCCGGGCTTCCCCCACGAACCGCCGGGCTTCCCGCTCGTACCGCCCGGCTTTCCGGGGCCGGCGGGCACGGGGGCCGAGCCGCCCGTGCTGCTGTGGGCGGCCTGCGCGGCCTGGCTGGTGGCTACGCTGCTGTGGCTGTCGAGCGCGCCCTCCTTCCAGATCCGTACGATCCTGGCCGCCCGCGACCCGGCCGAGTGGCTGCAACTGCCCGCCGGCCTGGCCGGCTACCGCGTCGCCGCCGAGCAGGCGCACCGGGACTGGATCGGCGCCATGGTCAGGGAGGGCGTGCTGCCCCTGCTGCGGGCCGAGCTGAGCGACGAGCACGACGCCATGACCACCGTCCTGCCCGCCGTCGATCCCGGCCGGCTCGGCGGGCTGAGCAGGATCGAGGAGTTCGTCGCCACCGAGGAGGCCGCCTACCTCACCCAGCTCATCACCAAGCTCGGCAGCGCGAGCATCGGGCTGAGCGGCTCCAGGGGCGCGGGCAAGAGCACGGTGCTGCGGCACCTGTGCGGCCGTGAGGGGGACCGGTCCTCGGCCCACCTGTGCCTGCTGGTCCACGCGCCCACCGCGTACAACGCCAAGGAGTTCATCACCCATCTGTTCCTGAAGGTGTGCGAGGAGGTCACCGGGGACACCGGCCCGCAGGCGTCCGCGCTCAGGCGCAGACGCCGGCTGGTCCGCATGCTGCCCGCGGTCACCGCGCTGGCCGGAACCGTGCTCATGGCCGGCGCCCTGCAGTGGGACCGGCTCAGGCCGATGATGACCGAGGCGACCAGCCGGCCCGCCGTGCTCGTCGCCGCGCTCGGGGCCGTGCTGATCGTCGGGGGGCTGCTGGCGGCGTGGCGGGCGAGCCTGCGCCGGCCGCTGGTGATGGGGTCCAGCGCCTCGGAGGTCGCCGCCCGCGAGCACCTGCGCTCGCTGCGCTACCTGCAGGCGGAGACGCGGACGCGCAGCGGCGAGCTCGCGCTGCCCGGAGGGGTCAAGATGGCCAGGCAGGCCGCGGTGCAGCGCACCGAGCAGGCGCGCAGCCATCCGCATCTGGTCGCGGACCTGCAGGACCTGCTCGGCAAGATCGCCCTGGACCGGCAGGGGCTCCAGGGCAAGGTCATCATCGGCATCGACGAGCTGGACAAGATCGGGACGGCCGAGGACGCCGAGCGGTTCCTCAACGACCTGAAGGTGATCTTCGGGGTGCACGGCTGCTTCTTCCTCGTGGCCCTGTCGGAGGACGCGCTCACCGGGTTCGAACGCCGCAGTCTCGCCATCAGGAACACCTTCGACAGCGCCTTCGACCGGATCATCCGCATCCCTCCCCTGCGCAGCGCCGAGTCGCGGACCCTGCTGACGCGGCGCGGGGTGCCGCTGCCGATCCCGTACGTCTGGCTGTGCCACGCCCTCACCGGCGGGCTGCCCCGCGACCTGCTGCGTACCGCGCTCGACCTGACCACGATGGCCGGCAAGCACGACGAGCACGACCTGGCCCCGCTGGCGGCCCGGCTGATCCGGCAGGACCTCGGCACGGTGATCGGCGCCCAGCTCCGGGTGGCGGCGCAGCTCCCCGGCGACCGCGCCCCGGCCGTCACCGAGTGGCTGGCCAAGTGCGGTGCGGCCGCGCCGCTCACCGTCGCCGCGCTCGACGGCCTGGCCGACGCCGCGCCTCCCGAGGCGGCGGGCGAGCCGGTGGTCGTGCAGGCGCGGGCCCACCTGTTCATCCTGGCCGCCCTGACCAGGATCTTCATCGAGAGCCCGCAGACCTCCTTGGCGTCGCTGCACGCGGAGCCCGCCGTCATCGACCGCATCGCCGGGACGCGGCTGCTGCTGGCCACGGATCCGCACCTGGCCTGGCACACGATCCGCCGCATCCGGGAGGAGGCCGCGTTCCTGTCGCCGGTCGGGTAGGCGCCCGCCGCGAAGGGTGACGTGCTGGGCATCCGCTGATCGTCCGGCGTTCACGTGTGCTTCATCCCGTTCCGTCACGCTCCCGCCGTAGCCGGAGTACTGACTTCCGGCCGGACGGAGAGAAGCACCATGGGCCACGGGCATCACCACCACCATCACGACGACGAGCACGGACACGAGCCGACCGGCGAGGGGGACCTGTCGATCCCCGACGGCTCGATCCCCGACGGCGAGCTGCCGCCGGAACAGCTCTCGCGGCGGCGCATGTTCCGGCGTGCGGGGCTGCTGGGGGCCGGGCTCACGGCCACCGGCGTGCTCGGGGCGCCGGGCGCGGCGGCCGCGCAGACCCCCGAGCTCGCCGGGCGCGGGCGGGAGCCGAAGGACGGCTACCAGTGGCTGGCCGGTGATCACCACATCCACACGCAGTACAGCTCCGACGCTGTCTACCGGGTCATCGACCAGGTACGGCACGGCAACGCCTACGGCCTGGGCTGGATGGTCATCACGGACCACGGCGGCGCCACGCACGCCAAGATCGGCGTGGACAAGGTCAACCCGGACATCGTCGCGGCCCGCGCGGCCGTCAAGGACACGCTGGTCTTCCAGGGCCTGGAGTGGAACATCCCGGCCGCCGAGCACGGCACCGTGTTCGTCGCCCCGGGGCGTGGCGAGGTCGAGACGCTCAAGGAGTTCGAGAACGCCTTCGACGGCTCGGTGAAGGGCGCGGGGGCATCCACGCCGCAGAACGAAGCGCTGGCCATCGCCGGGCTGAACTTCCTGGCCGACGCGGTGCGCAGGCGGCGCGTTCCGGACGCGCTGTTCCTGGCCAACCACCCCGCCAGGAAGGGCATCGACTCGCCGCACGAGATCCGCGGGTGGCGGGACGCCCAGCCGTCCATCGCGGTCGGCATGGAGGGCGCGCCCGGCCACCAGGCCGCCGGCATCCCCAAGCCGAACGGGCCGGGCGGCGGCCGGGGCTACTACGACGGCGGGCCCGGCGCCGACTCCTTCCCCGGCTACCCGGCCGAGAGCTACAAGACGTTCGGCGGGTTCGACTGGATGACCGCCACCGTGGGCGGCCTGTGGGACAGCCTGCTGGCCGAGGGCAAGCCGTGGTGGATCACGGCGAACTCCGACTCCCACTGGGTGCACGGCGACACCAGCGACCGCGGCCCCGGCGGCGACTTCAACGCCAACGGCCGCTACGAGGACCCGATCTACAAGGGCGTCGCCAACGCCGGGTCCGGCGACTTCTGGCCCGGCTACTACAGCCGCACCCACGTCGGCGCGCAAAACTTCGGCTACCAGGCGGTGATGGACGGGCTGCGCGCCGGCCGGGTCTGGGTGGACCACGGCGGGCTGATCAGCGCGCTGGTGGTGCGGGCGCGGGCGGCCGGCACCGGGCAGCGCGGGGTGACGCTCGGCGACACCCTCCAGGTACGCCAGGGCGCCCGGGTGGAGCTGACCATCGAGATCACCCTGGCCGGGCGGCCGAACTGGGCGCAGTTCGTGCCGACGCTGTCCCGGGTGGACGTCATCCAGGGCGACGTGACCGGTCCGGCCGCCGACAAGGACGTGTTCACGACGCCTTCCACCAAGGTCGTGCAGTCGTACGAGGTGGGGCGCAACAGCGGCACGGTCACCTTCACCTACCAGCTCGGCGCGGTGGACCGGCCGGTGTACGTGCGGCTGCGCGGCACCGACGGCAAGCGCTCGGCCCCCGGGCTGCTGGGTGCGGCTGTGGACCCGCACGGCCCGCAGATCGACGTCTACGGCGACGCCGACCCGTGGAACGACCTGTGGTTCTACAGCAACCCCATCTGGGTGCTGCCGCGCCGATGATCCTCGGACTCGACACGGGTACGCGTACCGTCGCCGAGGCCGAGCACCTGCTCCACACTGTGGCGCGGGCGCTCGGCCTGGCGGGGGACACGATCGGCTGCACGCATCTGATCCCTGGGGGGCATGGGATGGACGAGCCGCACGTCGCCTGCTCCCTGGCCGTGCCGGACCCCCCGACCAGCTTGCCGCCGGGGGTGTCATGGGCGCTCAGCTCGGGGGCGCCCGGCTCGGAGACGCCCGGCTCGGGGGCGCTCAGCTCGGGGCTGCTCAGCTCGGCGCCGCTCAGCGGAGACCGTGGTGGGCCGTTCGCTGCGGGGGCGGCGCTGGCAGCGGCCGCGCACTTCGACCGGCGCGCGGGGCGGGTCGTCACCTACCCCGGGCGCGACCAGCTCACAGGGGTCGTCACCGTGGCGGCGCTGCTCGCCGGATCGGCGATCGAACGCGTACTGCTGCTCGCCTCAGCCGACCCGCCGGGCGGGGACGTGCTCGTCCTGACCAACGACCATGTGAGGCCGGTCTGGCAGGACGGGCTGATGACCCTGCTCACCATGCCGGCCGCGGGCGGCCGGATCGCCCCGGCCGAGGTGCCGTGCCCAACGCCCTGCTGCGCCGACCACCCCTGATCCACTCCACTCGCCCACCACCCCTAACCGCACACCCCCCAAACAAGTGCCAACCTCCGCGCCTCCGACATCCACGGCAACTCCGGCGACTCCGACGTCTCAGGCCTTCGGGCCGGTCAGGCGGCGTTCGCCGGCCGTGGTGAGGACGAACACCTGCCAGTTGTAGTACGCGTAGTAGTTCCTGGCGTCCCGCTTGATCTGGCGGGCGTGCAGGAGAATGGCGTCCACGTACGCCTGGGACGGGTTGTAGGCGTGCAGGGCCCGCTGATAGTCACGGGGCGCGCCGCTGGCCCGCAGGTAGTTGGCCGCAGCCATCACGGCGTCACGCGGATCCTGGATGTCGCCACCCAGCCCGTACGCCTTCCACGTCGCGGGCATGAACTGCATGGGCCCCTGCGCGCCGACATAGCTGGCCGACCGCACCCGGCCGAACTTGGTCTCCGCGAACATCACCGCCGCCAGCACCTCCCACTCCACCCCGAACCTGCGCTCGGCCCGCTTGAAGTAGCCGAGCAACTCGGCGGCGGGGCGAGGCGACTGGACCTTGAAGATGGCCGAGGGCTTGATGGGACGAGCCAGGGCGAGCAATTCGCGGATGGCGGCGGTGTTGTCCTTGGCCTCGGCGGCGAGCGCGGCCGGCAGGCGGGCGAAGGCCTTCGTGGCCACCTTGGGGTGGCGGGCCGCATAGCGGTAGATGCGCTGCTGGTGCAGGGCGAGCAGCTCAAGCGCGGCCGGTGGGCGTCCCTTCTTGGACCAGCCGTCGATGGCGTCATGGAGTGCGGCGGTGGTCCGCTGCAATGCGGTCGCCAGCCCCTTGGCGTCGGAAGGGATCTTCTCGTCAGGAGCCGGGATCGCGCTCTCGCCTTGCGTCCCGGCGGTCGTCTCCGGAGTCGTCGCCGGGCTCTCCTGCGTACCGGACGAGGCGGACAGGCCGGTGCGGGCCTCCCCTGAGGACGCCGGAGCTCCGGCTCCGCAGGCCGCCACACCGACGAGAGCCGCGACCAACGCCACCACCGTCAAGACCCTGCTCCCACCCAACGACCGGGACCAGGACTGAGACTCACGCCAGGACCCGGGCCGGAGCTCGCGCCGGGTGTCGAGGCCGAACCATGACCAGAGCCGAGGCCATGACGAAGGCTGGGAATGGGACCACGACCGGAGTCGGTGCCAAGGCCGGGACCAGGACCGGGACCGGGGCTCGTGCCAGGACCAAAGCCGGGACCGGGGCTCGTGCCGGGTGCGGGGCTCGTACCTGTCTCTTATAAACATCACCG
>NZ_VCKX01000191.1 GCF_005889725.1 Nonomuraea zeae
CGCCCACGCCGCCCGCGCCGCCCGCCCAGGAGGCCCCGGCCTGCTCGCCGGCCGCACCGTCTCCCGCATCGGCTACGGCGCGATGCAACTGCGCGAGGACGGCGACCGCGCCGCGGCCGTGGCGATCCTGCGGCACGCGGTCGAGCTCGGCGTGGACCACATCGACACGGCCCAGTTCTACGGCGACGGCTTCGTCAACGACGTCATCCGTGAGGCGCTCCGCCCCGACGACGATGTCCTCGTCGTCAGCAAGGTCGGGGCCGCCGCCAACCCCGGCGGGCCGATCCCGCTCCGTCTCGCGCAGCGGCCCGAAGAGCTGCGGGCCGGCGTCGAGGACAACCTCACGAGCCTCGGCCTCGACCAGATCCCGCTGGTGAACCTGCGCCGCCCCGACGCCGGGCCCGGCCTGCGCGCCGAGGGGGACCAGGTCGTCGATCTCGACGACCAGCTCGCCGTCATGATCGAGATGCGCGACGAGGGCAAGATCGGCGCGATCGGGCTCAGCAGCGTGACCCTGGACGGCCTGCGCAGAGGGCTCCCGGCAGGAATCGTCTGCGTACAGAACGCCTACAGCCTCGTGGCACGCGACGACGAGGCCCTCCTCGATCTCTGCGCCGCCGAGAACATCGCCTGGGTGCCGTTCTTCCCGCTCGGAGGCGCCTTCCCCGGCCTGCCGAAGGTGACCGCCGAGCCGGCCGTCGTGGCCGCGGCGCGGTCCCTGGGCAGCACCCCCTCGCAGGTCGGCCTCGCCTGGCTGCTCCAGCACGCCCCGAACGTCCACCTCATCCCGGGCACCGCGAACACCGAGCACCTTCACGAGAACCTCGCCGCGGGAGCGATCGTGTTCGACGACGCGACGCTCGCCGAGCTGGACGCCGTACCGACGCGACCGGGAGACATCGAGCTCGGGTGACCCGGTGTGGGGAGCGAGAGCGGTTTGACCTTCAAGCTGCTTGAGGCCCCACAATCGCCTGCATGGACGACAACGACGGGTTGATGAGCATCGGCGCCTTCGCCCGCCGGGTGGGGCTGGCTCCGAGCGCCCTGCGGTTCTACGACGACTGCGACGTGCTGCGTCCCGCCTCCGTGGATGACGCGACCGGCTACCGCTACTACTCCCCCGGCCAGGAAGCCCGCGCGGTCCTGGTGCGGCGGCTGCGTGAGGCCGGGATGCCGCTCACCGACGCCACCGTGGTCCTCGACGGCACCCGCGCGGAAGCCCGCGCCGTGCTTGAAGCGCATGCCAGAAGGGCCCGGGAGGCGGCGGAGTCGGCCCAGTCGGCGATCGAGGAGGTCCTGCGCGACCTGCCGGGCGGTGCGCGCCGAGCCACGGCGCGGCTCGGCGGAGCGGAGCTGGCCAGCGCCGTACGCCAGGTCGCCCCGGCGGTGGCGACCGGTCCCGCGCGGGAGGAGTTCCCGGCGCTCGGTTGCGTCCTGATCGAACTCGACCGCCAGGAGGTCCGGCTCGTGGCCACGGACCGCTACCGTCTGGCGGTCCGCGCGCTACGGCCCTCCTCCGCCGAGGGCGACCCGTGTCGTCTCCTGGTCGGCGTCTCGGAGCTGGCGGACCTCGCGTCCTGGGCCCTACGCGAACCGGACATCAGCATCGAGGTGGACCAGCAGGGCGGGCGGCTGCACGGCGCCGGCGCCACCCGTGACCTGCCGGCCGTGGACGCGACGTTCCCGGACTACCGGATGGTCCTGGACGGCCTGCCTGCCACTCGGCACCGGATCATCGCCGACCGGGCCGCCCTTCGCGCGGCCACCGCCGCCGCCGGGCACGACGGGCCGCTCACCCTGCGGACCGACGAGCAGCAGCTCACCCTGGTCTCGCGCGGCGCGCCCACCGCCACGCCGGCCGCGGTCTGCACGGGGCCGCCGGTGCGCATCGCCTTCGATCCGGGCGTCCTGCTCCAGGCGCTCGATTCGGGCGTCGGCCCCGACGTGCTGCTGGAGATCTCGTCGCCGATCGAGCCCGTGGTCGTCCGATCCGCCGACCAGGGCAGCTTCACCTCTCTCGTCATGCCGGTCCACGACACCCCGGCCGACGAGTGACGCGTCACCCACCCATCGAGAGAGAGCGACACCATGGACCCCAGCACTCCCGTCGTCAGGCTGTGCGCCCAGGGCATGCAGGCCGAGGCCGAAGGCCGGGACACCGATGCCGGCAGCCTCTTCCGGCAGGCATGGGAGAGCGCCGGCGATGACTACGAGGCGTGCGTCGCCGCCCACTACCTCGCACGGCACCAGTCCACACCCCAGCAGACCTTGCACTGGAACCAGGAGTGCCTGAACCGCGCGGATCTGGTCGGCGACGACCGGGTCAAGGGCTTCTACGCCTCACTGCACCTGAACATGGCCAAGGCGTACGGAGATCTCGACGAGCCCGAGAAGGCACGCGAGCACTTCGAACTGGCCGCCACCCGCATCGACGACGTGCCACCCGGGCAGTACGCCGACTGGGCCCGGGTGGCGATCGCCGAGGGACTGCGATCCACCGGGGCGGCCCGGCCACGGGTCGCCGACGACCTCCTGACGGCTCTGTTCACCAAGTTCCGCGAACGCGGCGACCTCAAGGCCCTGGGCCTGACGCTGCCCGCCTACCTCACGGATCTCGGGACGGAGGCCGATCAGGTACGGCTCACCACGGCCCTGCACATGCTCCACGCCGCCCGATGGCTACCGGCGGACGAACAGCACCTGCTCAGCACGGCCATCAGCAAGCTGACCAGCACCGCCCCGACCACCTGACCCGTCCCCCCGGCCACCACCCGGCCAAGAGCTCTCAGCCGCCCGAACCGGCGACGGCTCACCTCCGCCGACGGAAAGCCTCGCCCGGTCGGCGGAAACCCCTCGCCCAGCCGGTGGAAAGCCCTCGCCCAGCCGGCAGAAAAGCCCCGCTCAGCCAGCGAAAGGAACTTGCTCAGCGGGTGGAAAGGCCCGCTCCAGAGCGTCGAACGCGGCGCCGACGGCAGTGATGGGCTCGTCCAGCACCTCGGCGGCCGTCTCCCCTGCACCAGCATCTACGCCAACGGGCCCACCCCGGACGGATCCTCACCGTGGAGTGCGACGGACCTCCGGAGGAGCGCACCACCCCGGTCACCGCGGAAGAGCTACAGGCCGGCCTGCGCACCGTCTCCAGAGTGAACGTCACGATCACCGGGATACGGACCGCCACCCGCTTCACCGACAGCGCCCGCCAGGTCACCGACTACCGCCTCGGCCGGGTGCTGCTGGCCGGCGACGCGGTACACGTGCACTCGCCCTTCCGGTACGACCTCCCGGGCGACCACCCGCTGATCGGCCGCAGCGCCCCCGCCCTGGAGCCGGCCGACGGCACCCGCCTCGGTGACCACCTGCACGAGGGGCGGGGCCTGCTGCTGGATCTCGGGCTCGGCCTGGCCGAGGACCCGCGCGTACCGGGTGCTGGCGGCCAAGCCGATGGACGCCCGCGACTTCGAGGGCCTGCTGGTCCGGCCCGACGGCATCGTCGCCTGGGCGGGCGACACCCCTGAAGTGGCGCTGGAGGAAGCCCTGACCACCTGGTCCTGACCTCGGGGCCCGATCACCACGGGCGTGACGTCCGCGCCGCAAGCCTGGCACGTGTTCGACGACCATCGAAGACTGTTAAAGTCGTTCCATGCACATCGAACACCGGCGTGGTGTCGTGGCGCTCGCGCTGGTCGCGGCCTTCATGGTCTTCGTCGACGGCACGATCGTGACGCTCACGCTCCCGCAGCTGGCCTCGCATCTGCACGCGTCACAACCGGAGCTGGAGTGGGCCGTCAACGCCTACACGCTCTCCTTCGCGGCGGTGATGCTGGGCGCCGGAGCGTTCACCGACACCCTCGGAGCGAAGCGCGCCTTCGTCACCGGCCTGCTCGTGTTCACGGCGTCCTCCGCCGTCTGCGCGGTGGCCGGGTCCATGCTGCTGCTCAACCTCGCGCGGCTGGCGCAGGGTGCGGGCTCGGCCCTGCTGCTGCCCAGCGCCCTGGTCCTGGCCACGGCGACAGCAAGCGACGACCGTGCCCGGCACCGGCTGGTGGGTTGGTGGGCCGCGGCCGGGGGCGTGGGCATGGCAGCCGGGCCGCTGCTCGGCGGCGCGCTCGTCTCGCTGGCGGACTGGCGGGCCGTCTTCGCGGTCAACAGGGTGATCGGCATCCCGGCCGTCGTCTGGAGCCTCCGCTCGATGCCCGCGGTGCCGCGTAAGGACCGTCGCCTCGATGTCGCCGGCATGGGCACGGCGACTCTGCTGATCGGGGGCCTGGTGTTCGCGATCATCGAAGCCCCGGCCCAGGGCTGGACCAGCCCCGCGGTCCTCACCGCGGCGGGGCTGGCCGTCGCCGGGGCCGCCGGTTTCGTCGCGGCCGAACGCTCGGCACGAGCGCCCCTGCTTCCGGTGGGGATCTATGCCGACCGCGGGTTCGTCAGCGCCGCCGCTCAAGGGGCGCTGTTCAACTTCGCGTTCTATGGGCTGCTGTTCGCGCTGAGCTTGATGCTCCAGCAAGGCCGCGGGCTCAGCGCGCTGGCCAGCGGGCTGCTGTTCCTTCCGCTGACCGGGCTGATCTCGGTCGGCAGCCTGTGCGCGGCACCGCTGGCGCAACGCCTCGGCCGTCGCGCCGTCCTCGCGATCGGCCAGGCGACCCTGGCCGTCACGCTCCTCGCCGTCGCGTGGGCCGGCACTTCATCCGCGCTCTGGCCCCTGGTCATCGCGCTGATGCCGGCCGGGTTCAGCGCGGGCCTGCTGGTGCCGACGATGACCTCGCAGTCCATCACCGCCGTCGCGCCGGCGCTGCACGGTGCGGCGTCGGCCGCGTTCAACACCTCCCGCCAGCTCGGCGCCGCCATCGGCATCGCCACCTTCGGCCCGCTCCTCGGGACGACCCGCGACCTGAGGACCGGGTTCATCGTCTGCGTCGTCGGCGCCGCCGCCGCGACCGTAGTCGCGCTCGTCCTCACCGCCCTGGTACGGCCCGCCCCTGCGACCAAGCCCCGGGCCACCGAGCCCGTCCTGGGGTGACGCCCACCGTTTCCGCTGCTCAGAGGCGCCGGTCGGCGGCAGGTATCAGGAGCGGAGCGGCAAACCGACAGACCTCCTCAGCCGCGTCGAACTCCCCGGTGTCCGGCTCACCCCCTCCAGCGGACTGGCCCCCTTCAGCGGGTACGCGCCCTCCAGCGGGTACGCGTGAGCCCGGCCAAGTGTGGCCGCCGCCGATGATCGTCCAGGCCGCGACCCGGGTGCCGCCGACGCCGCCGTCGACCGTCAGCCGGCTGGACGACTCGGTGTCCAGCGTGCGGCCCGGGCCCGGCGGGCACCGGTCGATCGCCCGCCAGTGCTCCGCCGTCTCCTGGAGCGACAGCGTACGGCCGCGCAGCTCGCCGTTCGGGCCCCGGCGGCGGGAGTAGCCACCCTCGATCGGCGTGAGCCGGTCGGCCGTACCGTGCATGAGCAGCGCCGAAATGGCATACTCCGGACGCACCTCCCGCAACGCGGCCGGCAGCCCTCCCGCGACGGCCGCCAGCACGGCCACCTGATCGCCGGCCGCCAGCGCCAGCCGGTGGGCCATGAAGGCGCCGTTGGAAACGCCCGCCACCATGGTCCGGTCGAGCCAGGTGCCGTGCCGACTGGCCACGTGGTCGATCAGTGCACGCAGAAAGGCGACGTCGTCCACCCCGGCCGCCTCGGCGGTGGTGACACCACGGCCGTCCGCCCAGCACCCGCCGTGACCGTCGGGGTAGGCGATCACCCACCCCCGGGCGTCCGCCTGGTCGTCGAAGGTGGTCCACTCACGCATCATCCGGCTGCCGGCCCCCTCCTCGGGATGGTTGCCGTGCAGCACCACGACCAGCGGCCTCGGCCCTCCGTCCTGTGCCGCCCGGGGCAGCCGGATCGTGAAGCCGCGCACCCGCCCGCCCACCGTCAGCTCACCGGGCACCACGGGGCTTTCGCTCGCCATGCGCCCACTCTGCCACTCGCCGAAACCCCACCGAGCCGCCCTGGCTCCCAGCGCATGCGTTCGGCGAGGTGGCTCGAAGTGGATCACTCCGGCGAGCCCCTTCGAGGCTCACCAGGGTAAACCCCTTCGAGGCTTATCGAAACGAGGGCTCTCCGGGACTTGCCGGAGGCGAAGCCCTCCAGGACCTGGCGAAGGCGCGGCCCCTCACGAGCTGGTGGGGACGAGGCCCCCAGCACCTGGCGAAGGCACGGCCCTCAACACCTGCCGGAGACGAGACCCCTCACGACCTGGCGGAGGCGCGACACCACAGCACCTGACAGAGGCGCGACCCCTCACGATCTGGCGGCCGGGCGGCCCCTCATAGCCTGCCGGACGCGCACCCCTCACAGCCTGCCCTAGGGGTCAGGACGGGTGCCGGGGCGGGGCCATTGGGGTGAGGCCGAGTGTGGCGAGTGTGGCCGCGCCCCGTTCGGCGTGGTCGCCGCCGGCCAGCACCAGCGACCGCGCCGACTGGTAGCGGCAGCCGGCGGCGTCGAACGCGTCCGCCGTGGCGAGCAGCCGCTCCCGGTCCCCGTCGAGCAGCGCCTCGGCCCGCTCCACCATGGCGCTGGCCACCGGGTTGCCGGCCACGACGGCCCGGGCGGCGGCCAGGCGGTCCTTGGCCCCGGTATGGTCCCCGGCGAGCACGGTGGCCTCCGCGCGCAGCGCCACGTACCAGTGGAGCCAGATCCAGGTGACCCACTTCCACACCTCGCCAGGCTCGGGCGCCAACCGCTCCAGCGCCTGTCGCGCGCGCCCGTGGTGGAGCAGGCCCAGCGCGTCGAAGACCGCCCCGTAGCCGTAGATGAGCCCCGGTGGGCTGCCGAGCTGGTCAAGGACCGCCTGCCATTCGCGCCGGGCGGCGCGGTCGTCGCGCAGGCCGTGGATCATCGCCACACCGGCCACCGCCGGCCCGAGGCCCGACCTGGAGCTGCCGCCCCGCTGCCACGCTTCGAGGAAGCGCACGCTCCCGGTGAGCACCTCCTCGACGTTGCCCGCCAGCACGTCGGCCACCAGCAGCCAGGTCGTGGCCCGATCGCCCGCCTCCGCCAGCAGCGGATGATCAACGAGTCGCCGTGCCCACCGCCGCCCGCCCGTCAGGTCCCCCGCGCCGAGGCCGGCCTGCGCGGCCTGGGCGAGCGCGTCGATCAGCTCGTGGTTGCCGGCCGGCGTGTCCGGCGTGGACCCGAGCAGCGCGATCCGGCGCCGCGCCGTGGCCGCGGCGGCGAACGTGTCACCGGCCCAGCTCTGAGCCCCGGTGAGCGCGTCGAGCGCGGCGGACTCGGCGAGCGGATCGCCCGTGCGGTCCGCGAGCTCGACCGCACGGGAGGCCCGCGCGACCGTCTCCGGCACGGCGTTGCCGGACGGGCCCTGGGCGGCGCCGAACGCGTCGGCGAGCACGCCGGCCTCGGCCAGCGCCACCGCGGCCAGGGCGGCCGGGTCGTCGCCGGCCAGCTCCTGTGCCTCGGTGATGAGCGCGACCACCTCCTCCCGCGGCGGGATGCGGACGAACCTGCTCCAGAACCGGTACGTGCCGGTGGCCGCGGCTGCCAGGTCGCAGGCGGCGCCGGCGGCGTCCCCCGCACGGCGGGCAGCGGACGCCGCCGCGCGGTGGAGGCGGTACATGTCGTCACCGCGCATCCGGCATCCCGCCACGCCCGCGGCGTGCCGGAACAGCGAGGCCGTGGCGGCGGGGTCGTCGGCGAGCGTGGCCGCCTGCTCGTAGCGCTGCTGGGACTCGCCGGTCAGGTTGCGGGTGAAGGTCAGCTCCGCCAGGCGCCGGGCGAGACGGTACGCGTCCGCGCGCTGCTCCGGCTGGTCGGCCGCCCACGCCAGGGCCGCGCGGAGGTCGTCGGCCACCAGGTCGAACCGGGCCCGCCAGTCCTCCCCCACCACCGCCAGCTCGGCGGCCTTGGCCAGGCACCAGCGAAGGTGCCGGGATCGGGCGCCGGCCAGCTCACCGGTCTCGGCGAGCCGCTCCATCCCGTACTGGCGGATGGTCTCCAGCGCCCGGTACTCGGTCCCGCTCGCGGACGCCGTCACCGCGAGCAGACTCTGCTCCGCGAGCCGGGCCAGCCCCTCGGCGACCAAGCCCTCGTCCGCCCCGGCCACCGCCGTACCGTCTCCGGGCCTGGTCACCGCCGCGCCATCCCCAGACCCGGCCACCGCCGCGCCGCCTACAGACCCGACCACCTGCGCCGCCGCCGCGGCGGTGAACGGTGCCACGAACACCGACACCCGGCGCAGCAGCGCCCGGTCGTCCGGCTCCAGCAAGGCGTGGCTCCAGTCCAGCGCCGCCCGCACCGAGCGGTGCCGCTCGTCGGCCCGCGAGCCACCGGTCAGCATCCGGAGCGGGTGGGACAGGGCCGTGGTGAGACCGTCCATCCCGAGCGTGGGATACCGGGCGGCGGCCAGCTCGATCGCCAGCGCCACACCGTCCAGTCGCGCGCACACCGAGGCGATCTGGTCGCGCAGTGCCGGATCCGGCGGCCGGCCCACCGCCGCCGCCCGGTCCATGAACAGCGCGACCGCGTCCGACTCGCCCTCGCCCTCGCCCTCGCCCTCGCCGGCCAGCGAGAGCGACGGGACCGGGTAGACCCGTTCGAACGGCACCATCAGCCGGGCCCGGCTGGTCGCCAGCACCGTCAGCCGGGGGCATGTCGCGAGCAGCCGTTCGAGGAAGGGCGCCACCCCGTCACGTACCTGCTCGCAGTTGTCCAGCACCAGCAAGGCGTGCCGGTCGGCCAGCGCGGCCACCACCGACTCGTCCATGCCGCGGCCGGGCTGCTCGCCGAGGCCGAGCGCCCTGGCGACCGCGGTCGCGACCATGCCCGGGTCGGTGATCGGGACCAGATCGACGAACCACACCCCGTCGGCGTACTCGCCGGCGGCTTGCGCGGCCACCGCCGACGCGAGCCGGGTCTTGCCGACCCCGCCGGGGCCGACCGCGGTCACCTGCCGGTGTGTCTTGATCAGCTCGGCCAGCTCGGCCCGCTCGCTCACCCGGCCGACGAACGAGGTCAGCGGGGCCGGCAGGACCGCTGCCGGGTGGGACCGCCCGGCGCGGGCCGGCTCCCCGGCGCGATGGGCGAGCGCCCGCCGATCCGGCACCTCCAGCTTGCGCAGCAGCGAGGAGACGTGACTCTCCACCGTCCGCACCGAGATGAACAGCCGCGCCCCGATCTCGGCGTTGCTGAGATGCTCCCCGACGAGCTCCAGCACCTCGGCTTCCCGAGCCGAGATCTCCGCCGTGTCCGCCATGGCCTCATTCTCATGCACCTCACCGCGTTTCGCCTCCGTGCCGGGTTCCGTGGTGCTTTCCGTGGCCGGCACTGATGCGGCCATTGGGGCCGTCCGGCGATGCTCAATCCACTGGCAGATCGGTTACAGGTGACGGAGCACGCAGGATGAATCAACCACGGTCCGCTACACGATCCTGGGTCGGACCCTATGGACGGCTGCTGAGCCACCCGGTGCTGCGCCGGGTCCTGCCCGGGATGCTGGTCTCCGCCCTGGGCGACGGCATGAGCGTGGTCGCGGTGGCCTGGCTCGCGGTCCAGATCTCGCCGTCCGGCCAGGCGGGCGTCTGGACCGGGCTGGCGGTTGCGGCGTACGCGCTGCCGGCCCCGCTCGGCGCGGCCCTGCTCGCCCGGCTGATGCGGCGGCTGCGCGCCGCGCGGCTGGTGGCGGCGGACGCCACGCTGAGGGCGGTCGGGCTGGGCTCGGTCGCGCTGCTGGCAGTGGCGGGGCTGCTGGACCCGGTCGTGTACGTGGCGCTGCTGGCGCTCTCCTCGCTGTTGCACGCGTGGGGAAGCGCCGGGGCGTACACGCTCATCGCCGAGCTGCTGCCGGAGGAGGATCGGGTGACCGGCAACGCGCTGCTGTCCACGTTCACCCAGGCGGCGTACGTGGTCGGCCCGGCCCTGGCCGGCGGGCTGACCGCCCTGATCGGGCCGGGATGGGTCATCGGGGTGGACGCGGCGAGCTTCGCGGTCCTGGCGGCGGCCGGCTGGTCGATCTCCACCCGCCCGGCCGCCGCCGGCGAAACAGTCGCCGCCGGCAGGGTGGCCACCCTCGGCGGGGAGTCTGCCGAGAGCAGGGAGTCTGCCGAGAGCGGAGAGTCTGCCGAGAGCGGAGAGTCTGCCGACGGCGGGGTGGTGCCCGAGGCCGGTGCCTGGCGCACCATTCTCGACCGGCCGCGCCTGCTCGGGTTGATCCTGGTCACCTGCGCGTTCTTCTTCCTCTACGGCCCGGTCGAGGTGGCCCTGCCGGTCCATGTCGCGCACGAGCTGCACGGCTCGCCCGATCTGCTGGGGCTGTACTGGACCGTGTTCGGCATCGGGGCGACGGCCGGCGGCCTCGCCGGGGCGGCGCTGCTCCGGAATCGGCCGCCCTGGCGGGTGGTGGTGGGCATCATCATCGGCTGGGGCGCCGCCCTGCTGCCACTCGGGCTGACCGACGCCGTCGCGCCCGGACTGGCCGGGCTCGCGGTCGGCGGCCTGATCTACGGCCCGTTCACCGCCATCTGCACGGCGCTGTTCCAGCGCAGCACTCCCCCGCAGGCGCTGAGCCGCGTGCTCGCCGCCCGCAGCGCGCTGACCATTCCATCGACCGCGCTGGGCACGCTGCTGGGCGGCCCGGTCGTCACCGCGATGGGCGGCCGGCCCACCCTGCTGATCTCCGCCCTGCTCACGATCGCACTGGGCGTGTCGGTCGCAGCCGTCCTGTGGCACGCCCGGCGCGGGCGGCGCGTCTCATGACCGCGTTCGGGATCGTCCCTCCAGCAGGGCGGCGAAACCGTCGAGATGGCGGGCCAGGCTGTACTCGAAGAGCCCGTCCAGGTCCGACACCGTCTGCCCGGCGACGGTGGCCAGCAGCGGAAATCGTCCGCCGGCGAGGAGCTCGCCGGCCCGGTCGCGCTGCGCCAGCCACCATCGGGTGAGCGTCACCCCGGTCTCCTGCTCCGCCTCGGCCTCCTCGGCCATGGTCAGGGCAACGGTGACGACCAGCCCGTGCAGCGTGAGCGCCTCTTGGATGCACGTCTCCATGGGCAGCCCGAGCCCGTCGAGTGCCCGCAGGGTCCACTCGGTGTGGGCCATCATGTTGGGCACGAGCAACGGGCGCGTGAAGGAGACGGCCCTGGCCAGCCAGAGGTGCCGCCGCGACAGCTCCCACTGCTCGCGGGAGATCAGCTCCAGCTTGGCCCGCCACCCGTCCGGCCCGGGGGTGGGCAGCTCCGGTTCACCGAAGACCTCGTCGACCATCTGCGTCACCAGCTCGTCCTTGGTGGCCACGTGCCGGTACAGCGACATCGGCCCGGCGCCGAGCTCGGCCGCGAGCCGCCGCATGGACACGGCGTCGAGCCCCTCGGCGTCGGCGATCGCGATGGCGGCGCGGAGAACGTGGTCGCGGCTCAGCGCCTGCCTCGGGCCGCCGGCCCGCTGGGGCCTCGGGGCCGTGGCCGGGCCAAGCGGCCGCGACCGGCCGGCGGTGCGAGCGCTGACCACCGTGCCGGCGCCGACCCGCGCTTCGACCAGCCCCTCGTCGCGGAGCGCGGCCATCACCCTGGTCGCGGTCGCGACCGCGACGCCCCATCGCTGGGCGACCTGCCGGATGGACGGCATCCGATCGCCGGGCCGCAGGTCTCCGTCCAGGATCCGGGCGCGGAGCTCCGCGACGATCCTCCGGTACGGCGGCTCGTCCGGCATGACCCCTCCGATAAGTGTACTAGTTCAATTTCCCCAACATTAGTACACTTTATCAGCCTAAACAGCGCGACAAACCCGCCTAAACGCCCGCGCCAAATACGATGTACGCATGACATTAGATACGCCGTACGCAACAAAGGCCGAGAGTCGCGCGAGCTCGCACCGGCCATTGATGATCATGGTGGCCGCGATGTCCGCGCTCGTCCTCGTCGCGGGCTTCGGCCTCCTCGCCGACGGCCGCGAGCTCATGCACCAGTCGATCTGGGCGAAGCCGCTGAAGTTCGGGGTGTCGTTCGTCATCTACGCCGCCACCCTCGCCTGGCTGCTGCCGAAGCTGCGCCGGGCGCGGCGCACGATGTGGACCCTCGGAACGGCGTTCGCCGTCACCGGGCTGATCGACGTCGGCTTCATCGTCGTGCAGGCCGCCCGCGGCACCTACAGCCATTTCAACGTCAACACCGACACGTTCAATCAGATCGGGCAAGTGATCTTCTCCACGGGCGTGGTCGGGCTGTTCGGGGCGAGCCTGCTCATCGCCGTCATGCTGCTGTTCCAGCGGGTCGGCGACACGGCGCTCACCTGGGCCCTTCGTGCCGGGATCGGGCTGTCCGTCGCCGGCATGGCGCTGGCGTCCTTCATCCGCGGGTGGGCCACGACCGGGCCCCGGACGGTCGAGGACGCCTACGGAAACCCGGTCTCGCTGGTGGGGCAGCACGGGGTGGGGGCGCCGGACGGCTACGGCATGCCGGTCACGAACTGGAGCACCGTGGGCGGCGACCTGCGCGTCCCGCACTTCGTCGGCCTGCACTCCATCCAGGTGTTCGTGCTCGCGGCGCTGGTTCTCACCGCCCTCGCGGCCCGGGTGCCCTGGCTGCGCCGCGAACGCGTGCGCGCTCAGCTGATCGGGATCGTCATCCTGGGTTACACCGCGCTGTTCGCCCTCACGACGTGGCAGGCGATGCGCGGTCAGTCGCTGGTCCACCCCGACGCCGCCACGTGGATCGTGCTCGCGGCGACGGCCGTCGGCACCCTGCTGGCGGCGGCCCTGGCCATCTCGGCGGCCCGCCGACGGCAGGCCGTACCGTGATCGGGTGGTTCACGACGGCGGCGCGGATCGATAGCTTGGGCGGATGAGCTGGTTGCCGGACCGGGACGCCCTGCGCGGCCGGGTCGCCGTGGTCGCCGGGGCCACCAGAGGAGCCGGGCGCGGCATCGCCGCGGCCCTCGGCGAGGCCGGCGCCACCGTCATCTGCACGGGCCGGAGCACCGCCACGGGCAACAGCGCGTCCGACTACGACCGCCCGGAGACGATCGAGGAGACCGCCGGCCTCGTCACGAGCCTCGGCGGCACCGGCATCCCGATCCGGACCGATCACCTGCGCTCCGACGAGGTCCGGCACCTGGCCGACCGCATCCGCGGCGAGCACGGCCACATCGACGTGCTGGTCAACAACGTCTGGGGCGCCGAAGTCCTCAAGGGCGGCCCGGCCGACTGGAACACCCCGATCTGGGAGCACGATCTCGACGCGGGCCTTCGGATCCTGCGACTGGGCGTCACCACTCACCTGATCACCTCCCACCACCTCCTCCCGCTGCTCATCGACCGGCCCGGCGGCCTGCTCGTCGAGGTGACCGACGGCACCGCCGCCTACAACGCCGGCCACTACCGGATCTCGGTGTTCTACGACCTGGCCAAGGTCGCCGTGAACCGCCTGGCCTTCTCCCAGGGCCACGAGCTGAGCCCCCACGACGCCACGGCGGTCGCGATCACCCCTGGCTGGCTGCGTTCGGAGATGATGCTCGACAACTACGGGGTGACCGAGGACGACTGGCGCGAGGCCCTGCGGCCCGGCGGGGACGGCGCGCCGCCGGGATTCGCCTCCTCCGAGTCGCCCCGCTACGTCGGACGCGCCGTCGCGGCGCTGGCCGCGGATCCTGATCGGCGGAGGTGGAACCAGCAGTCGGTCACCTCGGCCCGGCTGGCACGCGAGTACGGGTTCACCGACATCGACGGCAGCCGGCCCGACAGCTGGGCCGACCTGGACTGACCGCTCAAGGGCGCGGGGCGGGTCCCGCTCTCAGCGGCCGCCGGCCGAGGTGAACGCCGCGGCGTGGTCGCGGACGAAGTCGGCGAGGTCGCGCGGAGGGCGGCCGAGCAGGCCGGCGACCGTGCCGGTGGTGAAGTCCCCCCAACCGGAGACGTACGCCCGCGCGTACTCCTCCAGCATGTCGACGATCCATCGCGGGACCCCGTAGCCGAGCAGGGTCTTGCTCCTGGCGCCGTCGCCGACCGGCAGGTAGGTGACCGAGCGGCCGAGAGCGCGCCCCAACTGGCCCGCGACCTCGTCGAACGTCAGCGAGCGCGGCCCGGTCATGGTGTAGGTCTCGCCGTGGTGGCGATCAGGGTCGTCGAGGAGCACGCGGGCGGCGCACTCGGCGATGTCGCGTACGTCGATCATGCCGATCCGGGCCGAGGCCATGTTCAGCGAGAACGTGCCGGTGGCGGCGATGTCGCCCGCCTCGTTCAGCAGGTTCTGCATGAACCAGTGCGGGCGCAGGATCGTCCAGCGCAGGCCGCACTGCTCGATCTCCCGGTCGGACAGCGCGTGCAGCCGGCCGCTGCGGTTCGGCGCGTCGTGTGCCGCTCCGACGACGGACAGGCGCACGATGCGCTCCACCCCGGCCTGGCGGGCCGCCCACACGGCGTTCATGCTGTGCTCCGGGGCGCGCGGGCCGTTCGGGGTGAGCAGCCACACGTCCTGCACGCCCTCGAAGGCGGGCGGCAGCGACCGGGCGTCGTCGAGGTCGCCGACGAAGACCTCGGCGCGCAGGCCGTCCGCCCCGGACCCGTCGCGGACGAGGGCGCGGACGCGCACATCGGCCCCTTCCAGCGCGTTCAGCACTGCGGTGGACACCGTTCCGGTGGCTCCGGTGATCAGCACGGTACGTGACACGGTCATTCTCCTTCGGTAGTGGCGGGGATGCGGCCCAGGTCGCGGGCCGAGGTGTTCGAGGACTTGCCCGCGGCCCGGCCGGTGGTGACGCGCTCCAGGCCCCAGAGGACGAGGGTCCCGGCCGAGAGCGTGGCGCCCAGGACGCACACGCCGCTCCAGCCGCCGAGCGCCCAGACCGCCGAGGCCAGCGCGGATCCCGCCGCGCCGCCGACGAACAGGGCGGTCATGAAGGCGGAGTTGATCCGGTTGCGGGCCTCCGGCCGCAGCGCGTAGAGGACGTTCTGGCTGCTGTTGAGCACCGCCTGATGGGCCAGGTCCAGCACGATGACGCCGACGAGCAGCCAGATCAGCGAGCGCGCTCCCGCCGCGAGCGCCAGCCAGGACGCCGTCAGCAGGACGGTTCCCGCGCCGGTCACGATCTGGACGAAGCCGCGATCGGCCAGTCGCCCCGCCACCATGGCGGTCAGCGCACCCACGGCTCCGGCCAGCCCGAACAGGCCGATGGCCGACTCCGACCACTCGTACGGCGACCCGGCCAGCAGGAAGGTCAACGCCGTCCACAACACGCTGAACGAGGCGAGGCTCAACGCGGCGATGCCCGACCGCCACCGCAGCAACGGCTCGTACCGGAACATCGCCACCGTCGAGCGCAGCAAGCCGAGGTAGGAGCGGCGTTCGCCGTCCCCGCCGAGCCGGGGCAGGCAGACCCGCAGCAGCACGGCCATCAGCACCATCAGGAGCGCGTTCACCCAGTAGACCGTCCGCCACCCACCCAGCTCCGACAGCGCACCGGACGCGGTGCGTGCCAGCAGCAGGCCGAGCATCAGCCCGGTCATCACCGTGCCGACCACCCGGCCGCGCTCGGCCGGGGCCGCCAGCGTCGCCGCGAACGGCACGACGACCTGCGCTCCCACCGAGGTCAGCGCGGTCAGGGCGGTGCCGGCCAGGAGCACCGTGCCGTTGACGGCGGTGGCCGACACCAGCAGGAACACCGCGGTCGCCGCGTAGAGGCACATGGCCAGCCGCCGGCGCTCCACCAGGTCGCCGAGCGGCACCAGCAGGATCAGCCCCAGCGCGTACCCGCCCTGCGCGGCCGTCACCACCAGCGCCGCCGCCGACGGCCCGACCCCCAGCTCCCGGCCGATCAGGTCGAGCAACGGCTGCGCGAAGTAGTTGCCCGCCACGGCCAGCCCGGTCGCCACCGACATGAGCAGGAGCAGCCCGCGCGACAGGCCGCCCTCTGCGTGAGGTCTCATCGCTGTCATGTGCTCAGCCTGGGTGACAGCCCATCAATGAGTCCAACGCATGTTTGTCATCGGATCGATCGTGCATCACGATTGATCCATGGAGCTCCAGCAGATGCGCTACGTCGTCGCCGTCGCGGAGACGAGCAACTTCACCCGCGCCGCCGAGCAGTGCCTGGTCGTCCAGTCCGCGCTGAGCCACCAGATCGCCCGGCTCGAACGCGAGCTGGGCGCCAGGCTGTTCGACCGCACCAGCCGCCGCGTCCGGCTGACCCCCGCGGGCGAGGCGTTCCTCCCCGCGGCCCGCCAGGCTCTCGACGCCGCCGAGCGAGCCCGTGCAGAGGTGTCGGCCGCGGCCGGCGAGATCCGCGGCCGGCTCGCCATCGGCGCCATCCCCACCGTCGCGGCGATCGATCTGCCGGCCGCGCTGAAACAGTTCCACCAGCGGCATCGGCAGGTGCGGATCAGCCTGCGCTCGGGCGCGAGCGAGGAGCTGACCGAACGGGTCCGGCAGGGCACCCTGGACGTCGCCTTCCTGGGGCTGCCGGTGGGCGCGCGCCCCAAGGGCGTCCGGGGCCGCGAGCTGGCGCGCGGCGACCTCGTCGCCATGGTCGCGCCCGATCATCCACTGGCCGGCAAGGGCCGCGTGGACCTGCGCGAGCTGTCGGACGAGCCGTTCGTGGACTTCCCGCCGGGCACCGCCGCGCGGGCCCAGACGGACGAGGCGTTCGCGGCGGCCGGAGTCCGGCGCGAGGTCGCCTTCGAGGTGACGACCGTGGACTTCATCGCCCGCCTGATCCGGCAGGGCCTGGGCATCGGGCTGCTGCCCGCCGCCTTCGTGCCCGAGCTCCCCGACCTGCCCGTGCTCCGGCTGCGCGACGCGCCCGCCCGCGTGGAGCACCTGATCTGGAGCCGCTTCGCACCGTCCCCCGTCGCCGCGGCGTTCCTGGCCGCCCTCGGCGTCTCAGCCGCGGACTCCCCCGGATCGCCGGACTCGTGACTCCGCGCGGGCCCCGGCCTCAGCCGGTGTCCGCTCCCCGCCCATCCGGGGTACTGGCCTTACCTCCTTCACCAGCGCGGACTTGCATACCCTGGGGTCATGGGCCAGATCGACCACCGCGCCGAGGTCCGCGAGTTCCTCAGCTCGCGGCGGGCGCGCCTCACCCCGGAGCAGGCGGGGCTGCCCGTCTACGGCGGCAACCGCCGCGTCAAGGGACTGCGGCGGGAGGAGGTGGCGATGCTCGCGGGCGTCTCCATCGACTACTACGTCCGCATGGAGCGGGGGAACCTCGCCGGCGCCTCCGACAGCGTGCTGGACGCCCTGGCCCGCGCCCTGCAGCTGGACGAGGCCGAGCGGGAGCACCTGTTCACCCTGGCCAGGGCCGCCGGGCCGGCGCCACGACGGCGCCGCACGCCGCCGGCCAGCGTGCGGCCGACGATCCAGCAGGTGCTCGACGCCATCACCGACGCGCCTGCCTGGGTGCGCAACGGCCGCCACGACATCGTCGCCATGAACCGGCTCGCCCGCGCCCTCTACACCCCCGTCCTCGCCGACCCCCGCCGCCCGGCGAACACCACCCGGTTCGTCTACCTCGATCCGGCCGCCCGCGAGTTCTTCGTCGACTGGGACCGGATCGCCGGCGACGCCGCCGCCATGCTCCGGCTCGAAGCCGGCCGCAACCCGCACGACCGCGCGCTGATCGAGCTGGTCGGCGAGCTCTCGACGCAGAGCGAGATCTTCCGGCAGCGCTGGGCCTCCCACGACGTGCAGTTCCACCGCAGCGGCCGGAAACGGCTGTGCCACCCCGTCGTCGGCCGGCTCGACCTGGACTTCGAGTCGATGGAGCTGCCGTCGGAGCCCGGCCTGTTCCTCAACGTCTACACCGCGGCCCCTGGCAGCCCCGCCGCCGACGGCCTCAAGATGCTCGCCAGCTGGGCGGCGACCCAGGACCTCGCCGAGGCGGAGCAACCGGCCCCCGACCAGGGCTGACCCCGCGTCACCGGCCGGCCGGGTCCGCTGGGGGGTTCTGCCATTACCTGTAACGGCAGGCCCTGCCGCCCGGCCCCGCATGCGCGTTTGATGGAGATGAGCAGGAAGAACGCGCCGATGCCCGTCCCCTGGCGGCGGCAGGGCGGATCTGATTTACCTGCTGCGGGCCTGGCCCAGGCGCGCCGATCGATCGGCCGCGGGCGGGCCCGGGATCGAACACGAGACACGGAGACTCTGATGCGAGCAACCTTCATGTACGGTGCCGGCGACGTGCGCGTGGAGAACGCGCCCGATCCGGCGATCCAGCAGCCCACCGACGCGATCGTACGCATCGTGCGCTCGTGCGTCTGCGGCAGCGACCTGCATCCTTACCACTCCCTGCCGGCTTCGGAGCAGGGCACGCCGATGGGGCACGAGTTCCTCGGCGTCGTCGAGGAACTCGGCTCACAGGTGTCCGGGCTCAAGCGTGGCGATCTGGTGGTGTCGCCGTTCGCCTACTCCGACAACACGTGCGACTTCTGCCGCGAGGGCCTGCACACCTCCTGCCTCAACGGCGGTTTCTGGGCCCGCGGCGACGTCGGGGGCGCCCAGGCGGAGGCGATCCGCGTGCCGCAGGCGCAGGGCACGCTGGTCAGGCTGCCCGTCGGGGAGGACTCGGCGCTGCTGCCGTCGCTGCTGACCCTGGCCGACGTGTACGGCACCGGCCACCACGCCGCCAGGCAGGCCCGCGTGAACGCGCGTACCACGGTGGCGGTCATCGGGGACGGCGCGGTCGGGCTGATGGCGGTGCTGTCGGCCAGGCGGCTCGGCGCGGAGCGGATCATCCTGATGGGCCGCCACGACGAGCGCACCAAGCTCGGCATCGACTTCGGCGCCACCGACGTCGTCCCCGAGCGCGGCGCCGAAGGCATCGACAAGGTGCGGGAGCTGACCCGCGGGCAGGGCGTCCACGCGGTGCTGGAGGCCGTCGGCTACCTGGACGCCTACGAGACGGCGGCCGGGATCGTCCGCCCCGGCGGCGTGATCAGCCGGGTCGGCGTGCCGCAGTACGAGGACGCCCCGGTCGGCTTCGGCAGCCTGTTCGGCCCCAACATCACGCTGACCGGCGGCCCCGCCCCGGTGCGCGCCTACATCGACGAGCTCCTGCCCGGCGTGCTGGACGGCACGGTCGAGCCGGGCCGCGTGTTCGACCGCGCCGTCGGCCTGGAGCGGGTGCCCGACGGCTACCGCGCCATGGACGACCGGACCGCGCTGAAAGTCCTCATCCAGCCCTGACCCAGCCCTCGCCCCCGCGGACGCGAGCACGGAGCTCCGCGCCGCCGGGGGCGCCGCCCCTCAGTCCCGAACAAGGAGCACCCATGCCCATCAGTGACGCGGCCCGCCGCACCCACGAAGAGCTCTTTCCCGGGCACGTCTCCACGCTCGCGCGGACCGATCCCGAGCTCGTCGAGTGCTTCGACAACTTCGCCTTCGACGAGGTCCTGCGCCACGGGAGCCTGGATGCCCGGACCCGGCTCATGGTCCAGCTCGCCGCCCTGATCGCCTGCCAGGCGGTGGGCGAGTACCGGGTCTTCGACTTCCTGCACGCCACCAACGACGTGCTGGCCGAGCGCGGCGTCGAGCTGCCGCTGCCCGGCCAGTCCACCACCACCCCCGAGACCCGGTACGAGCAGGGCCTCGCGGTGCAGAAGCGGATCGCCGGCGACGAGCGGGTCGAGGCGCTGTACGCCTCCGCGCCCGAGGACGAGCAGCACATCCAGCGCTACCTGTCGGCCAACTGCTTCGGCGACCATCTCACCCGCGACGGCCTCGACGTGCCGACGCGCGAGCTGCTGACCTTCGCCGTGCTCGTCGCGCTCGGCGGCTGCGATCCCCAGGTCAAGGGGCACGTCGCGGCCAATCTCAACGTCGGCAACGACCGCGCCCGGCTGATCGGGGTGCTGACCCAGCTCATCCCGTTCATCGGCTATCCGCGCACGCTCAACGGCCTGCGCGCGCTCGACGAGGTGAGCCCGGCTCGGTGAATTTACCGCTGACAGGCGTGCCGCTCACCGGGCCTCGACCGGCCGCGGGTAGGTCCGACGACGACTCTCGACGATGGGAAGGCTCATGCGCGCGACCTTGATCTACGGCGCCGGCGACGTACGCGTGGAGGACGTGCCCGACCCGGTGCTGCGGGAACCCACCGACGCACTCGTACGCGTGCTGCGCTCGTGCGTGTGCGGCAGCGACCTGTGGCCGTACAAGTCCCGCCCGGCCACCGAGCAGGGCGACCGGATCGGGCACGAGTTTCTCGGCGTCGTGGAGGACCTCGGCTCGGAGGTGTCCGGGCTGCGGCGCGGCGACGTCGTGGTGGCGCCGTTCGTCTGGGCGGACAACACCTGCGACTTCTGCCGTGAGGGCCTGCAGACCTCCTGCCGGCACGGCGGCCAGTGGGGCGCCGAAGGGGTGGACGGCGGCCAGGGCGAGGCGGTCCGCGTCCCGCAGGCACAGGGCACGCTGGTCAAGCTGCCCGTGGGCGAGCACTCGTCCCTGCTGGCGTCCCTGCTCACCCTGTCGGACGTCTTCCCTACGGGGCACCACTGCGCGGTCACCGCCGAAGTCGGCCCCGGCACGTCGGTGACGGTGATCGGTGACGGCGCGGTCGGGCTGATGGCGGTGCTGGCCGCGCACAGGCTAGGCGCCGACCGGATCATCCTCATGGGCCGGCACAAGGTGCGTACCGACCTGGGCCGCGACTTCGGCGCCACCGACATCGTCCCCGAACGCGACCAGGAAGGCATCGACCGCGTACGGGAGCTCACCGGCGGCGACGGCACCCGCGCCGTGCTGGAGTGCGTCGGCACCGAGCAGGCCGTCCGGACCGCGTTCGCCGTGGTCCGCGACGGCGGCACCGTCAGCCGGGTCGGCGCGCCCCAGTACGAGCAGGTGCCGATGGGTTTCGGGGAGTTCATGCGCAACCTCACCCTCACCGGCGGCGTCGCCCCGGCCCGCGCCTACATCGAGGAGCTGCTGCCGGAGGTCCTGGACGGCACCTTGGAGCCCGGCCGGGTCTTCGACCGCACCGTGGGGCTGGACCAGGTGCCCGACGGCTACCGCGCGATGAACGACCGCACCGCGCTGAAAGTCCTCATCCAACCCTGACACTCACCCCCGAAAGGTGATCATGAAGCACACCACACTGCGGGATCTCGACGTCTCGCGCATCGGGCTCGGCACGATGGGCATGTCCTTCGGCTACACCGGCGCCGGCAGCGACGACGCCGAGTCCGTCCGCACCATCCACCGGGCGCTGGAGCTGGGCGTAACCTTCCTCGACACCGCCGAGATCTACGGCCCGTACCTCAACGAGGAGCTCGTCGCCCGCGCCCTGCGGGGCCGCCGCGAGCAGGTCGTCGTGGCGACCAAGTTCGGCATGATCTCGCACGCGAAGGGCGGCCCAGGACACCTCGACAGCAGCCCGGCCAACCTCCGCACCGCCGTCGAAGGCTCGCTCAAGCGCCTGGGCACCGACTACATCGACCTGTACTACCAGCACCGCGTCGACCCGGACACCCCCATCGAGGACACCGTCGGCGCCCTGGCCGAGCTGGTGCGGCAGGGCAAGATCCGCCACATCGGCCTGTCCGAGGCCGGGCCGGAGACCATCCGCCGCGCCCACGCCGTGCATCCGGTCACCGCCGTGCAGTCGGAGTACTCCACCGAAGCCGGCCGCACCCCGGCGCAGGTCGCGCTGGCCTGGCTGCTGGCCAAGGGCGAGCACATCGCCCCCATCCCCGGCACCAAGCGGGTCTCGCGCGTGGAGGAGAACGTCGCCGCCGACGACGTCGAGCTGACCGCCGAGCAGATCGCCAAGCTCGACAACCTGCCCCCGGCCGCCGGCGAGCACCACAACGAGGAGCAGATGCAGATGATCGAGCGCTGAGGCCGGCGGGGGCGGCGAGCCGCGCCGGCCCGCCGCCCCTCGCAAAGCCGAAAACTTTCGCGTCACCAGGCATTGATGAAGAGAACTTTCGGAGTTATCTTCATGATCAACCCGCTTCCCTCCACCCCCCGTTCACGAGGTGAGCATGCCCATGACCGGAAGACCGGTTCGGCCGACGGCCCTCAGATCCGCCACCCTTGCCCTGTCAGTCGCCCTCGCGGCGGCGCTGTTCCCCCAGGCCGCCTCCGCAGGCGCCACCGAGACCCTGGCCACCTCCCACAAGAGCCCGTTCAACTGCGGAAAGACCTTCTACGCCAACAACTGGACGCCTGATCACAGCCCGTCGGGCTCCATCGACTGGCAGGACTACGGCGGCGATGACATCGACGGTGAAACCGTGCGGGCCACCGCCTCGGGCACCGCGTACTTCTACAACGCGGGAGACACGAGCTACGGCCAGTGGGTGGAGGTCCGGCACGGTGACGGCACCAGAACCCGCTACGCCCACCTCGCGACCATGGTGAAGGCGGCCGGCGGCTCGTTGAGCGTCGGGCAGGGCACCGTCATCGGCACGGTCGGCTCCACGGGCGGCTCCAACGCGCCGCACCTGCACTACGAGCAGCGGACCTCCACCGGAGCGGTGGACACCAGCCCCACGGTGGACGGCGTGACCGTCTCCCTGGGCCAGAAGAAGGCCGTGACCAGCACCAACTCCTGCGGCAGCAACCCCTACACGGCCGAAGAGGTCTGCGGCAGCGGTTACGGGGTCATCGACTCGGCGGCCCTCACCGGCGGTCGCGCCTACCTGCTCTACAACTCGGGCAACGGCAACAACTGCGTCGTGACGCTGAAGACGTCGAACGTCGGCACGGCGTCGTCGATGTCGGCCTTCCTCGAACCGCAGGGCTCGAGCAGGACGACGAACTCAGGCAGCTTCGGCTACTACGCCGGGCCGGTCATCCGATCCGCGGCCGGGCAATGCGTCAAGTGGGGCGGCTCCGTCGGGAGCAGCTCGTACACCAGCCCCTTCGAACACTGCGGCTAGCAAGAAGAGCCGAGCCCCCGCCCCCGCGCCGCTGACGGCGCGGGGGCGGGGGCGGGTCGCGTGCGGCGGCTCGATGACTCAATGAGGAAGGGCCGCCCCGTCTCCCGACAAGAAGCGGCCCTCACAACCCCGCCTCCCAGGCGGTCAGCTACACCGGCGACGGCGGTCTCTCACTCGCCGCCTGAGGCGGAGCAGCAGCACGGATGCGGGTTCGCCACCCACGTTGAACGCGTCCGAGCGTTCCGTGCGCAGCTCAGCTCACGTCCTCCGGCCACCACCAGTCACCGTCGTCGTGCTTGTCCGGCTCGATGGGCTCGGGCTTGACCGGCTCGGGCTTGACCGGGGTGGGCTTGACCGGGTTGGGCCTGACGACCTCGTGGTGCCGGTCGAAGCGCTTCTTGTTGTGCGAGTCGTTGCGGTTGTGGACGAAGACGTCGATGTTCGGGGGACGCCAGTGCGGGTTACGCAGGATCGGCTTCTCCCTCGGGACGTACCTAGGCTTCGTGACGTGGTGGACCTGCTCCGGCGGGCCCCCGGCCTGGACGGTGGAGAAGCCCGCGCTCGCGTAGGCCACCCCCAGACCCAGGGGAAGGAACATGACACTGGCGACCGCGCCGGTCATGGCTAGTGCCGCGAGCCGGCCACGGCGAATCTGAGTATTCACGTGCTCTCGTTTCCGTTCATGGATGTGTCGGCCAGAATCCGGCGCCCACGCTTTCTGTGGGGCACCCAGACGGAAGCAGACGTACCCATACCGATACTCTCAGTTACCTCCCTAAACCCAAACAACCCGTCAAAACCCGCATGTCCCATTAACAACAGGGTGCACAGCAGTGCCGACGGATCTCCGGCCGCCCGTCATGGCTCCAGGGCCGGGCGTTTTATCCGGTACGTGACGTTCCGTACTTATTTGATCTACAAAGCAACTCTTGTAGAGTGATCTTGCAAAAGTTACGCTTTGCCCGTTTGGTCAGTGCTCCAGAGCCGCACGAGTCAGAACCCTGCCGGGTGGGGTGGAGCGACGTCTGACACTCCTTGCGGGTGTCCTCTCGTTGTGGTTCGGAGTGTGACGGCGTATGCGCCGGAGTTTGTGCTGGGTTGATTCACCCGCGTTCCGCAGCTAATCCGTGATCCAGGGCATGTTCGGGTCTGAACCCGCAGGTCAGCGCGTTCTGGCCTGGTGGAAACGGTGGAAAGCCCTAGTGACACGACTTCGCTGATAACCCCGTCACG